>JAHDXY010000243.1 GCA_023384005.1 Burkholderiaceae bacterium | reverse complement strand
GGGCGCTGCGCGGCGAATCCGGATCGCCGCGCACGGGCAGCGGCGCGTCGAGCAGGAAGTCGCGGTTGCCGTGCATAAGGTACAGCCGCGTTCCGGCATGCGCGAGCACGCCAAGGGCTTCGGCGATCCGTTGTCCGAGCGTGTCCGATGCATCGTCGCCGATCCAGGCCTCGAACAGATCTCCGAGCAGGAACAGGTGCGACGCGCCCATGCCCTCGCGCGCCAGCGCGTCGAGGAACATCCGCGCGGTGGCCGCGTCGCTCTCGTCGAGGTGGACGTCGGAGGCGAACAGCGCACGGTCCTTTCCGCTTAACTCGAGCAACGCGGCCATCCTGCTCACTGCGCCTTTACGCGCGCCGTGGTAGCGGCGCCCACCGCGGTCGCCGCCCCCGCAGTCGCCGCCACCGCGCGGCGCGCGATCAGCGCGCGCCGACGATGCTGGCCGATTCGATCCGTACCGGTTCGACCGGCACGTTCTGGAACGGCCCCACGGTGGTCGTCGCAACCGCGCGGATCGCGTTGACCACCTCGATGCCCCTGACGACCTTGCCGAACACGGCATAGCCGTGGCCGTCGGGTTGCGGATGGTTCAGGTTCGCGTTGTCCACCGTGTTGATGAAGAACTGCGCGGTGGCCGAGTTGGGGTTCGAGGTGCGCGCCATCGCCACCGTGCCGGTGTCGTTGCGCAGCCCGTTCTTCGACTCGAGCGGGATCGGCGCGCGCATCGGTTTCTGGCCGTGGTCCGGGGTGCCGGGCTTGTAGAAGTCGGCGCTGAACCCCCCGCCCTGGATCATGAAGTTGCCGATCACGCGATGAAAGATCGTGCCCTTGTAGTGGTTCTCGCGCACGTATTGCAGGAAGTTCTCTACCGTCTTGGGCGCCTTGTCCGGGTAGAGCTCGATCACGATCTCGCCCATCGAGGTCTTGAGCGACACCTGGGGGTTGTTCGCGGCGGCGCCGTCTTCGACGGCCGAAAGTGCGATCAGCATCGCGCTGATCAGCGGAAGTTTCTTGAGCATCGTGCGTGGTCTCCGTGGAAGAATCAATCGGTGCGTGGCGACTGGGGTTTCGGCGCCGCGCCGCCGGGGGTCAGTCTGGCGATCAGTTCGCGCGCCATCGCGAGCTTGTGTCTGGGCGAGGGCGCCTGCGCGTCCAGGTCGGTGGCGCGCTGGTACGAGCGCGCCGCCAATCGCAGGTAGAGGTCGCCGAGGTTCTCGTGCGCCAGCGCGTAGCCGGGCAGCGCGCGCACCGCGTTCTCGAGCGAGGCACGAGCCTTGTCCAGGTCGCCGGCTGCGGCGTGCATCACCGCGAGATTGTTGTGCGGCTCGGGCAACTCCGGGAAGTCGGCGGCGAGCTGCTCGAACACGCCGGTGGCGTCGGCGGTGCGGTGGCGATCGGCGAGGATGACGCCGTAGAGGAAACGCAGTTGCGGGTCGCGTGGCTGCGCGGCGAGCGCGGTGTCGAGGGTCCTGAGCGCGTCGTCGTGCTTGTCCTCGCCGACCAGTCGGTTGGCCTGTTCGAGCGCGGTGCTGACCGCGCGCGGGTCGGACTGCAGCGGCAGGTTCGACGCCACCGGAACGTCCGGAACGACGCGACCGGGCCCGCCGAGGATCGATGCGTCGGCGCCGCGAGGAAGTCGCAACATCGGGTCGTTGCGCGATCGCGGCTCGGCCGGAGAGGTCTGCGCCGGGGGTGTCTGCGCCAACGCGCCCGGCGAGTGGCCAAGGGCGAGCGCGAGCGCGAAGGCCGACGCAAAGGCCGACGCAAAGGCCAGCGCGCAGCGCACCGCACCGAGCGGGGCGCGAGGCGCTCGCAGGGCCGATCGCCCGCAAGCCGGTGCTATACTCGTTCGCATCCTGCCATTCTAGCAATCGATTCCAGCGGGTTCACCGCACTCACGATGCTGCGGATCTACAACTCGCTCTCCCGTCGCAAGGAAGACTTCGTACCGATCGAACCGGGGCGCGTGCGCATGTACGTCTGCGGGATGACGGTGTACGACTATTGCCACGTCGGGCACGCGCGCGTGCTGGTCGTATTCGACATGGTGAGCCGCTGGCTGCGCGCGAGCGGGCTGCAGGTGCGCTACGTGCGCAACATCACCGACATCGACGACAAGATCATCCGCCGGGCCGTCGAGAACGGCGAGACGGTGCGCGAGCTGACGGGGCGATTCATCGCGCTGATGCACGAGGACGCCGACGCGCTGGGCGTCGAGCGGCCCGAGCACGAGCCGCGCGCC
This sequence comes from Burkholderiaceae bacterium, assembly GCA_023384005.1. Classification (GTDB taxonomy): domain Bacteria; phylum Pseudomonadota; class Gammaproteobacteria; order Burkholderiales; family Burkholderiaceae_E; genus Quisquiliibacterium. The sequence continues at coordinate 4,830 of JAHDXY010000243.1, read as the reverse complement.
ACCGACTTTGTGCCCCAGATGCTGAGCATGATCGGCAAGCTCGAAGCGAATGGCCTGGCGTATCGCGCGAGCGACGGCGACGTGAACTTCGCGGTGCGCGCGTTCGCAGGCTACGGAAAGCTCTCCGGCAAGTCGCTCGACGACTTGCGCGCGGGCGAGCGCGTGGCGGTCGCCGACGCGAAGCAGGATCCGCTCGACTTCGTGCTGTGGAAGGCCGCCAAGGAGGACGAACCCGAAGAGGTGAAGTGGGCCTCGCCCTACGGAGCGGGACGTCCGGGCTGGCACATCGAGTGCTCCGCGATGTCGACCTCGCTGCTCGGCGAGACGCTGGACATCCACGGTGGCGGGGCCGACCTGCAGTTTCCGCACCACGAGAACGAGATCGCGCAGAGCGAGGGCGCGCTCGGGTGCACCTTCGCGCGGGTGTGGATGCACAACGGTTTCGTTCGCGTCGACGACGAGAAGATGTCGAAGTCGCTGGGCAATTTCTTCACGATTCGCGAAGTGCTGCGCAAGTTCGACCCGGAGGTGGTGCGCATGTTCATGCTTCGCGCGCACTATCGCAGCCCGCTCAACTACGCCGACGTGCACCTGGAAGACGCGCGCATCGCGTTGCTGCGGCTCTACAACGCGCTGGGCGATCACCCGGCGGGCGGTGTCGCGCCCGAGCACGGTGCGCCAGCCCGAGACGCGGCTGCGCAGGCGGGCGCGATCGACTGGTCGGGCCGCTGGGCGGCGCGGTTTCGCGCCGCGATGGACGACGACTTCAACACGCCGGTCGCGCTGTCGGTGCTGTTCGAGATGGCGAGCGAGCTCAATCGCGGAGGTGACGCCGGGCTCGCAAACGAGCTGCGCGCGATGGGCGGCGTGCTCGGGCTGCTCGGGCGCGATCCAGAAATCGTGCGCCGCTCGGGCCTGCTCGGCAGCGATGCTCAAAGCGGCGCGATCGACGACTCGCGCGTCCAGGCGCTGATCGACGAGCGCGTGCAGGCCAAGCGCGCGAAGGACTACGCGCGAGCAGACACGATCCGCGCCGAGCTGCTCGCCGCCGGAATCGTTCTGGAAGACACCCCGGGCGGCACCGTCTGGCGTCGGGCCTGAGGTCGGGCCGGCAGCGGCGATGCGGCCGTTCTGGATCCACTCCGGTCTTTCGCTGCTCGACGTCGACGCGAACGGCGGGCTGGTCGTGACCGACGAATTCCTTCGCGCATACCTGAGCCGCGCGGAGCTCGCGCCGATCGAGGACTCGTGCCCGAAGGAGTGCGCACTGCACGCGCGGCTCGTGCGCGCGCCGCGCGATGCGGTCGACGCGCACGAACTCGCCGGGCTCGCCGACCCGGACTCTGCCGAGAACTGGCGCCTGTTCCTGCGGTTTCGCGACCGCCTGCTCGCTGCTCCGAGCCTGCAGGCCGCCTACTATGCGCTGTTCGCCGACGCGGCCACCACCGGGAGGATCGACGTTCCACCGCTCTTCGCCGACCAGCTCGCGCAGATCATCGTTCACCACCTGCTGGCCGATTGCGAGGACGGATTGCTGCTGCGCGTGGCCGAACTGTGGTTTCGCGAGCAGCGCGTTTCGCTCGAAGGCGGGCGCGTCGTTCTCGCCGACAGCGAGACGGTCGAGGATCGAATCGACCAGTCCTCGGGCTCGGACCTGGGCCGACTGCTCGCGCGCGGTGGCGTCGCGTCGGCGGGCGCCGAGGTCGAGGTGCTCGACGCCGGCAACGCCGAGCAGTATTTCGGTCGCGACGAGAAGCACGATCACGCGATCGAGCTCACCCACGGGCGCGAGGCGGCGTCGCGCTTCGCGCAGCTGATCGCGCTGTGGGTCGGGCACCTGATCGGGGTGCGCGTGCGGGTGCGAACGCTCGCGTCGATCGAGGACGCGCGCTGGAGCTGGCACGTCGGGCTCGATCCGCAATCGACGCGCCTGCTCGACAAACTGTATGCGGGCAACGAGCTCGCGCCCGACGAACACAAACGCATCCTGTTGCTGATGCGGCTCGACTTCGAGCGGATCGAGGAGCAGGATCAGGCGGTAGCGGGCAAGCCGGTGTACATGGCGATCGCCTGCGACGACGAGCAACAGCTTCGGCTGAAGCCGCAGAACCTCCTGTTCAACCTTCCGATTGCGAGGCAGTGAGCGCAATGGCCAAGCCCGCATACTGGGACCGAGCGTGCGGAGAACTGGGACAAGCCGACCCGGTGATCGGCGCGATCATCGCGCGTTGCGGCGACGCGCATCTGGTCTCGCGCGGCGATCCCTTCGTGACGCTCGCGCGTTCGATCGTCGGCCAGCAGATCTCGGTGAAGGCGGCGCAGTCGGTGTGGTCGCGGCTCGAGGCGAGCGCGCGCGAAGTGACGCCCGAGCGGCTCGTGCGGATGCGCGCGCCCACGCTGCGGCGCTGCGGACTGTCCGATCGCAAGGTGCAGTACGTGCGCGATCTGGCGCGCCGGTTTCGCGACGGCTCGGTCGATCCCGCGCAGTGGGGCACGCTGGCAGACGAGGAGATCGTCGAACAACTGATCCAGGTGCGCGGCGTCGGACGCTGGACAGCCGAGATGTTTCTGATCTTTAATCTGCAACGCCCCGACGTGTTGCCGCTCGACGACCTCGGCGTGCTGCGCGCGGTGGCGCGGCACTACGGCGAGGGCGAGGATCCGCAGCCGCCACTGACCGGTGCGGCCGGCCGGCAGTTGCGCGCGACCGCGCAGGCGATCGGCGAGCGCTGGCGTCCGTGGCGAACCGTCGCCACCTGGTACCTGTGGCGCAGTCTCGACCCGGTGCCGGTGGAGTACTGAGGGCAAACGAGAACATGAAGACGACGTTCCTGGAATTCGAGCAGCCGATCGCCGACCTCGAGGAGAAGATCGATTCGCTGCGCTTCGTGCAGGGCGAGTCGGCAGTGGACATCGCCGACGAGATCGAGAGACTGCGCAAGAAGAGCCAGTCGCTGATCAAGGATACCTACTCCAAGCTCAATCCGTGGCAGGTCGCACAGGTCGCGCGCCACGCGCAGCGGCCCTACACGCTCGATTACATCGAGGCGATGTTCACCGATTTCCACGAGCTGCACGGCGACCGCCACTATGCCGACGACGCGGCGATCGTCGGCGGGCCGGCGCGCTTCAACGGGCAGGCGGTAATGGTGATCGGGCATCAGAAGGGGCGCGATACGCGCGAGCGCGGCTATCGCAACTTCGGCATGCCAAAGCCCGAGGGCTATCGCAAGGCCTTGCGCCTGATGAAGACGGCCGAGAAGTTCGGGCTGCCCGTGTTCACCTTCGTCGACACGCCCGGGGCGTTTCCCGGCATCGGCGCGGAGGAGCGCGGCCAATCCGAAGCGATCGGTCGCAACCTGTTCGAGATGGCGGGGCTGAAGGTTCCGATCATCACGACGATCATCGGCGAGGGCGGCTCGGGCGGCGCGCTCGCGATCGCGGTGGCCGACGTCGTGCTGATGCTGCAGTACGCGATCCTCTCGGTCATTTCACCCGAAGGCTGCGCGGCGATCCTGTGGAAGAGCGCCGAACGCGCTTCCGACGCGGCCGCGATCCTCGGCATCACTGCGCACCGGCTCAAGGCGCTCGGCCTGATCGACCGGATCGTGAGCGAGCCGCTCGGTGGCGCGCATCGCGACCCGGCGCAGATGGCGACACTCCTCAAGCGCGCGCTGGGCGACGCGCTGCGCCAGTTCACCGATGTCAAGCCCGGCGAACTGATCAAGAATCGCCAGGAGCGCATCATGGCGTATGGCAAGTTCAAGGAGATCGGCGAGTAGCGTCGAGCGAGCGCTGGCGGCGCTCGCTCCCGCGCGCCTGGTCGTCGCGTTCAGCGGCGGACTCGATTCCACGGTGCTGCTGCACGCCGCCGCGAGGGTTCTCGGCGCCGACCGGATCGTCGCGGCGCACGTCCACCACGGCTTGCAGGCGGCGGCCGACGCGTGGCCCGCGCACTGTGCGCGCGAGGCGCGTGCGCTCGGGGTCGCGTACCGGTGCCTGCGGCTGGCACCGGCGCCGGCGAGCGGCGCGAACCTGGAAGCGTGGGCGCGCGAGCAACGCTATCGCGCGCTCGCCCGGCTGGCGCGGCGCGTCGGCGCGGTCGCGATCCTCACCGCGCACCATGCCGACGACCAGGTCGAGACGATGCTGATGCGGCTCGCGCGCGGCACCGGCATCGACGGGTTGAGCGGAATCGCGGCACGCGCGACGCTCGGCGGCGCGACCGTTATTCGACCGCTGCTCGATCTGCCACGCGCGTGCCTGGCCGAGCACGCGCGCATCTACGGTCTTCGCTGGATCGAGGACCCGAGCAACCGCGACCTCGGACGCACGCGTAACGCGATCCGCCATCGCGTCCTTCCGGCGCTCGAAGCGGCGGTGCCGGGGCTGAGCGCTGCGCTGCTCGCCGCGCTGCCGCGGATCCGCGCGGCGCGCGACGCTCAGGACGCGTCGGCGCAACAGGATCTGGCGCGGGCGCGCAGCGGCGCGGGGCTCGACCGGCGCGCGCTCGCGGGCCTGTCGCTCGAACGGCGCCACGCGGCGCTGCGCGCGTGGCTGCGCTCGCAGGGCCTGCGCATGCCGGGCGTGGCGCGGCTGCGCGAGATCGACCGCCAGCTGATCGGCGCCGAGGGCGCCTGCGGGCGCGTGCTGCACGACGGGGTCGCGCTGCTCAGGTACAGGAACGACCTCGTCGCCTGCAAGGCGTCGTCGCTCGACGCGCCGCCGCCGACCCGCGTCGAACTGCAATGGCGGGGAGAACCGGCGATCGACCTGCCGGGCGACGCGGGCAGGCTGCTGGTCGAGCCGGTGCGCGCGACGACGATGGCG
>JAHDXY010000242.1 GCA_023384005.1 Burkholderiaceae bacterium | reverse complement strand
CGCTCGGCTACGGCGTGATGAACCTGCTGATGGTGGCGACCCCGCTCGCGATGGAGGTGTGCAAGCACCCGTTCGCGTCGGCCGCGCTGGTGATCGAATGGCACATCGTCGGGATGTTCGCGCCGGGCCTGTTCACCGGGGCGCTGATCGCCCGCGTCGGGATCCTCCCGGTGATCGCCGCCGGCTGTGCGCTGATGCTCGCGTGCATCGCGATCGCGCTCTCGGGCGTGGACCTGATGCAATTCCTGGTCGCGCTGTTCCTGCTCGGCGTCGGGTGGAACTTCATGTACACCGGCGGCACCGCGCTGCTCACGACCAGCTACCGGCCGAGCGAGCGCATGCGCGTACAGGGGTTCATGGACGCCTGCGTGTTCATGACGATGGTGACCTCGTCCGCGTCTTCGGGCGCGCTGCTGTATGTCAACGGATGGTCGATCCTGAACCTGCTGTCGATCCCGGTCGTGCTGATCGTGCTGTTCGCGGTACTGCGACAGGGGTTTCGCGCCGGCTGGTCGGTCGGACGCGTGCCCGCCCAGGGCGCGGCCTGACAAGCGGACCGCGGATCGATGTACGGCTGATCTACTCCGCGCAGGGTAGGCCGTTTGGCCTAGCCGTGTCGCCATATCCGCCCTTTCTTGCCGATCCAACTGCATTTGCTGCAGTATTTGCGTGACGGGCGCTGGCACGGCGCACGGAGGCTTGGCTTGTCGATCGATCTGCCGCAGTTGGCGGCGCTGGCCGCACACCTCGACGACCCGGTCGTCGGGGTCGATGCGCGCGGGCGTGTCGTCGTGCTGAGCCAGGGCGCGCAGAGCCTGTTCGGCGTGCGCGCCGCCGACGTGCTCGGCGCTGCGGTCACGCTATTGCCGGGCGCGCTCTTCGCGCCTGCGCAGGGTGCCGGCGGCTCCGGCGGCGCGCCTGCCGCGGCGGCCGGCGACATCGAGTCGCTCTCTGTTCTCGGGCGCCGCGGCAACGGTAGCGAGATCGAGCTGCGGGTCACGATCGTTCGTGGCGGGCAGGGCGAGGGCGCGGTCACGCTCGCCTTCGTTCGCCCCGCGCAGCAGCCCGGGTCTCGCGACGCGCGCGTGGCGCAGCCGGTGTTCGACGCCGACTCAAGGCGCGCCGTGCTCGACGCGCTGCCGGCCAACGTCGTGCTGCTCGACGCGCAGGCGCGCATCGTCGAGACCAACGCCCAGTGGCGCGCGTTCGGCCGCGAGAACGGGCTCGCGCTGAGCGACGACGGCGTGGGCGCCGACTACCTGGCGATCTGCCGCCAATCGGGCGGCGCCGATGCGGAGGACGCCGAACTGATCGCGCGCGGGATCGCCGACGTGCTCTCGGGCCGCAGCGATCAGGCGTCGAGCGTTTATCGCTGCGATGCGCCCGGACTGGCCCGCTGGTTCCAGTGCATGATCGCACCGGTCGAGACGGCCGGAGCGCGTGGTGCGGTCGTCATGCACGTCGACGTCACCGAGCGCATCGAGTGGCAGGAGCGGTTGCTGCAGATGGCGCATTTCGACGGCCTGACCGAACTTCCGACGCGGCTGCTGTTTCGCGACCGCCTGCGAACGATGATGGCGCTGGCGCGGCGCAACGGCTGGCGAGTGGCGGTCGTGTTCATCGACATCGATCGCTTCAAGTACGTCAACGACACGCTCGGTCACGACGTCGGCGACGAGTTGCTGCGCGAGATCGCGCGCAGGCTCGTCTCGCAGTTGCGCGTGAGCGACACGGTTGGAAGGGCGGGCGGCGACGAGTTCGTGGTCGCGCTGGGCGAAGTGAGCGATCCGCACGCGGCCGGTCGCGTCGCGCGCAAGCTGCTCGATGCGCTCGCCGAGCCCGCGGTGATCGATTCGCACGAGATCTTCATCACCGCCAGCGCAGGCGTCACGCTGTTTCCGGACGACTCCGACGAGATCGACACGCTGCTGCGCGACGCCGACACCGCGATGTCGGTCGCCAAGGGCCGGGGCCGCAACGGGGTGCAGTTCTACACCCCGGCGATGAACCAGGTTCTGGTGGCGCGGATGCGCACCGAGCGCGAGTTGCGGCGCGCGATCGCGCGCGGCGAGTTCGAACTGCATTTCCAACCCAAGGTGGGATCCGAGAGGGGCGCGATCGTCGGCGTCGAGGCACTGATCCGCTGGCGCCACCCCGAGCGCGGCGTCGTGCTCCCGGGCGAGTTCATCGGCGTGCTCGAGGACACCGGGTTGATCAACGAGGTGGGCCACTGGGTGCTGGCCGAGGCCTGTGCGGCGCTGCGCACGCTGCGCGAGGAAGACGGCGCCCAGGTCACGATGGCGGTCAACGTTTCGCCCCGGCAATTGTCCAGCCCGGGGTTCTTCCGCCAGGTGCAGGACGTGCTCGCCGGGCAGGGCGTCGACCCCCGATGGGTCGAACTCGAACTGACCGAGGGCTACCTTCTCTCGGACCCCGTCACCGCGGGAGCGACGCTGCGGCGGCTTCGCGGCGAGGGCGTGCGCCTCGCGCTGGACGATTTCGGTACCGGCTACTCGAGCTTGAGCCACCTGAGGGATTTCGCCTTCGACACGATCAAGATCGACCGGATGTTCGTACATGAGATCGAGACGAGCGGCTCCGACGCGACGATCGCGCGCGCGATCATCATGATGGCGCACAGCCTGGGGCTGCGCGTGATCGCCGAGGGCATCGAGACCGAGGGTCAGCTGCGCTTCTTCATCAACGAAGGCTGCGACGCGATCCAGGGCTTCTATTTCTCCCGACCGGTGCCCTTCGCCGAACTGCGCGCGATCGTGCGCGCCGGACGCCGGATCGAAGCCTCGCTGCTCGACCCCGGCGCCGCGGACGGCGTGCCGGTCTAGGCCACCCCCGACGCGCCCTGGGCGGCGGTCTCGATCGCCGCGCGCCAGAGCGCGCGCACGTCCTCGCGCTCGGACGCGACCGAATCGGGCGCGACGCGCGCGAATCGCGCGTCGTTCAGCCGCAACGCGTGCTGCAACTGCCGAAAGCGCCGGTAGGCGGCTGCGACGCGCGCGGCGAGATCGGCGTCGATCAGCCCGGCCGCGCCGGCACGGCCGAGCAGCGCGATGTTGCCGGCGTTGTCGAGCAACTCGGCGTGCGCGTGCGCGTGCGCGAGCACGAGGAACTGGACGATGAACTCGATGTCGACCATGCCGCCGTCGTCGTGCTTGAGATCGAACAGCTCGCTGCGGTTCGGGTGCCCGTCGTGCATCTTCTGGCGCATCGCGATCACTTCTTCGCGCAGCTTGCCGATCTCGCGCCTCCTGGCGAGGATCTCCCTGCGCTCGGTTTCGAACGCGGCGCCGATCTGCGCGTCGCCGGCGACGAATCGCGCGCGCGTGAGCGCCTGGTGCTCCCACACCCACGCCGACTCGCGCTGGTACTGTCGGAACGCCGCGAGGCTCGTCACCATCAGTCCCGCGTTGCCGTTGGGGCGCAGCCGCAGGTCGATCTCGAACAACTGCCCCGCGGCGGTGCGCGAGGAGAGCCAGGTCGAGAGGCGCTGCGCGAGTTGCGCGTAGGCCTCGGGCGCGCGCTCGTGCGTGTCGTCGTAGACGAACACCAGGTCGAGATCCGAGGCGTAGCCCAGTTCCTTTCCTCCCAGGCGGCCGTAGGCGATGATCGCAAATCGGGGCGTGTCGCGGTGGCGCAGCCGCACCATCGGCCAGACACGATCGAGCGCGATCGACAGCACGCGGTCGGCCAGTTCGCTGAGGTGGTCGGAGACCCGCTCGACGGTGTGCAGTCCCTCCAGATCCTGCGCGAGCATCCGGAACACCTGCGCGTGATGCGCCTCGCGCGCGATGTCCATCTGGTGCTCGACGTCGGGCTGGCCGTCGACGAGCGCGGCGTCGAGCATCGCACGCACGCTGGCTTCCCAAGCGGCGTGCTCGGGCGGCTCGAACAGCTGCCCGTCGAGCAGTTCGTCGAGCACGATCGGGTGACGGATCAGGTACTCGGCCGCCCACTTCGCGCGCCCGAGCAGCGTCGTCACGCGCGTTCGCGCGAGCGGGAACTGCGATAGCAGCGCGATATACGCGGCGCGCCCGATCACCGCCTCGATCAGGTCGATCAGGCGCGACAGCGTCGCCTCGTCGTTGGTGTCGGCGAACGCGCCCGCGAGTACCTGCTCGATCGCGGCACGCGTTTCCGCGCGCGCGCCGCGGTAGCGTGCCGACCCGCGCAACGCGTCGAGGCGGTTTCGCAGGCCCTCGGCGGGCGGGGACTCGCCCTCGGCGACCGTCCCGGCACGCGGCGCATCGGGCGTCTCGGGAGAACGCAGCAGGCCGTCGAACACGCGCTGCACCGCGCCGCGCGTGGCGTCGAGCGCTGCTTCGAACTCCTCGCCCGACATCGCGAGCATCGAGGCGATGACCTCGCGCTCCGCGGGTTCGCCGCCGAGCCGGTGCGTCTGCGCGTCCTCCCGGTACTGCAGCGCGTGCTCGGTGCGCCGCAGCAGCCGGTAGGCGAGCGCGAGCGCCTCGCAGTCCTCGCGCGGCAGCACGCCGCGCGCCGCGAGCGCGTCGAGCGTGACGAGCGTGCGGCGGTCGCGCAGCCCCGGGTCGCGCCCGCCGCGCACGATCTGGAACAGTTGCGCGATGAACTCGATCTCGCGGATTCCGCCGCGTCCGAGCTTCACGTCGATGCTGCCGTGGTTGCGCGCGTCGCGCTTGGCCACTTCCGCGCGAATCATCGCGTGGAGTTCGCGCAGCCCGCCGAACACGCGAAAGTCGAGATAGCGCCGGTAGACGAAGGGCGTGACGATTGCGCCCAGCGCCTGCTCGTCGGCGCGGCGCGCCTGTTCGCCCGCTGTGCCCGAGTCGGCCATCACGCGCGCCTTGAGCCACGCGAAGCGCTCCCATTCGCGGCCTTGCGCATAGAAGTAGTGCTCGAGCATCGGCAGTTGCGCCACCAGCGGGCCGGAGTCGCCGTTGGGACGCAGCCGCGTGTCGACCCGGAACACGAAGCCGTCGGCAGTGGCTTCGGACAGCAGCTGGATCGTGCGCCGCGCCACGCGGTGCATGAACTCGCTCGCCGCGATCCGGTTCGACGTCCGCGCTTCGCCGCCGGTTTCGCGCAGGCCCTCGGTCTCGCCCTGTTCGCGAAAGACGAACACGAGGTCCAGGTCCGAGGAAACGTTCAGTTCGTCCGCGCCGCCCTTGCCCATCGCCACGGCGAGCAGGTCCTGCGGCGCGCCCTGCGCGTCGAGCGCGCGACCGTGCCGGGACGCGAACTCGGCTGCCGCCTGGTGCAGCGCTTCGCGGGTCGCGCAGCTCGCGAACGCGGTCATCGCGCCGCAGACCTCCTCGAGCGGCGCATCGCCGCGCAGGTCGCGCTCGGCGAGCGCCATGATCAGGCACTGTCGCACCTGTCGCAGGCCGCTCGCCAACGACTGGCCCGCAGCGTCCGGGTCGTGCGCTGCGATGCGCAGCTCGTGCGCCGTGGCCAGTGCTTTCGCGACCGCGCTTTCGATCGACGCGGCGTCGATCGGCCGCGAGATCCACTCGTCGAGCAGCGCAATCCGCTGCGCCCCCTTTTCGCCCTGCGCGCGGATCGCGGCCAGCGAGCGGCGGAAGTATCCGGAAACATCGTCTGCACGGTAGGTCATGTTGTTCGCTTCGCGCGGGTCTGGGCCGGTGGATCGAGCTGGAACGGGTATCCTAACGGAGCCGTTCCAAACACAAGGATGGGCCTTCGGCCCGACGAAAGTGCCGCTCGTCTCAGCCCTGATCCGATTGCACAGGCTCGGGCCGACCATCGCTGGCGCGCTCGTCGCCGTCCTGGTGGGCACGTATTTCGTAGCGGGCCTGGCCTATCTGGGCCTGCGGCACTACGTCTGGCCCAGGCTCGACGATTGGCGCCCGCTCGTGACCGAGCGCCTGAGTGAACTCGCGGGCCGCAAGGTGTCGATCGGGCGCATCGACACCGGTTTCGAAGGTCTGCTGCCGCGCCTGACCATACACGCGCTCGAGCTGTCCGACGACGACGGCGAGTCGCTGCTCGCGGTGCCGCGCGCGACCGCGGTGCTGTCGCCGCAATCGCTGATCGCCGGCGAGCTTCGTCTGTCGGTCGTGCAGCTCGATCGCCCGTCGGTCCGCATCGAGCGGCTCGATTCGGGGCGATGGCGGGTCGCGGGCGTGGAGTTCGATCCCGATGCGGCGCACGACGCACGCGGACTCGAGGCATTGATGTCGCAGCGCAGGATACTGGTCCACGGCGCGACTCTCGAGTTGATCGACCGCCCGCGCGCGTCGCGCACCGTTGTCGAGGCGATCGACCTCTCGCTGGGAAACGTCGGGCGCCGGCATCGGGGCGCGGTGCGCGTCGCCGCGCCGGGACCGGGGTGGGAGCGCGCGCAGGCCGCGTTCGAGTTCTACCGGCAGCCGCGCTCGCGCGCATCGGATTGGACGCGCTGGCAGGGCAATGCCTACGCGGCGGTCGAGGGCGCAGACGCCGCGGCCTTCGGCGCCCTGCTGCCCGATGCGATAGCGTTGTCTTCGGCTCGGGGCGAGTTCAAGGCCTGGGTCGGCTTCGACGCCGGCCGCCCTCAGGAGTTGCGCTTCAAGGTCGACGCGAACGCGATCCGCTGGAACACGGTCCACGGACCGGTGCGGCTCGATGCGCTCGAGGCCGACGTCGCCGGCCGGGTGGCGGGCGAGGGCTACCTGTTGCGCGCGCAACGCTTCGAGGCGACCGACGCCGCGGGTTTTCGCCTCGCTGCGCTCGGCGAGCAGCAGCTCATGCTCGACGCGCACGGCGTTCCGGCGACGGCTCGCGCCGCGGTCGCGGCGTTCGACGCGGCGCAGGCGCTGGCCTTCGTGCGCCGCTTGCCGCTCGCGGGCGACGCGCGCGACGCGCTGGCGAAGATCAGGCTCTCCGGGCGGGTCAGTGCGTTGACCGCGAGCTGGAGCGCGGGCGCGGAGCGACCCTTCGAGGCGACGCTCGACTTCGAACGGCTTTCGCTGAAGTACGGCGATACGCCGTCGATCGACCCGCTCGCGCCGGTACCGGCGATGCCGTGGTTCGAGAACCTCTCGGGCGAGGCGAAGTTCACCGCGGCCGGCGGCGAGATGCGGATCAACGGCGAGCGCGCCAAGGTGGTGTTTCCGGGAGTGTTCGCCGAACCGGAAGTGCCCTTCGACACGATCTCG
>JAHDXY010000241.1 GCA_023384005.1 Burkholderiaceae bacterium | reverse complement strand
CCGACAAGATCCGCAACATCGCGGCGCACCTCGCGCAGGCCAATCCCGAGTACCGCCACCCCTTCCTGGTCGCACGCGAAGACGTTCGCGCCGCGAGCCTGATCGTGGTCACGACCGACAAGGGCCTTTGCGGCGGCATGAACACCAACGTGCTGCGTGCGGTCACCGCCAAGCTCAAGGAACTGCAGGACGCCGGGGCGGAGGTCCAGTCCACCGCGATCGGCAACAAGGGTTTCGGGTTCCTCAATCGCATCGGAGTGCAGGTCGCCTCGCACATCGTCCAGCTTGGCGACACGCCGCATCTCGAACGCCTGATCGGACCGGTGAAGGTGCAGCTCGACGCGTATGCCGCGGGCGAAGTCGATCGCGTGTTCATCGCCTATACCCGCTTCGTCAACACGATGGCGCAGGAGCCGGTGGTCGAGCAGCTTCTCCCGCTACCGGCCGAAAGAATGCAGGAGGATTCGCGTGCGTTTGCGTGGGATTTCATCTACGAACCCGACGCGCAATCGGTGCTCGAGGAGTTGCTGGTGCGCTACGTCGAGGCGCTGGTGTTCCAGGCGGTGGCCGAGAACATGGCCTCCGAGCAGAGCGCGCGGATGGTCGCGATGAAGGCGGCGTCGGACAACGCCAAGGAAGTGATCGAGGAGCTCCAGCTGTCGTACAACAAGGCGCGACAGGCGAGCATCACCAAGGAACTGGCCGAGATCGTCGGCGGGGCAGCCGCCGTCTAGGCGGGCGACCCGGCGTATCCGGTGAAGAATTGAAAGACTGAGGACACGAACATGGCACAAGGACAGATCGTTCAGTGCATCGGCGCGGTGGTCGACATCCAGTTTCCGCGCGAATCGATGCCGAAGATTTACGACGCGCTGATTCTCCAGGACACGGGCGAATCGCTCGCCGAGAAGGGACTCACCTTCGAGGTGCAGCAGCAGCTCGGCGACGGCGTCGTGCGCACGATCGCGATGGGCGCCGCCGACGGCCTGCGCCGCGGCATGCCGGTGCACAACACCGGCGCGAACATCCAGGTGCCGGTCGGCCCCGGAGTGCTGGGACGCGTGATGGACGTTCTCGGCCGCCCGATCGACGAGCGCGGCCCGATCCAGAGCACCGAAACCCGCGGCATCCATCAGCCGGCGCCCAAGTTCGAGGAGCTCTCCCCGTCGCTCGAACTGCTCGAAACCGGCATCAAGGTGATCGACCTGGTCTGTCCCTTCGCCAAGGGCGGAAAGATCGGCCTGTTCGGCGGCGCCGGTGTCGGCAAGACGGTGAACATGCTCGAGCTGATCAACAACATCGCGAAAGAGCACTCGGGCCTGTCGGTGTTCGCCGGCGTGGGCGAGCGCACGCGCGAGGGCAACGACTTCTACCACGAGATGTCCGAGGCCAAGGTCATCGTCCAGGAAGACCTGTCGCAGTCGAAGGTCGCGATGGTGTTCGGACAGATGAACGAGCCGCCGGGCAACCGCCTGCGCGTGGGCCTCACCGGCCTGACGATGGCCGAGCGCTTCCGCGACGAGGGCCGCGACATCCTTTTCTTCGTCGACAACATCTACCGCTACACGCTGGCCGGCACCGAGGTATCGGCGCTGCTCGGGCGCATGCCCTCGGCGGTGGGCTACCAGCCGACGCTGGCCGAGGAAATGGGCCGGCTGCAGGAGCGCATCACCTCGACCAAGACCGGTTCGATCACGTCGATCCAGGCCGTCTACGTGCCCGCGGACGACCTCACCGACCCGTCGCCGGCGACCACCTTCGGCCACCTGGACGCGACGGTCGTGCTCTCGCGCGACATCGCGTCGCTGGGGATCTACCCGGCGGTCGACCCGCTCGACTCCACGTCGCGGCAGATCGACCCGAACGTGATCGGCGAGGAGCACTACACGACGACGCGCAGGGTGCAGGCGACGCTGCAGCGCTACAAGGAGCTGCGCGACATCATCGCGATCCTCGGCATGGACGAGCTCTCGCCCGAGGACAAGCAGGCAGTTGCGCGCGCGCGCAAGATCCAGCGTTTCCTGTCGCAGCCGTTTCACGTCGCCGAGGTGTTCACCGGTTCGCCGGGCAAGTACGTGACGCTCAAGGACACGATTCGCGGCTTCCAGATGATCGTCGACGGCGAGTGCGACGCGCTTCCCGAGCAGGCTTTCTACATGGTCGGCACGATCGACGAGGCCTTCGAGAAGGCCAAGACCCTGAAGTAGGCCGGACACCAAGCGGACAACGCGCGGGCCCCGGCGCCCGCGCCCGGATACGGAACCAACCATGGCACACACGATCCACGTCGACGTCGTCAGCGCTGAGTCCTCGATCTTCGAAGGCGAGGCGGAGTTCGTCACGTTGCCGGGTGAAGAGGGGGAGCTCGGCATCTACCCGCAGCACACGCCGCTGCTCACGCGGATCAAACCCGGCGCAGTGCGCATCAAGCTCGCCGGGCGCGACGAGGAGGAGTTCGTGTTCGTCGCCGGCGGAATCCTCGAGGTGCAGCCCAACCGCGTGACAGTCCTGGCCGACACCGCGATCCGCGGACACGACCTAGACGAGGCCAAGGCGAGCGCGGCGCAGAAAGCCGCCGAAGAGGCGATGGCCAACGCCAAGAGCGACATCGACTTCGCGCTCGCGCAATCCGAGTTCGCGATCATGGCGGCGCAGATCGCCGCGCTGCGCAAGTTCCGCGACCGCAAGTAGCGCGCGCCGGGGCGCTTCGGTCGTTCAGGTCCTGAGCGCGGGCAGCGGCGGTTGGGCGGTCTTTCCGGGACCCGACTTCAGTGCGTCGAGGTTGCGCTGCGCGTCCTGCGCGCCCTGCTCGGCCGCGCGCCGGAACCATTTCTCCGCCAGCGCGCGGTCGGCCGGCACGCCGCGCCCCTGCGCGTAGACGATGCCGAGGTTGTTCTGTGCGGCGGTGTCGCCCTGTTCGGCCGCGCTGCCCAGGAATTCGAGCGCCTTCGCGTCGTCGCGCGCGACGCCCTGACCGGTCATGTACATCCAGCCCAGCACGCCCATCGAACGCGAATGGCCCTGTTGCGCGGCGCGCCCGAACCAGCGAGCCGCCTCGCGTGCATTCGCCGCGACCCCGCGCCCGCAGGCCAGCGCCGAAGCGAAGTCGTACTGGGCCTGTGCGTCGCCAGCGCTTGCCGCCTGGCGCAGCGCCGCGGCGCTGTCGCGCGCCGAGCGTGCCGAAGCCGTCTTCGCCGGCGTGGCCGGATCGGCCGCAGCCGCAGGTGCGCCGAGCGTCCCGGCGATCAGCGCGGCGATGACACGACTGCGGTACACGATCATGGCTGCTCCTCGTCGCTGGCTTCGGCGATGCCCGCGACAGGGCGATCGGAAGCGGACTCGTCCTGACGGCGGCGCTTGCGCCTGATGAACCAGGCCATCAGCGACGCACCGGCGACGATATTGAGCAAGGTACCCGGTTCAGGCACCTGACCCTCGGGCGTGTTCGCCGTGGTTCCACCGCCGGGGTTCCCGGTGACGGTCCGGTTGCTCGAGCTGCCGCCCGGAATGATCGCCGCGATCAGGTCGGTCGTCTTGCGCGCGAGCGGCCGACCGTCGATGGTCGTCGCGAGCGGTTCGTCGTCCCGCTCGGCGCGTTCCGAGAGCACCGACACGTTGCCGCATACGTAGGGAACCATCACCGAGTAGTTCTTCCCGGAGGCGTCAGCCACTTCGTACAGGTCGGCGCGTTCCATGTGCCCCGGCACGAAGTTCACGCGCGTGTTCATGCAAAGCGTCCTGCCGAAGGTCATCGCGATCGAGCGCGCGCTGTACTCGCGCGGCTCGTGCACGCCGCGGATTCCCTCGTTCGTGATCTCGAGCCGGTCGCTGACCTTGCCCGAACGGATTCGCGCGCTCATCGCCTGGACGACCTCGGGGGGCAGCCGCGCGCCTTCGAGCGCCTGCTCGATCGTTCCCTTGTACGGGTTCCTGCCCGGATCTCCCCAGGCGCAATTCTGGCGCAACTCGAGCGCCTGGGGCGCGGGCGAAGTGCCAGCCTGCGCACGGGCGGCCGCGTCCGGTGGGCGCGGCGAGTCCGGGCTCTGCGGGGCGAGCGGCGGGCCGGCGACAACCGACGCGTCCGCGGCAATCGCTGCGCCGGGGACAACCGGCCCGTCCGCGGCAATCGGCGCGTGCGCCGCAACCGCCGCGCCCGCGCCAGTCGGCGCCGACACCTTCAGCAGCAGCGGGTGCCGGGGCGAGATCGGCGACCCGTCGTGGCTTTGCCCGAAGGGCACGACCGGGTGCAGCGCGATCCGCGCAAGCGTCGGATTCGGCAACAGCTGCTGATAGATCCTGACGGTCGCGGTCGCGGCGAACGCAAAGCCGAGGCCTGCCGCGAGAGCGACGCCGACGCGCGAGCACCGGCTCCTCGAGCCGTGCCTGGCGCGGCGGCTGGCGCGGCGCCGTGCCCCGGAATTCGCGCTGCGCGAGACCAGCAGCCCTTCCCAGCCGCAATCCTTCCCCGCGCAGCGGTAGCGGCGCACCGGCGCGGCGAGACTCGCGTCGCGGTCCTCGACCAGCCGTCGGATGCGCGCCAGCGCGCCGCCGCATTGCGGGCAGGCCTTGATGCGCTCGTTGCGATCGGTCATGTCTGCGGCTCGTTTCCCTGTCGGATGCTGGTCGGCGGATCGTCAGTGGGCGCCCCGCCGGTGGGTCCGATGACCCGGATGCTCATTTTTCGTGAAGGGGCAAGCAACCGCGAGGAACTCCTTCACCGATCGACCCGATTCGCGCCCGGGGCTTGCACTGTCAACGCCGCAAAGCGGGGCACGGATGAGCTGCGGCGGGGCGGATCTTCTCACGGCGCTACGTCTCCGGACCATGACGGCTTGTGCTTTGCGTCAAAACCACAGCCGAGGGGTTAGCCAGCGGACTAGTCCCGGTGCAGGACCGACCGTTCGTCGGCCGGCACTCGAGTTCCGGGCGCGGGTGCCGAAACGAGCCTCAAGGAACGCGCCTACCACGAATCGGGCGCGAGCAGTCGAGCGAACAGCGGGAGCATTGTCGAGTTGATCGCGCGGCTTCGGATGGAGGGCCAGAGATGCGCGGCATTCCCAGCGCTGTTCTGTTGATCGCCGCGATCGGGCTGGCCACGCCGGCGTTGGCACAGTCGGGACCCGGCGCGCCCGACTCGAGGCCGCTCTATGAAGGTCCGATCGCCGCCCACCCGATGTCCCCCGCGAGCCCCGCCGTCCATCGTGTGGCGTCGCCCGAGACCCCCGCCGCTCCCGGGTCCGGACACGCGGCGGGTGAACCTGAGTTGATGCTCGCGTCGATCGACGCGCGTTCCCTCGGGCGCACCGGGGTGGCGCAATCGTCCGATTTCGGGTCGGTCAGCCGGTACGCGCTGCGCGTGCTCGAGGTGGTCAACGAGTACCGCGCGCGCAACGGGCTCGCCGCACTGCGCATCGCCGACGATCTCGGTTCGATCGCGCAATCGCACAGCGGCGCGATGGCCGAGCGCCGGCGCATCAGTCACGACGGGTTTCGCGAGCGCTTCGACCGCACGCGCAGCCGGATCTGCGTCGAGAACGTCGGAGTCAACTTCACGCACCCCGAAGCGCAGGTCGAGGGCTGGCGCGCGTCTCCTGGTCACGACCGCAACCTGCTCGAGCCTCGCGTGACGCGGGTGGGGATCGCGAACACCCGGAATTTCGTGACCTTCTTCGCCTGCAGCTAGTTCGCCGCGGCTGGGCTCGCGGCAATTGGCCGCGTCGCGCCAGCAACGTTCAGCATCGCTTTCGCCGCTGGCGAGTCGCGACCGGCCGGACCCGCGTCGGCTTCGGTTAAGCTCGAAACGATGAACGGAGCCGAATCGCTGGTGGGCACGCTGCTCTCGGGCGGCGTCGACGTGTGTGTCGCCAACCGCGGGACCTCGGAGATGCACTTCGTCTCCGCGCTCGATCGCATCGACGGGATGCGCTGCGTGCTGGGGCTGTTCGAAGGCGTCGTGACCGGCGCCGCCGACGGTTACTACCGGATCGCGCGCCGGCCCGCGTGCACGCTGCTGCATCTGGGGCCGGGCCCGGGCAATGGCTTGGCCAACCTGCACAACGCGAAGAGGGCCGGCTCGGGAATCGTCAACGTGGTGGGCGATCACGCGACGCACCACGTCGCGCTCGATGCGCCGCTGGCTTCGGACATCGAGGGCATGGCGCGTCCGATGTCGCACTGGGTGCGAACGAGCCAGAGCGCCGAATAGGTCGCGCCCGACGCGCGCGAGGCGATCGTGCAGGCCAATACGCACCCGGGACGGATCGCGACGCTGATCCTGCCGGCTGACGCCGCGTGGAACGCGGTGAGCGCTGCCGCGAGCGACTCGCCGCTTGCCGAGCGCATCGCCGCAGCGAATCGCGGCGCGCGGGCCAGTGCCGAGGCGGTGCACGACGCCGCACGCGCGGTCTCGGGCGCTGGCCCCACGCTGCTGTTGCTCGGCGGCACCGCGTTGAGCGAGGAGGGCCTCGTGCTCGCGGGGCGGATCGCCGCGCGCACCGGTTGCGCGCTGATGTCGGAGTTCTACGTCGCACGGCTCGCGCGCGGCGCCGGGCGCGTGGTCGCGCCGCGAATTCCCTATGTCGTCGACCTCGCGGTGGCCGCGCTGGCGCGCTTCGAGCGCATCGTGCTGGCCGGCGCGACGCCGCCGGTGGCTTTCTTCGCCTACCCGGGCAAGCCCGGCATGCTCGCCCCACCGGGCGCGACCTTGCACGCGCTGGCCGCGCCGCACGAGGATCCGGTCGCGGCATTGCGCGCGCTTGCCGACGAACTCGACGCGAGCACGCTCGCGCCGGCGCACGTGGCCGCGCCGTCGACCGCCGCGACCGTGCCGCAGGGCAAGCTGACCCTCGACGGCGTAGCTGCCGTGCTCGCCGCGGCGATTCCGGAGAACGCGATCGTCGTCGACGAAGCGATCTCGAGCGGTCGCGCGTTCGGCGCCGCGACGCTGGGCGCGGCTCCGCACGACTGGCTCAGCGCGATGGGCGGCTCGATCGGCTTCGGCCTGCCCGCCGCGCTTGGAGCCGCCATGGCCGATCGCGCGCGACGCGTGCTCGTGCTCGAGGGTGACGGCAGCGCGATGTACACGCCGCAAGCGCTGTGGACCATGGCGCGCGAGTCGCTCGACGTGACGGTGGTGATCTTCGCCAATCGCAGCTATCGGATCCTGCGCGGCGAACTGGCAGGAGTCGGCGCCGGAGAG
>JAHDXY010000240.1 GCA_023384005.1 Burkholderiaceae bacterium | reverse complement strand
GATGCAGCGTCCGTTGTGGCTGAAGTGGTACCAGTACAGGAGCATCGATCCGAGCGAGGCGATCAGCCGGTCGGCCAGGTCGCGCGCGCCCGGAGCGTTGTGGTCTTCCTTCTCCGGGAGGTGGCAGCCGAGCGCCGAGACGCCGGTGCGCATCACGTCCATCGGGTGGGTCGACGCGGGCAGCGTCTCGAGCGCGTCCTGGACGCCCGCGGGAAGGCCCCGCAGCGTCGCGAGTTTCGCCTTGTAGCTCGCGAGCTCGGCGCGAGTGGGCAGCTTCCCGTGCACCAGCAGGTGGGCGATCTCCTCGAACTCGCACACACCCGCGATGTCGAGGATGTCGTAGCCGCGGTAGCGCAGGTCGTTGCCGGTGCGTCCGACCGTGCACAGGGCGGTGTTGCCTGCGGCAACGCCCGAGAGCGCGACCGATTTCTTCGTTTTCGGGGCTGCAGCCTGCTTGTTCTCGGCGTTCATCTTGGACTCCATGGTCTGAGGTTTCGTGTCGCGAGCGCCCGGCGGCGGCGCGGTGTCACTTTCCCCTGGCAAACAGCGCGTCGAGTTTTTGCTCGTAGTCCCAGTACCCGATCGCGTCATACAGTTCTTCGCGCGTCTGCATCAGCGGCACGACCGAGGCCTGCGTTCCCTCGGCGCGAAGCGCCTGATAGACCGTTTGCGCGGCCCTGTTCATTGCCCGAAACGCCGACAGCGGATAGAGCGCGATCGCCACGCCGGCGCCGCGGAGCTCGCCGGTAGTGAACAGCGGCGTGCTGCCGAACTCGGTGATGTTCGCAAGCACCGGCACCTTCACCGCCGCTGCAAAGCTGCGGTACATGTCGAGCTCGGTCATCGCCTCCGGGAAGATGCCGTCGGCGCCGGCCTCCACGCAGGCGACCGCGCGCTCGATCGCCGACTCCAGGCCCTCGACGGCCAGCGCGTCGGTTCGCGCCATCACGAAGAAGGCCGGGTCGGTACGCGCGTCGACCGCCGCCTTGATACGGTCGACCATCTCATCGAGGCTGACGATCTCCTTGTTCGGGCGATGCCCGCAGCGCTTCGTTCCCACCTGGTCTTCGATGTGCATCGCTGCGGCGCCCGACTTGATCAGCGAACGTGTCGTGCGCGCGACGTTGAACGCCGACGCGCCGAATCCTGTGTCCACGTCGACGAGCAAGGGAAGCGCGCACACGTCGGTGATGCGACGCACGTCCACGAGCACGTCGTCGAGGTTCGAGATCCCGAGATCGGGCAAACCGAGCGATCCGGCGGCGACGCCGCCGCCCGAGAGGTAGATCGCGCGAAACCCGTTGCGTTGCGCGAGCAGGGCGTGGTTCGCGTTGATCGCGCCCGGGATCTGCAGCGGGGCCTCGGCCGCGAGCGCAGCCCTGAACAGTTGTCCTGGGGTCATCCGGATCTCCTCTTTGGCCTGTTCGTCAGTCGAAGAACGCCTGGCGTGCGGCTTCCGACATCGGTGTTCCCGCGCCGTGGGCGCGCCGCAGCAATGCCCACCAATAGCGATAGCTCGCGCGATCCTCGAGCTTGCCGGCGTGCCGGATCGGCCCCCAATCCGCCGCCCGCGCGGCGAGCAGTATCTGCGCCGCAGTGCTGACCTGCTCGGAGGTGGGCGAGAGCGCCGCGACGATCGTACGCACCTGCGAGGGGTGAATGCTCCACATCCGGGTGAACCCGAACTCGGCGAGCGCTCTGGCGGCGTCGTCGCCGGCAGCCTGCGCATCGCTGACATTCGTGCACACGCCGTGCGAGGGGACCTTGCCGCAACTGTGGGCTGCGATCGAGATCTCCGCCTTCGCCCTGCGGATCAGCGGGTGCTCGAATTGGCCCGGAGAGTGCATGGCCGAAAGGGGCACGGCGCCGTCGAAGCCGCTCACGTAGTCGAGCAGTCCGAAGGAAAGACACTGGACCCGCGGGTGCGCCGCGATCTCCCACGCGGCGCGCAGACCGGCGTGCGTCTCGATCAGCGCGTGGACCGGGATCTCGCGGCCTGGCGCGGACCGGGCAGCAAGAGCGTCGATATGTGCGACGACGAGGTCGATGCTCGCGCGCGAATCGACCTTCGGGATAGTGACGAACGCGAGTCGCGCGCCGGCGGCACCGACGACGATTTCCACCTCGTCGCGCCAGCAGTGGTGCGAGGGGTCGTGAATCCGCACGCCGAGCCGATCGTGGCCGTTGTGCGCCGAGGCGACCAGGTCGGCCACCATCGTCGCGTGCTCGCGCTCGCTGCCGACCGACGCGCCGTCCTCGCAGTCGGCGGTCACGTCGAACACCGCGCCGAGTTCGCGTTGCAGTGCGAGCGACTTGATGATCAGCGCTTCGCTGCCGGCGTAGTGATCGCACACCGGCAGCACGCACGGCGCCGACTGCGCACCGAACAGTACTTCGGAGGGATGCTTCGCAGCCATCTGGAGCGCTCCTGCGCGGTACTTTTGAGCCGGGACTGCTTTAGGCCAGCAGGTGCTTGACGCCCTCGCGTTCCTCCATCAGCTCCTTCAGCGTGAGGTCCATCCGCTCGCGGCTGAACGCGTCGATCTCGAGGTCGCGCACGCGCTGGTACTCGCCCCCCGAGCACGTCACCGGCACGCCGTAGATGGTGCCCTGCGGGATGCCGTACGAGTCGTCCGAGGGAATGCCCATCGTGACCCACTTGCCCGAGGTGCCGAGCATCCAGTCGTGGACATGATCGATCGCCGCGTTGGCGGCCGAGGCGGCCGACGAAAGGCCGCGCGCTTCGATGATCGCCGCGCCGCGCTTGCCAACCGTCGGTATGAAGGTGTCCCGATTCCAGGCGTCGTCGGAGATCAGTTTCGCCACCGAATCGCCTCCCGCGGTCGCGAACCGGTAGTCGGGGTACATGGTCGGCGAATGATTGCCCCAGACGATCATCTTCTCGATCGATTCGATCGGGCGCGAGATCTTTGCCGCCACCTGCGACAGAGCGCGGTTGTGGTCGAGCCGCAGCATCGCGGTGAAGTTCTCGCGCGGCATTCCAGGAGCCGAGGACATCGTGATGAACGCGTTCGTGTTCGCGGGGTTGCCCACGACAAGCACCTTGCAGCTGCGCTTGGCGACCTCGTCGAGCGCCTTGCCCTGCACGGTGAAGATCGCGCCATTGGCTTCGAGCAGGTCCTTGCGCTCCATGCCCTTGGAACGGGGCCGCGCGCCAACGAGAACCGCGCAGTCCGCGTCGCGAAACGCGACCTTCGGGTCGTCGGTCACCACCACGCCGGCGAGCAGCGCGAACGCGCAGTCTTCCAGCTCCATGACGACGCCGCGCACCGCGGGCAGTGCGGCGGTGATGTCGAGCAGCTGCAGAATCACCGGCTGGTCCTTTCCGAGCATGTCCCCGTTGGCGATTCGAAACAGCAGGCTGTAGCAGATCTGTCCGGCTGCGCCGGTCACTGCGACGCGCATCGCGGGCTTGGTCATCTGAGGACTCCTCGGAAAATGGGAAGAATCGGCGGGCCGGCGCGAGCGCAGGAGCCGGGAACCGCGCGAGTGTAGGAAAAGACGTATTGGCTGTCAAGTCAAAACTATAACTTATATAAGACATAAGATATTGCCATTCGCTTCCTGATGTGCTCCAATTGCCCGATGCAGAGCGATCGCGACGCCGGAGCAGCGACGGAGACCCTCGAGACACCGAGATTCAGCCCACTCTACCAACAGATCAAGGGCCTGCTCACCAGGGGCCTGAAGAGCGGCGAGTGGCGACCGGGCGAGCCGATACCGAGCGAGATCGAGCTCGCCGCACGCTACGGCGTGAGCCAGGGGACGGTGCGCAAGGCGGTCGACGAACTCGCCGCCGAGAACCTGCTGGTTCGCCGCCAGGGGCGCGGCACCTTCGTGGCGACGCATCACGAGCCGCGCACGCAGTTCCGGTTTCTGCGCCTGCGCCCCGACCACGGCGCGGCGCCGGGGCCGATGGCGAGCCGCATCCTCGAGTGCAAGCGACTGCGCGCTCCGGTGGACATCGCGCGCGCGCTGCGCCTGCGCACCGGAGAAGGCGTTGTGGTGATCCGCCGGCTGCTCTCGTTCGATGGCAAGCCGGTCGTGCTCGACGAGATCTGGCTGCCCGGCGCGCAGTTCCGGGGCCTGAACGCCGATCGGCTCGGCGCCTACGAAGGCCCGATGTACGGCTTGTTCGAGAGCGAGTTCGACACCCGGATGATCCGTGCGTCGGAGAAGCTTCGCGCGGTGGGCGCGGACGCGGTCGCGGCCAAGACGCTCGGGGTGGCGCCCGCAACGCCGCTGCTTCTCGTCGAGCGGATCTCCTACACCTACGAAGATCGCCCGGTAGAGGTGCGACGCGGCCTGTACAGCACCCGCGAGCACCACTATTTCAACGAACTCGCCTGAGCGGTGTCGGGGCGCGGTTGGTGCGGCGCGGAAAATTCGTTCAGAATATGGGGGGTTGGCGTCACGCTCTCGTACGCCTCCATCGCAATCGATCCGAACGGAGGCTTCATGCCTGATCTCGCGTCGAGGCCGGCGGGCGACGCGCGGCCGCAGTTTCGCAACATCCACGTGACGCAGCTCGCGCAGTACCGCTTGCCGCTCGCGGCGCTGGTCTCGATCCTGCATCGGGTAAGCGGCGCCGCGCTGCTGGTGTTCGGATTGCCGTTCGTGCTGTATCTGTTCGAGATGAGCCTGACTTCGGAATTGAGTTTCCAGACCTTTCGCGCGGTCAGCTCCCACTGGTTTGCCAAGCTGGTGCTGCTCGGCCTGATATGGGCCTATCTGCATCACTTCTGCGCCGGCATCCGCTACCTGTTCCTGGACATCCACGTCGGGGTCGCGAAAGCGCCTTCGCGTACGACCGCTGCGATCACGCTGGGCGTGAGTCTCGCGCTCACGGCGGTCGTCGCGCTCAAGCTGTTCGGAGCGTTCTGAGATGACGACCAAACGGATCGTGGTCGGGGCCCATTACGGGCTGAAGGACTGGCTCGCGCAGCGCGTCTCGGCGGTGGTGATGGCGTTGTACACGGTGGTGCTGTTGCTCGCACTGCTGTTCACGCCCGAACTCAGCTACGCAAGCTGGGCGGCGTTGTTCGCGTCGCTCTGGATGAAGGTGTTCACGCTGCTCGCGCTCGTCGCGCTCGTATGGCACGCATGGATCGGCGCCCGGGACATCTTCATGGACTACGTCAAGCCGACCGCGGTGCGCCTGCTGCTGGAAGCGGCGACGATCGTCGCCCTCGCCGGGTATCTGATCTGGGCGGTCATCATCCTTTGGAGGGTCTGAGGTGGCCGATGTCCTGAACCATCTAGCCAACAAGCTTCCGCGACGCAAGTTCGACGCGGCGATCATCGGGGCAGGCGGATCTGGCATGCGCTGCTCGTTGCAGCTCGCCGAGGCTGGGTTGAGCGTCGCGGTTCTCTCGAAGGTGTTCCCGACGCGTTCGCACACCGTCGCGGCGCAGGGCGGGATCGGCGCGTCTCTCGGAAACATGAGCGAGGACAACTGGTACTGGCACATGTTCGACACGATCAAGGGCTCCGACTACCTCGGAGACCAGGACGCGATCGAGTTCATGTGCCGCGAAGCGCCGAACGTCGTCTACGAACTGGAGCACTTCGGGATGCCGTTCGACCGCAACCCGGACGGTACGATCTACCAGCGCCCGTTTGGCGGACATACGGCGAATTTCGGCGAGAAGCCGGTTCAGCGCGCCTGCGCGGCCGCCGACCGGACTGGGCACGCGCTGTTGCACACGCTCTATCAGCGCAACGTGCGTGCGCGTACCCAGTTCTTCGTCGAGTGGATGGCACTCGACATCATCCGCGACGCGCAGGGGGATTGCTGCGGAGTGGTCGCGCTCGAGATGGAAACCGGCGAAGTCATGGTGATCGAAGCGAAGGTCACTGTCTTCGCCACTGGCGGTGCAGGGCGGATCTTCTCCGCTTCGACCAACGCGTTCATCAACACCGGCGACGGCCTCGGGATGGCGGCTCGCGCCGGAATTCCGCTCGAGGACATGGAGTTCTGGCAGTTCCATCCCACCGGGGTGGCTGGTGCCGGCGTGCTGATCACCGAGGGCGTTCGCGGCGAAGGCGGAATCCTCCTGAACAAGCACGGCGAGCGTTTCATGGAGCGCTACGCGCCTACGCTCAAGGACCTCGCTCCACGCGACTTCGTCTCGCGTTCGATGGACCAGGAGATCAAGGAAGGCAGGGGGTGCGGACCCGAGGGCGACTACGTGCTGCTCAAGCTCGATCACCTCGGCGCCGAGACGATCCTCAAGCGCCTGCCCTCGATTCGCGAGATCGCGATCAAGTTCGCCAACGTGGACCCGATCCGCGATCCGATTCCCGTCGTGCCGACGATCCACTACCAGATGGGCGGCATCCCGACCAACTACCACGGTCAGGTGGTCGCGCCCAAGGGCGGGGATCCGAACGCGGTGGTCGCGGGCCTGTACGCGATCGGCGAATGTGCCTGCGTCTCGGTGCACGGGGCCAATCGCCTGGGCACGAACTCGCTTCTCGACCTGATCGTCTTCGGTCGTGCCGCCGGGAACCACATCGTCGCCGGGAACCGCGACACGGCCGCGCACAAGCCGCTGCCCGGCGACGCCGGCGACGCGACGCTCGCACGGCTCGCGCGCCTGGACGGATCGACCTCGGGGGAAAGCGTGCAGGACGTGGCCAACGACATTCGTCGCGTAATGCAGAAGCACTGCGGCGTGTTCCGTACCGCGGAGCTGCTCGGCGATGGCGTGACGCGGATCATGGAGATCGACGCGCGCGTGGGCGATATTCACATCGCGGACAAGTCGAAGGTGTTCAACACGGCGCGCGTCGAGGCGCTCGAACTCGAGAACCTCATCGAGACCGCGAAAGCGACAATCGTCTCGGCCAGCGCCCGTCAGGAGAGCCGCGGTGCGCACGCGCACCGCGATTACCCGGAGCGAGACGACACCAACTGGATCAAGCACTCGTTGTGGTACTCGCAGGACAACCGGCTCGACTACAAGCCGGTGACGATGAAGCCGCTCACGGTCGAAACCTTCGCGCCCAAGGCGCGCACCTTCTAGCGACGCACCTGCCGATCGAACCCGGCGCACAGCACGAGACACGGAGTCACAGCAGATGAACGCAGTTGTCGGAGCACCGATCGACTCGCCCGGGCAGGCCGGGCAGGCCGGGCAGGCCGGGCAGGCCGGGCAGGCCGGGCAGGCCGGGCAGGC
>JAHDXY010000239.1:3245-7235 GCA_023384005.1 Burkholderiaceae bacterium | reverse complement strand
TACTGCCTCGGTTGCTACACCAACCTGAGCCTGCCGTCGCGGATCGACATGATGGTCAAGTACATCGACGAGTACCAGGCCGACGGACTGCTGATCAACTCGATCAAGAGCTGCAACAGCTTCTCCGCGGGCCAGCTGCTGATGCTGCGCGAGGTCGAGAAGCGCACCGGCAAGCCTGCCGCGTTCATCGAGACCGACCTGGTGGACCCGCGCTACTTCTCGGCGGCCAACGTCAAGAACCGCCTGGAGAGCTATTTCCAGATGATCCACCAGAAGCGGGCCGGCGCCTCGCACTGAAAGCACCGACCGGAGGATATGACATGCGTTGCTTCATCGGAATCGACCTGGGCTCGACGACCACCAAGGCGGTGGTCATGGACGAGTCGCTGAACGTGCTCGGGCGCGGCATCACCAATTCGCGCTCCAACTACGACACCGCCGCCGCGGTCGCCAAGCAGGAGGCGCTCGCCAGCGCGCGCTTCAACCTGTTCCGCGGCGCGGTCGGGAAATCCGGCGTGCTCAACGGCGGGCTCGACGAATTCATCGAGCAGTACGAGCGCGACTTCCGGCTCGAGCAGTTCGTCGAGCAGCTCGCCGACCTCGAGCAGGACTGCCAGGCGAGCGTCGACGGCGCGCACTTTGGCGACAACTCCTCGGCGGTTCACGAGTCGCTCGCCGAAGTGTTCCGGCAACTGCGCGAAGAAGCGCCCGACATGTTCGCGCCCGGCGCGAACCGCAAGTCGGACTTCTTCCGCGACATCGCCGGCAGCCGCTACCTCGCGATCGGCGAAACGGTCGCCAAGGATGCCGGGATCCGCTACGACATGCTGCTCAACGTGTTCGACCGCTCGATCATCGAAGTCGAGAATCGCGTCTACGGCGAATCGATGAACACGCAGCTGCGTGCCGGGCTGGAGCGCACCTTCAAGCGCCTACCGCACGTCGCGGCCAAGCGCGCCGCGCTCGAGGCGCCGATCATGAGCGTTCTCGACTCCGAGTTCGAGGAGACCTACGTCATCGGCACCGGCTACGGCCGGGCGCGCCTGCCGTTCTCTAAGGAGCACATCCGCTCCGAGATCCTGTGCCATGGACTGGGGGCGCACATCATGTACCCGGCAACCGCGACGGTGCTCGACATCGGCGGGCAGGACACGAAGGCGATCCAGGTCGACCGAAAGGGCATCGTCGAGAGCTTCCAGATGAACGACCGCTGCGCCGCGGGCTGCGGACGCTACCTCGGGTACATCGCCGACGAGATGAACGTCGGGCTGCACGAACTCGGCCCGATCGCGATGAAGGCCACGCGCACCGTTCGCATCAACTCTACCTGCACGGTGTTCGCCGGAGCGGAGTTGCGCGACCGCCTCGCTCTCGGCGAGAAACGCGAAGACATCCTGCAAGGCCTGCACCGCGCGATCATCCTGCGCGCGATGTCGATCCTGGCGCGCTCGGGCGGGGTTCGCGACCAGTTCACCTTCACCGGTGGCGTGGCCAAGAACGAGGCGGCGGTGAAGTCGCTTCGCGACCTGATCGAGGAGAACTACGGCAACGTGACGATCAACATCGACCCGGATTCGATCTACACCGGCGCCCTTGGCGCGGCCACCTTCGCGCAACGCGCCGTGGTCGACGACGGACTCGCCGCCGTGCACCGTGACACCGGCGCGAAAGCGCGCGCCGCGACCGCCGCCTGACGCGGCGACCGCAAACGAAACGAGGAGCAAGCAAATGACCTATTCGATCGGAATCGACATCGGCTCTGGCGCGATCAAGAGCGTGTTGTTCGAGCACGACGGCGACGATCACCGCTGGATCGCCAAGCGCTGCGAGCGCATCCGCAAACGCGACCCCTTCGATCTCGCGAGGCAGGGTTACGAGGAGGTGCTCGAGGAAGCCGGGTTGAAACCCGAGGAGATCGACTACGTCGCGACCACCGGCGAAGGCGAGAACATCGCCTTCGCCACCGGCCACTTTTACTCGATGACCACGCACGCGCGCGGCGGCGTGTTCCTCGAACCCGAGGCCAAGGCAGTGTTCGACGTGGGCGCGCTCAACGGCAGGGCGATCCGCGTCGACGAGCGCGGCAAGGTGCTCTCGTACAAGATGACGAGCCAGTGCGCTTCGGGTTCGGGGCAGTTCCTGGAGAACATCGCCCGATACCTCGGTGTAGCGGTCGAGGAGATCGGCCCGCTGTCGTGCCAGTCCACCGACCCCGAGAAGGTGAGCTCGATCTGCGCGGTGCTCGCCGAAACCGATGTGATCAACATGGTCTCGCGCGGCATCCCGACGTCGGACATCCTCAAGGGTATCCACCTCTCAATGGCCTCGCGCATCGTGAAGCTGCTCAAGGTCACCGGCATCAAGGACGGAACGGTGCTGATCACCGGCGGGCTGGCGCTCGACAGCGGACTGCTGGCCGCGATCCAGGAGGAGATGGCCAACGAGAAGATCGCGGTCAAGGCGATCAACCACGAGGATTCGATCTACGCTGGGGCGATCGGGGCGGCGATCTGGGGTGAATTCAGGCACCATAAGCTCGCCGAACTCCAGAGCCGCACGGCAGCCTGAGCGAGCCGGCGCGCCGCGAAACACGAAACCCGAATCAGCAAACACGAACCGGAGGAACGAAGATGGCGCTCCTGATCAACGACAATTGCACCGCATGCGATGCCTGCGTGCCAGTGTGTCCGAACGAAGCGATCACGGCTGCCGATCCGATCTACGTGATCGACCCGTTCAAGTGCACCGAGTGCGTCGGCGCCGAGGACGAGCCGCAATGCATGCTGGTGTGCCCGGCGGATTGCATCGTCCCGAACCCCGATTTCGCCGAGTCACCCGAGGAACTGCAGGCCAAGTACGAAGGGCTGCACGGCTGATCACCGCGCGCGCGCGCACGCGTCGGCTTGGCGCGGTGCGCGCGTCTCGCGGCGCAGCGGGCGCCAGGAGCGCTCAGCCCGGCTTGAGCATTCGAGCGGGGTCGACCCATGCGTCGAACTGCTCGCCGCTCAGGTCACCGATCGCCAGCGCCGCCTCGCGAAGGCTGCACCCGGTTTCGTGCGCGTGGCGCGCGATCCGCGCCGCCCGATCGTAGCCGACGTGCGGCGCGAGCGCGGTCACCAGCATCAACGACCGTCCGAGGAGCTCGCGGGCGCGCTGCGTGTCGACTTCGATTCCCTCGACACAGTGAACGGTGAAGCTCGCGATCGCGTCGCCCAGCAGGCGCATGCTGTCGAGCAGGTCATGCGCGATCAGCGGTTTGTAGACGTTGAGTTCGAACTGGCCCTGACTCGCCGCGATGCCGATCGCGACGTCGTGCCCCATCACCTGCGCGCACACCATCGTGAGCGCCTCGACCTGGGTCGGGTTGACCTTTCCCGGCATGATCGAACTGCCGGGCTCGTTGGCCGGCAGCAGCAGCTCCCCCAGCCCGGCACGCGGGCCGCTCCCCATCAGCCGGATGTCGTTGGCGATCTTGTTCAGCGCCACCGCCAGCATGCGCAGCGCGGCGTGAAACGCGACCAGCGGCTCGTGCCCGGCCATCGCGGCGAACAGGTTGTCGGCGACGACGAAGGGCTCTTGCAGCCGCTCGGACAGCACGCCCGCCACCCGCGCGCCGAATTCCGGGTGCGTATTGATGCCGGTCCCGACCGCCGTGCCGCCGATGGCCAGCGAACGCACCGCGGGCAGCGCGGCCCCGAGCGCCGCCTCGGCAAGAGCGAGCTGCGCTTCGTAGCCGCCGAACTCCTGACCGAAGCTGATCGGAGTGGCGTCCTGCAGGTGGGTGCGTCCCACCTTGATCAAGCCGGCGAACGCCGCTGCCTTGGCGCGCAGCACGCGGCGCGCGCGCCCCAGCGCAGCCAGCAGCGGTCTCGCCTGCAGCGCGACGGCCAGGTGCATCGCAGTCGGGAAGACGTCGTTGGACGATTGCCCAAGGTTCACCTCGTCGTTCGGATGCACGATGCGATCGGCGCCGAGGCCGCCTCCAAGGGC
>JAHDXY010000239.1:0-3235 GCA_023384005.1 Burkholderiaceae bacterium | reverse complement strand
TCACGTTCATGTTGCTTTGCGTGCCGGAGCCCGTTTGCCAGACCGACAGCGGGAACTGCGCGTCGAACTCGCCTGCCGCGACGCGAGCCGCTGCGGCGGCGATCGCGTCGGCCCTGGCGGGAGCGAGCAGGCCCAGGTCGCGGTTGACCTCTGCGGCGGCGCGCTTGACCTGCGCCAGCGCGTGCACGATCTCGAGCGGCATCTTCAGGCGCCCGATCGCGAACAGTGGCCGGCTGCGCTCGGTCTGGGCGCCCCACAAGGCGTCGCCCGGTACTTCGATCTGCCCGAAGGAGTCGGTTTCGACGCGCATCTCGGACACTGTGGACTCCTCCCGGACAGCCGCGTCCGGCTTCAGGCAACGACGCCGAACAGGGCGCCGACGCCGGCCGTCAAGGCCATCGCCAGCGCGCCCCAGAAGGTCACGCGCACCGCGGCGGTGAGCACCGAAGCGCCGCCGGCGCGCGCAGCGAGCGAACCCAGCAACGCGAGGAACAGCAGCGAACTCCCCGCGACCGCCCACTTCAGCTGGTTCGCCGGAAACGAGAGAACCACCAGCAGCGGAAGGGCGGCGCCGGTCGCGAAGGTGCCCGCCGACGCGAGCGCCGCCTGCATCGGCCGTGCGGTCGAGCTCTCGAAGATCCCCAGTTCGTCGCGCGCGTGTGCGCCTAGCGCATCGTGGCGCATCAATTGCGTCGCGACACTCGAGGCCAGTTCCGCGTCGAGCCCGCGATCGACGTAGATGGTCGCGAGCTCCTCCTGCTCGTGCTCCGGGTCGGCGAGCAGTTCCTGGCGTTCGCGCTCAAGGTCGGCGCGCTCGGTGTCGGATTGCGAACTGACCGACACGTACTCGCCGGCAGCCATCGACATCGCGCCCGCGACCAGTCCGGCGACACCGGCCACCATGATGCTGCTCGAACTCGCCCCGGCCGCCGCCACGCCCAGCACGAGGCTGGCGGTGGAGACGATTCCGTCGTTTGCACCCAGAACCGCCGCGCGCAGCCAGCCGATCCGGTGACTCCTGTGTCGTTCGATATGTCTCAAGGGGTGCGCTCGCTAGCCTGGAACCGGAAGGTGCCGCCGCGAGGCGGCGTTGCGTTCGCGCGCGAAGCGATGATGCCGCGCAGACGTGCTGTTCGCAGCGATTCTACGCGCCCGCGGTCGCGAGTCGGCCGCACAAAAAGAAATAGGGGTGAAGAGCCGGCTCGCGCCGACCAATCACCCCGAAAACACCAGGAGGACGGTGTAGGAGGAGTGTAGGGAGAAAAGAGCAGGCGTTCCTTGCGCTACGTCAATTGCTTGACGAAGCCGAGCCGCTCGGAAGGCCCGAAGCCGCATCGATAGAGGAAATTGAGCAGATCGAGATTGTCGCGTGCGACAAGGGTCTCCACCCGCTCGACTTGCAGCGCCTGCAGGTTCACGAACAGCTGCGACAGCAGAGCGCTTCCCACGCCGCCACGCGCCGAATCGGGATCTACTCCGATCGTGTCGATCTCCGCCACCGGCTCGGTGCGTCCGAAGTCGCCATAGTCGGTCTTGGCCATCACGAAGCCGCGCACGATGCCGTCGACACGCGCGACCAGCGATACGCGAATCGACGAGTCGTTCATCGCCTCGTCGACCAGTTGGCGCAGATAGGCCGTGCGCTCCCTTCCCGTGACCCGGCGGTCGATCCGCGCGATATCGGCGGCGTCGTTCGCGGTGAGCGTGCGCACGTCGACGCGATCGCGCGGCAAGGCCTCGTAGTCGTTGGCCGCCGGTCCGCTGTAGTCGACCTCGGTGCGTTCGACCTGCTCCTGCGGAGCCTCGGGGCCGCCCGCCGCGACGAGGCGCCCGTCGTGGACCTCGCAATCGATCACGTGGTTGCGACCGAAGGAAAAACCGGCGCGATCGAAGAACTCGAGCACGCTGTGGTGCTTCCAGTGCGCCTGACTGCGGATCTGCTCGAGCCCGCGTCGCGCGCACCAGGCTTCGAGTTGCGCGAGCAGCCCCAGACCCGCTCCGAGGTGACGCGCGTCGGGCTGCACGTCGATCACTTCCATCCGAAGCGCCGGCGCGTCGCGTCCGAATTCACCCTGCGCCGTTCGCGCCATCACGAATCCGACCAGAACGCCATCGCGCAGCGCGCCGAACTGCACGTGCAGTTCGGGCGCCCCCAGAGCGGTGCACAGGCGGCGCTCGAAATACGCGCGACGCTGCTGGCCACTGCGCGAGGCGTCGATTGCGACCACCCGCTCGAGGTCCGCCGGAACCAGCTTCCTGTACTCGAGCGCTGCAGCCGCGCCCGCGTCTTCCTTCTTGCTCATCGCCTCACTCCATCTAGCGCGAGTGCCGTCGCGCACAATGATTCAACCCGACAAGTAACCGTCGAGCAACCTTTGGTCCGTTTCCTCGTCGAGCGTGTCGTCCAGCGCGGGAAGCAGCGCCATCTCCTCTTTCTGCGCGTGTGCGACCAGCCGTTCGGCCAGTTCGCGCGCCGCGTTCGCGAGGCTCGTCCAGCCGGCCTTGTCGAGCGTGCCGGTACGGGCCCGCTCGAGCAGGCCCGAGAGATCGGAAGCGCACTCGCGGATCACTTCGTGCTCCTCGATCAGCAGCCCCGCGATGTCCGCCTCGCCAGCCTCGCTTAGCAGGGGAAACAGCGACTTCTCCTCGAACTCGAAGTGGCGCATCACCTCGAGCGCGATGGTCGACTCGATCGTTCGCATGACCGAAATCGCCGATCCATTATCGCCGCTCGGGGGCCAGTTCGGGCCGCTGACCGCGTTCTCGAGCCTCGCGCACAGGTCGAAGGTCGTTTCGTGCTCCTGATGGAGCTGCCTTGTCGTGTATCGGATCAGGTCCATTCGGGGTCCATTCTGCTTTGAATCCTTATTTTGGTACTAGATTACCATAATTTCTGGGCAGGTCAAGCCCTTCCCGTCATCCGGCCGCGGGAATCCGGGCCCGACGGAACACGATCGCGAGGAACGCCAGAAGCGACAGCGCCGCGCCCGAACCGCTCAGACCGGCCGCTCGAACGAGCCACTGGAGATCGGTCGCGACGCCGACCCCGAGCAGAACGACCGCGCCGACATGCAGGCCGACCAGCGACCACGCAGGCACCTTTGGAGCCAGCGACGAGGTCAGCGGCATGCGGCCCTGGCGCATCTTGGCGTGCACCGAAGCGAGAAACGGGACGATTCGCAGGACGATCGAGAGCACGAAACTGAGCAGCCACCCGAGCACCAGCAACACCGCG
>JAHDXY010000238.1 GCA_023384005.1 Burkholderiaceae bacterium | reverse complement strand
AGCGATAGCTCGACCAGCGGGCGGAACTTGGTCGACGCGACCGCGAGCGAGGCCTCGTAGCGCGCTGTCGCCTCGGCGATGCGACCGCGCCGCACCGCGACGTCGCCAAGCACCTTGTTCGCCGGCGCGGCGATCAGGCGCGCGTCCTTCGCGTTTTGCGCGATCGCGAGTTTCGCGTATTCCTCCGCGCGCCCGAGGTTGCCCGCGTAGCTGTAGGCGATCGACAGATCGCGCATCGACGCGGCGACCAGGTCGGCGTCGCCGCCCCTTTGCCCGAGGTGCAGCGCCTTGCTCGCGGCGCGAATGCTCTGGCGAAACTCGCCGCGCTCGGCGAGCGACACGGCCTGGCTGCAGTACTGGTAGCCGTTGAGCTTGACCCGCTCGCGCGAGTAGAGCAGGCGGCCCTCTACGCTGAGGTTCGACAGCGACTCGGCGTCACGCTGGCGCGCGAGCGCCGACTGCAGCGCGGGCTGCGCTGGACCGGCCTGCTGGGCTGCAAGCGATAACGGCGAACCGAGCAGCAGCGCGACGAGAAGGAAGGAAAAGCTCGAAGCAGGACGCATTGCGGCTGGCACCGCCGAGTTCGGTTGGGTGACGACGGACCCGCATCGACGTGCGATGCACCTGCGGCGCGGGGCCGGTCGGCGAGGATGATGCAGTCGATTTAAGCACAGGGGGAGGGGTGTGACAACGAGAACGCCGGATCGGTGCGGAATTCAGCGCGCGAGAATGCGACGCGTTCGCGCAGCGATGCGCGCACCTTGCGCCTGCCACGAAAGCGGCTCTCACCCGATCGCGGTATTCCCGCTGCCAGCGTCGCCTCACTCGTCCAGCGAAGCGAGCCAGCGCTTTTGCCGCCACGCGGGCGCGTCGGTCGGAAACAGCGGCGTGCCCGGCTTCAGGATGCAGCGCCAGATCGCCGCCGCGACGCGCTGGCGCTGATAACCGGTCTTGAGCACCTGCAGGCAGTGCGCCATCGACGGAGGCTGCCCCATGAAGAAGCGCTGCCCGGCAGGGAAGCGCGATTCGTTCTCCTTCCACCACGCTGCGATCTTCTCCGAATCGGGCCACGGCAGCCCCTCGTCCGGATCCATGTCGACGTTTTCGTCGTCGGGGTCGTCGTTCGGGCCGGACTCGAAATCCTCGGGCGGCTTGCGGTCGAGGTCGAGGTACGCGAGATCGAGCCCGGTGATCATGCTGAAGGATTCGCCGGCGAGGCGCGCGAGCTTGTCGTCGGCCATCTGTTTGACGAGCCAGGCAATGTAGAAGGAATCGCCGAGCAACGAGACCGCTCGGAACAGCGGACGCTTCGACTCGCCGCGGGCCGCGATGGTCTCGACGAGGCGGATTCCGGAATCGCGGCCTGAAGCAGCCAGCCATACGCCCAGCGCCCGTTCATCGACGCCCGGAGCTTGTTCCGAGCAGTCGCGCTCCAGATCCGCGAGCGCGTCCGCGCGATCGCCGAGCAGAACAGCTGCGACACGAGCCGGAGTCTGCACGTTGCTCGCCGCCGTCCGCGCGATGTCCATTGCATCGCTGGAGTTCCCACTTGCCCAGGCAAGCGCCAGACCCAGTCTGGCGCCAACCAGGCGCCGATCCGTGGTGCCCCCGGCGAGGAAGCCGCTCGCCGCACGCGGTTCGTCGATGCCACGACACGCGCCCAGAACTGCGCAAGCGACAGCCGGCGACGCCTGATCCAGCGAAGCGAGATGCCGCTCGAGTTGCTCCGGAGTCCGGGTGAACATCAGCAAGGTCGCGAGAAGGTCGACCCCGTCGCCGGTTCGAAGCAGCGCCGCGGCGCGACGCCCCAGCACGGACAGATCTCCGTCTTCGGTACTGGCAAGCGCGTCAGCGATAGCGCCGTCGAAGTCGGTACCCGACAGGTCGTTCTGATTCGCACCCTGCATCGGCGCGCGTGCCTCACGCAGACCATCGACGTGCGCGTCGAGCAACTCATCGAACCGCTCGATCGCCGTGAAAGAGAATGCCGGTGAACGAACGGCGCCGATTCTTCGCGTCACCAGAACGCTGACATCGTCAGCGTGGCTACGCACGATCGGGACGACCGGAGGCGCTATTCGATGCGCTGCCATCGCGAGCCGTCATAACACATGACGTCCTTGCTTCCGACAGAGAACAGAACGCCGTCCCCCGCAGCCAGACGAAAAGTCGTCTCCGGGATGTCGCTCCCGAAATCAACAGGCTCCAGTCCCGACTCTCCCAGAGCATAGACGTCGTCGAAAGTCGACGCGTACAGTCGCCCCCCGAACCACGCAAGGCTCCATATGTCGTCCGTAAAGCCGTCGAGCTCGATCACGGCCCAGCTCCCATCGTTTCGTGCCAGCAGTGTCCCGAGCCTGCCGCACGCGTATGCCGCGCCGTTGTCCGCGCAGCAGACGTCGGTGAGAACGACGTTGACCGGGCTCGCCTCTTCGCGCCAGCTCGATCGATCCCAGTTCCAGATCGCACCGTCCCAGCCGACGGCAAGCAACTGGTCTTGCGACCATCCGGCGATCGCCTCCAGGCCGCATATTTCTGTCCGCCCGCGCGCTTTTTCGAAACCGGCGTCGAAGCGGCTCCATGCGCCGCTACCGTCTCGGCGATACGCCTGGTACCCCATTCCGACCACGTAGACCGAGGCGCCAACCGATCGCAGGCCGCGCAACGGCCCCAGATCGTCGCCGCGATCGGCACCCGCGTACACGCTCTCGAAGTGTTGATCTCCGCTACCGAAGCAGTACACCTCGCCCCACTCGCCGACCGAGATCAACTGCTCGAGAGGGGCTTTGCTCACCGCGACGCCCGCAGCACGCCATGAAGTAGTGCCCGCGTCGTACCACTCTCCCTGGTGCAGCATCGCGTATCCGGTTTGCGGGACTGCTCGCTCTGATGCTTCGTCGTCGGAGAGCGCGAAATAGATCGTCGCCTGGTTGCGGACTGCGCCGGCCACGAACGATGAGATGTCAGCGTACTGCTTCTTCATGATCTACTTCCCTGCTTTCCCGCTTTCCCTAGACGCTTGCACCGCCAGACTTGCCGCGGCTCTGCCGAATCCGGGCCGAGCGCTCCACGACGGCCTTGTCGGCCGCAGCCACGTCGCTCTGCCCGGTCTCCACCGCCTTGATCGTCGTCTTGTCGTTTATGCCGCATTGCTTGTGGTACGCGTCCAGTTGGGCAGAGATGCACTCGGCGTCACAACTCGATTCCGGAAACACTTTCGCCATTGCCTTGATCGCCGTGCGTTTCGCCGTGCCATACGTCGTTTTCTTGGCGGTGATCGTCTTTCCATTCGATAGCTGAACCGCACCCGAGCGCGCTTTCGACGCCGCGGCGCTTTGATAGGTGTGAAGGAGCCCGTGGGTCCCGACGTTCTGCGTCGCGCCTTCCGCGCACACGCACGGTGCTGCACCCTCCTTGTAGCCGGACACGCCCGCGACAGGAACCGACCCCTTGCCGCCCCGCCCTTTGTCGTGGAACGCGCTGGCCTCCAGCAAGTGATGCGCGGTCTGCGGCTTGCAGCACGAGGACTGCCCGGATGCGGGTTTGTACGGCTTCAACGCGCAGCGTCGCGCAGCAAGGCACTTGTTCGCCGCCGCCCGATCAGCGAGCCGATCCGACTGACCGCTGGACTTCTTTCGCGACGGCTTGCGCGATGCTCCAAGCTCCGCGCAGACATCCTTGTCACCGTGAGGATCGTAGTCGGCACAGCACTCCTCCTCACGCTTCTTGTCTGCCGCGCACTTGCCTTCGATTCCCGGAAAGGCCGTTTCGTCGATGTACGGCCACGTCGGCGTGTTCCCTGGCACCGACCCGTGATTGTGGGTCGTCAGGTCGAGGTTTCGCACGACGTTCTCGCCCTCGACCTTCACGTCCATCGACCACATCGTGAAGTAGACCTTGCCGCGGTTCACGCTGGTGATGACGCCCTTCTTCGCCGCGCACCCCGCTTCGTCACCCATGCTCTTCTTGAAGTAGCTCTTGTTCTTGAGCATCACCTCCTGGTTCGAAATCTTCACCGTGGCCGACCCACTCGTGCAATCCGACGCCATCCCGGTGTTCGGGTAGGGGATAGGCACGCCGGGAGGGGTGGCTGGGCTCTCCGGCGGCGTGAAGCACACGTCCGGGAAGGCGCAGATCGCCTTGCCGTCGGCGGCCTTGCACGAGACCTCCATCGAATTGGCGAAGACGTCGTTGCTCATGGCCGCTGCGGCAACTCGGTGCTGAACACCGTCACGACCGCGGCACGCCGGCCGCCGTCGGTTCCCATGTGGCACAGGATTCCACGTCCGGGTGCATAGGACTTCCTGCACGCGGCGTCAGCGAGCGCAACGATCGCCAGTCCGCTGGTTGCGCCAGCCTCGCCGATGTTCTCGGCCGGATGCCAGAAGTCGAATGCCTCCCTGCGGCCGCGCATCGTGCGCGACAGCGCGAGCGCAGCCTCCTTGAAGTAGTACTGCTCACCCGAGACGTCGGTGATGCGGAAATCGAGCTCGTGCAGCTCGCAACCGGCATCCGCGAGCGCTTGCCTGAACGCCGTGCTGAGCCCCTCGGCCCGTAGCGGCTCCTCGCTTTCGACGTGCGCGCGCTCGACTCCGAAGCCGAGCCCTGCGCACAACAATTCCGGTGCTCCGCTTGGTTTTCCGACGAGGATCGCGCCCGCGCCTTCGCCCGGCATGAAGCCATTGGAATTGTCCGCGGTAAGCAGGCGCGACGCGCTTTCGTAGATCGACAGAGTCGGCCAGTGCAAAAGGCTGTCCGTCGCGGCGATCAACACTTGAGCCAAGCCCTGTTCGTGGACCAGCTTGCGCGCCTGCGCGAGCGCGAGCGCGAGTCCGACGCGCCCTTGCGCGATCACCAGCGAAGAGTCCGCAAAGCGACATCCAAGCTCGGCCTCGATCTCCAGGAAGAGCTGATCCTCGAGACCTTCGATGCGCCCGGGGCGCGCCTGTTCGGCGACGCACAGGATCAGCGCGATGCCGCCACGCGCGCCCGGTTCTACCGAAGCCAGGCACTCGTCGATCGCCATTGCTGCCATGCGCGCGAGCTTGCGTCGTCCCCGCCACGGCTGCTCGAGCGGCACCTCGTGCGCCATGATCCATTCGCCCGTGTGGTCGATGAAGCGCGTTTCGGTCGGGTTCGAGAGCTTCGCCCGCATCGCCGCGCAGGCCGTTGGCGCCGACAATCCGACGCTGGTGACCAAGCCGGTGGCGCGAACGCCGAGCAGCCGCTCATTCATCGCGCGCACCGCCTTGTGGGCCCGGTCGTCGTCGTCATCGCCCGGGCGCTCCTGCGCGCGCGCCTGTGACGGTGCTCGCGGCTTCGTCGGCGGGCACACCGTCGAGCGGGATCGAGAATGCGACTTCCTCGCGCTGACTCCACCACTCGGTCCCCTTGCGCCCGACGAGCACCTGCGCCACCTCGAAGATGCTGCGCTTGAGCGGCCGCGCGACGCGCCAGCTCATCGTGAAGCGCTCGAGGTCGGGCTCGAACACGATCGTATCGAGGCTCGCGAGCAGGTCCTCGCGTGCGCCGTTCTTCGGGAACACGACCACCGGCGCCTCGAACGCGGGGAGATCGAAGACCCGACCCCCGTCGGGCGTCAAGTTCGCGAGCACCACGCGTTGCCCGCCCACCCCAAGCGCCAGCTGCTGGTCGGCCGGCGCGGACTGGTAATACGCTTCGTCGAAGTCCGGCGGCAGAAACGGGAAGTGCTCGTCGAGCCACTTGTCGTCATAGGTACCAGCAAACTTCGCGCGCGCGGCCCAGCCGCGCCCGATCGGCCCGCAGGCCATCGGCGCGTATGCGCCGTCCGGTCGCGTCACCGGATCGTCCAGCGCCTCGGTGTCCGGCAGCGGTCTGCCGTCGACCCAGTCGCTCCTCAGGTGCCGGTGGAAGCCGCGGCCGACCGGGTTCGGCGCATACCACGCGTGTTTCGACGCGTCGTCGTGATTCGTGTCGGCGCCCCCGAACGCGACGTCGTAGGAGAAGGCCCTGCGGGTGAAGGGCACCGGCGGCGTCGCGCGAATGCCGGTCAGGCCGGCATCCCAGAATCGCTCGCCTTGCACGTTGAAGGTCTTGCGCCATTCGCCGACGCGCAATCCGATCGGGACGCTCGTCGCGGGTCGGCCCGCTGGTGCATGCGCGCTTCCGAGCAGCAACACGTCGCAGCGCTTTTTTCGCGGCGCGAAATCCGCTTCGTACACGGGCGCGGAGAGCCCGGGCTCGCCGGCGAAGGTGTCCGCCATCGCGAGCGCCTCCTGGTCGGGGTGCAGGCCGATCCGCTCGCCCTCGCGCGGCAGCGTGAAAGTTCCCTTGATCACGACGACGAGCAGCTCGCGCCCCGAGGGCTCGAGGCCCATCGTGTAGCCGGCCTGCATCCGCGTCGCGTTGATCAGTTCCATTCGGCTTCGCCCGGTTTCGCTTCCATTCGGTCGGCGCCGACTCGCGTTGGCGACGCCGCGCCGATCAGTTGATCTGCACCGAACCGC
Organism: Burkholderiaceae bacterium; assembly: GCA_023384005.1. Classification (GTDB taxonomy): domain Bacteria; phylum Pseudomonadota; class Gammaproteobacteria; order Burkholderiales; family Burkholderiaceae_E; genus Quisquiliibacterium. Next base: position 750 of record JAHDXY010000238.1, on the reverse strand, counting down.
CCTTGATCCGGTTCACGCCCGAGGAGCGGCTCGACAGGTACTTGCCCTGGATCAGCACCTTGCCAGCCCGGGTGAGCGTGATGCTCGCGTGCCCGCATCGCAGCACCAGTTCGCGCTTCGCGCTGACGATCATCCGCTCGCCGTCGGCGTCGACCTCCACCGCGCCGGGCGCCTCGACTTCGGGCGACGAAGACTCGCCGCGCAGCCATCCGATCACGATCGGCCGCCGCGGGTCGCCGCGCTCGAAGGCGAGCGCGACTCGGCGTCCGACGTGAGCGGCATGCAAGTCGACCAGGCTCAACGCCTCGATCGCGGCGTCGCCGAGTTGTCCTTCGTAGGCCACCAGCGGTTGCGAGCGCGCGAATCCCACCAGTTCGCCGACGATGAGTCCCGCCGCGCCGGCGGCGTGCTCCGAAGGCGTGCGGCCGTCGCGAGCATCGCCTGCAGTCGCGGCCGCTGCGGGGCTGGCGATCAGCTCGTCGAGCAGCGTTGCTGCAGACATCGTGGTCGCCCCGTCGCTCGCAGGCGTCACGGCCGCGAGCACCCGACGATCCAAATCCCTTCCGCTCATTGCCCCTCCCGTTGCCGCTCCTGCGCCAGGCGCGGCCGCTGCACCTAGTTCTGAAGAATCTTCGAGCCCTTCATCGTGATGTTGCTCGAAGCCTTGACGTTGATCTTTCCGCTGCCTTCGATCTTGATGTCCTTGCCCTTGATCACGATCGTCCCGTCCTTCTTCATCGTGATGCTCGC
>JAHDXY010000237.1 GCA_023384005.1 Burkholderiaceae bacterium | reverse complement strand
GTGCGTGCTCGAGTTCGGCGCCGGTAGCGGCGCGCTGGCCGCGCAGCTGCTCGACGAGTTCGCGCGTCGCGGCGTCGGCGATGCGCGCTACCGGATCGTCGAGGTGTCGGCGCCGCTGCGCGAGCGACAGCGCGAGATGATCGCGGCGATCGCGCCCGACGCCGACGTGCAGTGGCTCGACGCCTGGCCCGAGGAAATCGAAGGCGTCGTCCTCGGCAACGAGTTGCTCGACGCGATGCCCGCGCGCGCGTTTCGCAGAGTCGACGGAAGCTGCCTGGAACGCGGCGTCGTTCGCGGCGATTCGGCGCTCGCGTGGGGCGAGCGCCCGGCCGACGCGCGCTTCGCCGAGTCGATCACGGCGCGCGCGGCGGCGCAGTGGCCGGCGGTGTACGCCAGCGAGATCGGCGAGCAGGCGCACGCGTGGGTCGGCGAGGCGGCGCGCCGGATCAGGCGCGGCGCGCTCTTGCTGATCGACTACGGATTTCCGCAGGCGGAGTTCTATCACCCGCAGCGCGACACCGGCACGCTGATGTGCCACTACCGCCACTTCGCGCACGGCGAACCGTTCCTGTTCCCGGGCTTGCAGGACTTGAGCGTGCACGTCGATTTCTCGGCCGTATCGCGCGCCGCGCGCGGCGAGGGCATGGAGCCGCTCGGCTACACCTCCCAGGCGAACTTCCTTCTCAACCTCGGGCTGCTCGATCGCCTCGCCGGAATCGCCGATCCACGCGAACCGGTGTTCGCCCGCCACGCGCAGGGCGTGCAACGCCTGGTCTCGGAAGCCGAGATGGGCGAGTTGTTCAAGGTGATCGCCTTCGGGCGAGCGGTGGGCGAGGATGCGGCCGGCTTCGCGCGCGGCGATCGCAGCGGGGCGCTGTGAGCACGACGCCCGGCATCGCGCTGGCGCTGTGCGCCGCGCTTTGCGCCGCGCCCGCAGCCGGCGCGACCGATGGCTCGGCGCCCGATGCGGTGCGCCCCTTCGCCGAGCGCGGCGCGCCGCTCGAGGAAGCGCCGTCGCAGCGTCACGAAGAGGCGCTTGCCGATTGGGCGGGGCTCGACGCGCTCGCCGCGGCCTCGCGCCGGCGCTGGGAGCGCAGCGCGCACGGCCAGATGCTCGAGCGAATCCTTCCACCGCGGCTCGTTCCGAGCGCCTTGCCCGAAGCACACAGTCGCGGCGCGCGGCTGGTCGCGCTGTATTGCGTGCAGTGTCATCATCTGCCCAATCCGGCGATGCACGATGCCGAGCGCTGGGCGCGGGTGGTCGAGCGGATGGTGCCGCGCATGCAGGGGCAGGGGAACATGGGGGCGCTGATGTCGAAGATGATGCGCGGTCCGGGCGCGGGCCAGCCTCTCGCCGCGCCCACGCGCGAAGAGGCGGCGACGATCGTCGCCTACTTGCGCCGCCACGCGATGCGCGCGCTGCCGCCCGATCGAGTGGCGGTACTCGACTCGCTGCAGGGGCGCAGTTTCGAGCTCGCCTGCGGACAGTGCCACGCCTTGCCCGATCCGCGCGCGCACACGCCGCTCGAGTGGCCGGGCGTGGTGCGCCGGATGCAGGAGAACATGGCGTGGATGAACCGCGTCGTGGGCAGTCGCAGCGATCCGCGCGAACCGCAACTCGCGCCAGCGGAGATCGTTCGTTTCCTGCAGCGACACGCAAGATGAACGCCTGCGCCCCGGGGCCGCGATGCTGAAGTGGCTTCTGGTGACGGTACTCGCGCTCGTGATGTTCTCGGGATTGCGGCCCTGGCTCGCGCGCCTGGGGATCGGCCGATTGCCTGGAGACCTGAACTTCAGCGCATTCGGGCGGCGCTGGTCGATCCCGCTCGCTTCGACGATTTTGCTCTCGCTGCTCGCCGCGGCGATCGCGAAACTCGTCTGATCGCGCGCCACGGGCGCGCAGCGTCAGCGCGGGTCGCCGAGCGCCGCGCGCACCGCCTCGACGCGCGCGCGGTGGATCCCTTTCCTGATCGCATCGGCCTGCGGGCCGAGGCGTTGCGCGATCGCGCCGGCGTCGATCGCGCGAGCCGCGGCCATCGCGTCGTCGATGCGCTTCGCCTGCGGGTAGGGCTCGTCGGCGAAACCGAGGCGGCCGCGGTGGTCGGCTTCGCAGGCCGCGAGGATCGCGGCGACGCGGTCGGGGCGCCGGAACGCGTCGACGCGCTCGAGCAGTTCGACGATCGTGCCCGGTCGCAACTCCCCCGCCTTGTGCACGATGCCGTGCTCGCGCGCGACCAGTCGCGCGAGGTCGCGCACCTCGACCGGTGCGCGCATCCGCTCGCAGGCACGCTCGACGAGGCGCACCGAACTCGCCTCGTGCCCGACGTGGCGCGGCAGCATCGCGGCCGGGGTCTCCCCCTTGCCCAGGTCGTGGGTCAGCGCGGCGAAGCGCACCGCGAGCGGATGACCGGCCCGCGCCGACCAGTCGAGCACCATCATCACGTGCACGCCGGTGTCGATTTCCGGGTGGTAGTCGGCGCGCTGCGGCACGCCCCACAGCGCGTCGAGTTCCGGGAAGACGCGCGCAAGTGCGCCGCACTCGCGCAGTACCTCGAACATCCGAGACGGGTGCTGCTCCATCAGCCCGCGCGAGAGTTCCTGCCAGACGCGTTCCGGCACCAGGTGATCGACCTCGTCGTCGTCGACCATCCAGCGCATCAGCGCGGCTGTTTCCGGCGCCACGGTAAAATCGGGCAGGCGCGCCGCGAAGCGCGCCACGCGCAGGATGCGCACAGGGTCCTCGACGAAAGCCTCGCCGACGTGGCGCAGTACGCGCGCCTCGATGTCGCGCTGCCCGCCGTACGGGTCGATCAGTTCGCCGTCCTGCGCGCGCGCGATCGCGTTGATCGTGAGATCGCGGCGCGCCAGGTCCTCCTCGAGCGTGACTTCTGGGGCGTAGTGCACGTCGAATCCCTTGTAGCCGCGCGCGACCTTGCGCTCGGTGCGCGCGAGCGCGTACTCCTCGTGCGTCTCGGGGTGGAGGAAGACCGGGAAGTGCTTGCCCACCGGGCGAAAACCCGCCGCCACCATCTGTTCCGGGCTGCCCCCGACCACGACCCAGTCATGGTCCTTCACGCGCAGGCCGAGCAGTTCGTCGCGCACCGCACCGCCGACGCTGAAGAAACGCATGCCGGTCGCGCTGGTGCTAGTCGCGAGCGCGACGGTAGGGCTCGTCTTCGGCGAGGAAGGTCTTCTCCTCGAGCGCCGCAGTCGTCCAGTCGCGCATCGAAGCGGTTTCGAGGATCGCGCGGCGATAGGCTTCGCAATCGGGCGGCAGCGCCACGCCGTAGGTCTCGAAACGCGACACCACCGGCGCATAGAACGCGTCGGCCGCGCTGTACGCGCCGAAAAGGAACGGGCCGGACCCGGCGTGCGCGGCGCGCAGCCCGGACCACATCGCGACGATCCGGTCGATGTCGGCCTGTACCTCGAGGTTCCACCCGCGGCCCGCGAGGCGCGCCTCGACGTTCATCGGCATGTTCGCGCGCAACGCGCCGAAACCCGCGTGCATCTCCGCGCACACCGAGCGTGCGCGGGCGCGGTGATCGGCCCGCGCCGGCCACACCGCGCGATCGGGGAAGGCCTCGGCGAGGTACTCGGCGATCGCGATCGTGTCCCAGATCGCGAGATCGCCCGCGAGCAGCACCGGCACGCGCCTGGCGGGCGAGTACCGGAGGATCTCGCGATCGAAGGTTTCGCTGAAAAGCGGCAGCACGCGCTCGTCGAATTCGATCCGCAGCTCGCGCATCAGCAGCCACGCGCGCATCGACCACGACGAGTAGTTGCGGTTGCCGATCACCAGCGTGAATCGCGTTTCGCTCATCGTTGCGACTCCGGTCCGGGGCTCGATCGTGCTCCGCCATGCGCGCCGCAGCGACGCGGGCCGATCGTGCTCAGCGGTGCGCCCTCGCGCGTTCGATCGAATAGAGCGCGGCGCTTGTCAGGTAGCCTGGCGCGACCGCCTCGATCCTCGCCGGGACGATGCCCAGTTCGGGCGCGATCGGTCCGCTCGCGAGGTTGTCCAGTGCGAGCGAATCGAAGTTGTCGCGCGACATCAGCGTCGGTCCCGGCAGGGTCTCCAGGATAGCGGCCTGCATCTGCCCGAGGAAATCCGGCAGGCGCCAGATCGGGCGCGGATGCCCGCTCAGGCGCCCGGCGAGCCGCACCAGGTCGGCCAGCGTGCACACGTCCGGGCCCGCGAGCTCGTAGGTCTTGCCGACGGTGGCCGGGTTGTCGATCGCGTTGACGAAGGCCTGCGCGACGTCGCCCACGAACACGGGCTGGAACTTCGTACCGGCCCGCGCGAGCGGGATCAGCGGCAGGTAGCGCTGCATGGTCGCGAACAGGTTGAGCAGCTTGTCCTCGGCGCCGTAGACGACCGAAGGACGGAACACCGTCCAGTCGAGCCCGGCGGTTTCGCGCACCGCGCGTTCGCCGTCGGCCTTCGAACGAAGGTACATCGAGGGCGCGGACGAGCCGTCGTCCGATACGCCCAGCGCCGACATGTGCAGGAACCTGCGCACCCCGACGCGCACGCAGGCCTGCGCCAGCCGGCGAGGCAGCGCCACGTGCGCCTCGGCGAAATCGCTGCCGTAGGGTTCACCCCAGTTCCCGTGCAGGATGCCGCTCAGGTAGACGACGGCGTCGCACGCTCGCGCCAGCGCGTCGAGCGTCGACTCGTCGCGCAGGTCGGCCTCGACGACCTCGACGGTGGGCAGCGGCAACAGGTGCCGGGCGCGCTCGCGCCGGCGCGTCGGCACCAGCACGCGCAGGTTGCGCGCGCTCAGGCGCGCGGCCAGGTGGCGCCCGATGAAACCGGAGCCGCCGACGACCAGGATTGTTTTCGCGTTCATGGGACGGATTCTAGGCGATTGGCGCCGCCTCAGGGCAGCGCGGTGCGCCCGGCCGGTTCGGGCCGGACCACCCCGAGCATCGCCCGCAGCGAGTGCGGCTGGCCGGTCATCATCGAGGCGTAGATCGACGCGTTCGACAGCACCTTCTTGACGTAGTCGCGCGTTTCGCTGAACGGGATGTTCTCGGCGAACACCGCCCCTTCGACCGGTGCCGCGAGCGCTGCGCGCCAGCGCCGCGGGCGGTTCGGCCCGGCGTTGTACCCGGCAGACGCGAGCAGCGGCGAGCCGTCGAGGTCGTCGAGCACGTTGCGCAGGTAGAAGGTGCCGAATCGCAGGTTGGTCGACAGCTCGTGCAGGTCCGAGACGCGGAAGTTGTCCACGCCCAGCTTGCGCGCGATCCACCTGGCGGTGGGCGGGATGATCTGCATCAGGCCCTGCGCGCTGGCCGATGAGCGCGCGTCGAGGATGAAACGCGACTCCTGGCGGATCAGCCCGTAGACCCAGGCGGGGTCGAGCCCGCGCTCGTGCGCCGCCGGGACGAGCTGCTCGCGAAACGGGGTGATGAAGCGCAGCGCGAAGTCGTGCTCGCGATCGGTGCGCTCGGCGGTGTTCACGCAGCGATCCAGGATCGAGCGCCGGCACGCGAACTCCGCCGCGGCGAGCAGTTCGCGGTCGCTCATCGAGCGCAGCTGGAAGTTCCACTCGCGGTTGCCCTCCATTCGCAGGCCGAGCTCGTAGAACTTCAGCGCGCGCGCGATTCCGGCGTTCGACTCGATCGCTGCGAGTTCGTTCGGCGTGGGCGGCGCCGGGCGCGGCGGAATGGCGAAAGGCTGGCCGAGTTCTTCGGATGCGAGCTGGCCGTAGAAGTGGAACTGCCCGGCGATCGAGCGCAGCTTCTGCGCGCCCTGTTCGGCGCGCCCCAGCGCGCGATCGGCGCGCGCGCCCCAGTAGACCCACACCGGATCGTCGCGGCCCTGCGGGCTCATCCGTGCGATCGCCGCGGACAGCGTCGTCCAGTCGGAATCGCGCAGCGCGGCGCGCGCGAGCCAGTCGAACGAGTCGTCGGAGACGTCTGCGGCGAGGCCCGCGCGGGCAAGCGACAGCGCGTTCGGCGCCAGGCGGCGCATCGCGTGCGCGGCGGTCAGCGCCGCGACGAAGTCGCGATCGGCGCGCGCCAGCTTCGCGAGCTCGGCGCCGCGATCGGCCATCTGCTCGGGATCCTGGCGCGCGAGCATCGCGGCGGCGATCACGATGACTTGCGGCGCGGCCGGCGTGCCCAGCACCTTTGCCGGGCGCTGCAGGGCGGCTTCGACGCTGCCGGCCGGGAGGTCGAGCAGTTCGGCGACGCGGCGCACCGAGACGGTCGCGCCCGCCTCGAGCACGCGGCGCAGAACCGTCCAGAGCTGGTCGCGCCCCAGCGTTCCTTCGCGCGCGAGGTGCTCGAGCAGCGCGGTGCAGCCTTCGCCCAGTTCGCGCGTGCGCATCAGTGCTGCGTTCGCCTGCGCAGGCAATGGCGCGCCGCGCGAGGACTGCGCCAGCCACGCGTAGCACTGCGCCTGCGAGTCGTCGCGCAGGATCCACTGCAGCGCCTGCGACTCGAGCTGCTGCCACTGGCCGCGTCGGCCCAGGTCGAGCATCCAGTCGCGTCGCAGCAGGTCGGCCGCGAGCAGCCCCTCGTTGCGGGCGATGAAGGCGTGCACCTCCGAGTCGGCCTCGCCGCTGCTGCCGCGCAGGGCCGCGTTCGCGCCGCTTCCGGTGCGCTGCGGCGCGAGCCGCATGCGCAGGCGCCAGTAGTCGAGGTAGAGCTCGAGAGGGTGCCCGGCAAGGCGCGCGGCTGCCGCCTCGAAACGCGCGGAGTCGCCCTGCGCCGCCGCGTGGCGCGCCTGGACGAACGATTCGTCGGCAGTCGGGTCGCTGGCGGGGGGGCGCTGGGAACGCGGCTTGCCGTGTGCCTGCGCGGCGCCGACCCCTAGAATGGCGACCAACGAAAGAGTCAGCAGGAAACGTGGAACAACCATCGCGATCCAGAGTATCACGCGCTCCGGTGAGCGCGGCCGACCGCCCGAAGGCGCGTCGCGCGCTGCTGAAACTGCGCGCCGGTGTCGATCCGGCGCAGCGGGCTGCTGCCGACGCCGCGATCGTCGACGGCGTCGAGCGGCTGGCGCGGCGCGTTGCGCCGGGTGCGATCGCGGCTTACTGGCCGATCGGCGCGGAGCCGGACCTGCGCGCGCTGATGGCGCGGTGGCACGCCGAGGGAATCGCGGTAGCGCTGCCGAGGGTCGCGGCGCGCGCCGCGCCGCTCGCCTTCGATCGCTGGGTTCCGGGGTGCGAACTGGACGAAGGCGATCACGGCACCCGGCACCCGTCGCGGCGCGATGCACTGCGCCCGGA
>JAHDXY010000236.1 GCA_023384005.1 Burkholderiaceae bacterium | reverse complement strand
CGCGACCGCGACGCCTTCGTAGGAACTGCGTGCGCTCATCTCATTTTCGCCGCGGGTACATCCAGCGTGTTCTTCCTCGTCGAACCGGGGGCGAATCGACGCGCGACCGATCCCGGCGCCCCATGTGCAATCCTCGCATTGTCGCAGAGAGCGCGCCGGGGCAGTGCGCCGGAGATCGCCCGGTACACCCGATGCCGGTTTGACGGGTACGACGCCCGGTGGCTAATATGCCAAACATACGTTTGCTTTACTAGAGCGATTCGATGCCCCGAGGAACTGCCGCGCCCCGCTTCGAGACGCGTGCGCCGGTCGGCTCTCGCGAACCGGTCGATGCGCGTGGGCCGGTCGGTTCGCGCGCGCCGGCCGGTTCGCGAGTGCCGGCACGCGGGCGCGGGCGTGCACCGCGCTCGGACAATCGCCTTCCGCTCGTTCGCGACGCCGCGGCGAAGCTGATTCGCCACAATGGATACCTCGCCACGACGATGCGCGAGATCGCGGCGATGGCCGGAATGCTCCCGGGTTCGCTCTACTACCACTTCTCGTCCAAGGACGAATTGCTGGTCGCCGTGTACGCCGAGGGCGTGCGCCGCATCAGCGCGCCGGTCGCCTGTGCGCTCGCGCTCGAGCGCGACCCATGGAGCCGCCTCGAGGCCGTGTGTGCCGCGCACCTCGACGCGCTGCTCGGTGGCAACGACTACGCGCAGGTGGGCCCCCCCCCGCGGCGGGGCGGCCGGGGGCCAACCACACCGCGGTGGGGGGGGGGGGGGTCCCCCCCCCCGCCGCGCCACGAGCCGCGGAGCGTTTGGTCGCGCTGCGCGATGCCTACGAGGAGTTGTTCGCCGCTGCGCTGGTCGGATTGCCGCTGAGCCGCCGCGCAGACCGCCGTGCGTTGCGGCTGATGCTGCTCGGATCTCTGAACTGGGCGCAGACCTGGTATCGCCCCGGGCGCTACTCGCCGCGTAGCATCGCGCGCCAGTTCGTGCGCCTGCTGCGCGACCAGCTCGAACCCTGAACCCTTGCACGAGACGCACGCGCGAAGCCCGAGACCGATGAACATTCCGCCCAAGGTTCTCGTCACGAAGATCGGCCTCGACGGCCACGACCGCGGCAGCCGGATCGTCGCGGCGCACTTGCGCGATGCGGGCATGGAGGTGATCTACACGCCTCCCTGGCAGGACATCGCCGTGGTCGTGAAGCTCGCGCTGGAAGAGGACGTCGACGTGATCGGGGTTTCGTCGCTCGCCACCGATCACCTGATCGTGCCCAAGCTGATGCGCGCGCTGCGCGAGGCCGGACTGGGCGACGTCACGGTGATCGTCGGCGGAATCGTCCCTGACGCGGACGAGGGCGCGCTGCTCGAGTCCGGAGTCGCGCGAGTGTTCCACCCCGGCAGCTCGATGGACGCGATCGCCGCGTTCGTGCGCGAATCGGCCGCACGCACGCGCGCCGCGAGATTCTCCGCCTGATTGCCGTGCCCGCAAGGAGCATCTGACGATGAACGCACCCGCTTCACCCAAGTCGCTCGCGCAGGACGAATCCGCGCTCGAGCGCTGGAGCCGCGAATACGCGCAGCAGATCGGCGACGAGCGCCCGGTCACGAACCGCTCGGGCATCGTGATCAAGCCGCTCTACTCGCCCGCCGATCTCAGGAGCGGCAGCTACGAAACGGACCTGGGGTTTCCCGGCCAGGCGCCCTACACGCGCGGGATCTACGCGACGATGCACCGCGGCCGCACCTGGACGCAGCGCCAGCTGATTGGCCTCGGGACGCCCGAGAGCTACAACGAACGGCTGCGCGACATCCTCGGCCAGGGTGCGACCGCCGTGTCGCTGATCCCGTGCAATTCGGTGTTTCGCGGCTACGACATGGACGAGGTCGACGCCGAGTTGCTGGGAACCTGCGGCGTGGTCGTCAACACCACCGAGCACATGCAACGCTGCCTCGAGGGCGTCGATCTGGCGCGCGTGTCATGCGCAATGAACGACCCTTCTCCGTTCACGCTGCTCGCGTTCATGCTGTCGGCAGCGCGCAGGCGCGGCGTGGACTGGCGCAGCATCACCGGCACGTCGAACCAGAGCGATTTCCTGTCGCACTTCGTCGCCAACCACATGTTCTTTCGCATCGCGCTCCCGGGTGCGCGCACGATCCTCACCGACCACATCGCGTGGTGCAAGCAGCACGTTCCGCGCTGGAACCCGTTGTCGGTGGTTGGACAGCATATGCAGCAGGCCGGCGCGACGCCGGCGCAGGCGATGGCCTTCGCGCTGGGTTCGGCGATCCAGTATGCCGAGGACTGCGTCGACGCGGGAATGGAGATCGACGAGGTGCTGCCGCGCTTCACGTTCTTCTTCGACATCTCGGTGTCGTTCTTCGAGGAGGTCGCGAAGTTTCGTGCCGGCCGCCGGCTATGGGCGCGAATCGCGCGCGATCGCCTGGGAGCGAAGGATCCGCGCTCCTGGCGCTTCAAGTTCCACGGCCAGACCTCGGGGGTGGACCTGACACGCCAGCAGCCGCTGAACAACATCGCGCGCGTTACTGCGCAGGCGATCGCCGGTATCTTCGGCGGGCTGCAGTCGCTGCACACCGACGCCTACGACGAGGTGCTGTCGTGCCCCTCGCAGTTCGGCGCGCGCATCGCGGTCGCGACCCAGAACATCCTGCGCGAAGAGGCGCATCTCACCGACGTGATCGACCCGCTGGGCGGGTCCTACTACGTCGAGCGGCTGACCGACGAAATGGAGCAGCACATCGTCGCGATCATGGCCGAGGTCGACGCGCAGGGCGGCATGTACAAGGCGGTCGAGTCGGGCTTCGTGCAGCAGCGAATCGGGGAATCGGCGCGCCGCTTCCAGCAGGGCGTCGATAGCGGCGAACAGGTGATCGTGGGCGTGAACGCCTACCAGGTCGACGAGGACGCCGACGCGCGCCCGACCAATCCGAAACCCGACGCCGCGACGATCGACATCCATCGCGAGCGATTCGCGCAGTTCAAGCGGGACCGATCGAACGACGGCGTGCGCGCGGCGCTCGACGCGCTGGCGCGCGCCGCCAACGGCGAGGGCGGCAACATCTTCGGGCGCGTCGTCGATGCGGCCGACGCCGATTGCACCCACGGCGAGATCTGCGCCAGGCTCAGGCGGGAACTCGGCTTCGGCCAGCCGCTCGCGATGGTCTGAGCGGTGGAAGACCCGCTCGCCCGCGGCAACGACGCCGCGCCGCACGCGCAGCCGGCGACGCTGTTGCGCGCGGTCGAGTCGGGCGACCGGCGTGCGCTCGCGCGCGCGGCCAGCGTGCTCGAGAACGGCTTGCCGCTCGCGCCCGAAATGATGCGCGAACTGTCACGGCGCAGCGCGCGCGCGCACGTGCTCGGCGTCACCGGCGCGCCTGGAGCGGGGAAGTCGACGCTGGTGAGCGCGGTGATCGGCGAGCTGCTCGCGCGCGGCCAGCGCGTCGCGGTCCTCGCGGTCGATCCGTCGAGTCCGATCACCGGCGGGGCGGTGCTCGGCGACCGCATCCGGATGGGGGAGTTCGGCGCGAACGAGCGCGTATTCATCCGCTCGATCGCCTCGCGCGGCCATCTGGGCGGCTTGTCGCGCACGACCGCGGCGATCATCGACCTGTTCGACGCGGCGGGGTACGACACGATCGTTGTCGAGACAGTGGGAGCCGGGCAGTCGGAGGTCGAAGTCGCTTCGCTCGCGGACACCAGCGTCGTGGTTTGCCCGCCGGGCCTGGGCGACGAAGTTCAGGCGAGCAAGGCAGGCATCCTCGAGATCGCCGACTTGCTGGTCGTGACCAAGGGGGATCTTCCGCTGGCCGAACGCACGATGCTCGAGCTCAGGGAGATGGTCGCGCTGCGCTCGGCGCGCGAAGGCCGCGACGTGCCTGTGCTCAAGACTGCGGCGACGCGGCACGAGGGTGTTGCCGAACTGGTCGACGCCGCGCGCGAGCACGCCGCCGGGTCGGGCGTCGGGCGCAGGCGGCGCGGCGCGGGAACGCAGGAAACGCAGGCAACGCAGGGCGCAGACCAGGGCACGATCGGCGAATCGCCCGCTGGCGCCGATCGGGGCGAGTCGCTGATCCGCGCGCTGCACGCCCGAGACGCCTTTCTCGCGCACTGCGGCGTCGAATGCATCGCCGTCGGCCCGGGCACGGCGACGCTGCGCATGCCGGTGCAGGCGATGCACGTCAACTTCAACGGGTCGTGTCACGGCGGCGCGATCTTCACGCTGGCCGACAGCGCTTTCGGGCTGGGTTGCAACTCGCACGGGCTGGTCGCCGCGGGAATCGACAGCCACATCAGCTACCACCAGGCTGTCGCACAGGGCGACGTGCTGGTTGCGCGCGCGATCGAGATCAGCCGCAGCCGGCGCGTGTGTGTCCTGCGGGTGGAGGTGACGCGCGAGCGCGACGGCGCCAGCGTCGCGCATTTCACCGGGACGGCGTACCTGAGTTCGCGCGCCCACCCCGCGCAGTCGAACCGGTAGACGCTGCCCGAGCTTCGCGCCGCTCAGCTTCGGCCCGAAAACCCGAGGTAGGACTCGACCACGCGCGGGTTCTCCGCCAGCGACGCCGACGGACCTTCGAGTGCGATCTCGCCGGTCTCGAGCACGTAGCCGTAGTCGGCGATCTGCAGCGCCGCACGCGCGTTCTGCTCGACGAGGAGGATCGACACGCCCGTCTTCCTGAGTTCGGCGATCGCGCGCAGGATGTCGCGCACGATCAGCGGCGCCAGCCCCAGGCTCGGCTCGTCGAGCATCAGCAGGCGCGGTTTTCCCATCAGCGCGCGCCCGAGCGCGAGCATCTGTCGCTCCCCGCCCGAGAGCGTGGCCGCGAGCTGGTCGCGCCGTTCGGCGAGGCGCGGAAAGCGCTGATAGACGTCGGCGAAATCCGAGTCGGCGCCGCGCTCTCCCTGGCGAACCCTCTGGAACGCGCCCAGGCGAAGATTGTCCTCGACGCTCAGGCCGCCGAACAACTCGCGCCGCTCGGGAACGAGCGACATCCCGTGCGCGACGCGCGTCTCGACGCGCTGCGCGCCGAGTTCGGCGCCGAGGTAGCGGATCGTGCCGCTGGAGGGCAGCAGGCCCATGATCGCGCCGAGCAGCGTCGTCTTGCCGGCGCCGTTGGGCCCTATCACCGTGACGATCGAGCCCTGCTCGACGCGCAGAGATGCGCGATGCACGGCCTCGACCTTGCGGTACCCGACGCAAAGGTTCTCGACCTCGAGTACCGCGCTCACTCGACGCCCCCAAGGTAGGCTTCGCGCACCGCCGGGTTCGCCTGGATCTCCGCGGGCAAGCCCTGCGCGAGCTTCTCGCCGAAGTCGATCACCACCAGCCGGTCGACCAGATCCATCACGAACTCCATGTCGTGCTCGACCAGCAGGATGCTCATCCCCTCGCCGCGCAGCCTGCGAAGCAGTTCGGCGAGCGCCTGCTTTTCCGCGAATCGCAACCCGGCCGCGGGCTCGTCCATCAGCAGCAGCACCGGATCGGCGCACAGCGCGCGCGCGATCTCGACGATGCGCTGCTGGCCCAGCGGAAGGCTTCCAGCCGCTTCGAACAGGTGATCGCCCAGGCCGACGCGATCGAGCTGGCGCGCAGCCTCGGCCAGCAGCTGTCGCTCCTCGGCGCGCTCGGTGTGCAGCATCGCGGCAATCGTTCCGCTGCCGCCGCGAAGGTGCGCGCCGATCGCCACGTTCTCGATCACCGACATCGTGCTCACCAGGTTCACGTGCTGGAAGGTCCGGCTCACGCCGCGGCGCGCGATCTCGCGCTGCGTTGCCCGTTCGACGCGCTCGCCCCGGAATTCGATCGCGCCTGCGTCGCTGTCGAGCACGCCCGTGATCAGGTTGAACAGCGTGCTCTTGCCCGCGCCGTTGGGCCCGATCAGCCCAAGGATCTCACCGCTCTTCATCTCGAACGAGACGTCGTTCACCGCGACCAGCCCGCCGAATCGCTTGACCAGGCCGCGCAGCGCGAGCAGGTCCGTGCCGCTCGCGGGCTTGGCGCGCCGCGCGAGCGCCGGCGCGTCCGCGGGCCTGGACTTCGCCGGTCCGGCGGGAAGGATGCGCGAGAGCGCGGGAGCGAGACCGTCGCGAGTGCGGTGAAGCAGAAACACCATCAGCACGCCGAACACGACGATCTCGTAGTTGCCGGTGCGCTGGAACATCGCCGGCAGAAGGTCTTTCAGCCACTCCTTGAGCATGGTGAGCACCGACGCTCCGAGCAGCGCGCCCCAGACCTGGCTCGCGCCGCCGATCACCGCCATGAACAGGTAGTCGATCCCGGCGTTGACGCCGAATGCGTGCGGGCTCACGAAGCGCAGGAAGTGCGCATAGAGCCATCCGGACAGACCCGCGAGAAGCGCCGCGTACAGGAACACCACCACCTTGAGCGACGCGGTGTCCACGCCGAAGCTCTCGGCCATCACACTGCGGAATCGCAGCGCGCGGATCGCCCTGCCGCATCGCGAGTCGAGCAGGTTCTTCGCCGCGACCAGCGCAGCGACCACGAAGACCCAGATCAGGTAGTAGGACTCGCTGCCGCTGTCGAGCTCCCAGCCGAACAGCGACACCGACGGGATGTTGTCGATTCCACTGTACTGGCCCAGAAGCGGAAGGTTTCCGAACAGATAGTAGATCGCGATTCCCCAGGCGATCGTGCTGATCGACAGGTAGTGACCGGAAAGCCTGAGCGTGATCGCGCCCAGCAGCAAACCGGCGGCGGCGGTGATCGCGAGGCAGGCCAGCAGGGTGAGCCAGGGCGACACGCCGAGCACCACCGCGAGAACCGCCGTCGTATACGCGGCGATCCCCACGAAAGCCTGCTGTCCGAACGAGACGATCCCGGCGACACCGGTCAGCACCACCAGCCCGAGCGTGACCAGCGTCGCGAGGCCGATGTAGTTGAGCAGCGTGACGTAAAACGGCGGGATCACCAGCGGCGCGAGCGCCACCATGACGAGGAAGGCGAACAGCGCGCCGTGCCTGCGCATCACTCCTCCTCGTCCTCGACATGATGGTGCGAGGTGAGCGATCGCCACAACAGCACCGGAATGATGATCGTGAATACGATGGTCTCCTTGTAGGCGCTCGCCCAGAACGAGGCGAAGGCCTCGAGCAGCCCTACCGCGACCGCGCCGGCGGCGGCCAACGGATATCCGGCCATGCCGCCGAGGATCGCCCCGACGAAACCCTTCAGGCCGATCATCAGGCCCGTGTCGTAGTAGATCGTCGCGATCGG
>JAHDXY010000235.1 GCA_023384005.1 Burkholderiaceae bacterium | reverse complement strand
TCGGCATCAGGTCGGGCGCCAGCAGCCATCTCGCCTGTTCGTCGACGTGCCTGGACACGCAGACCGAAGGCGCGAGGTGCGTGCGCAGCGGATGGAAGTCGTCGAGCGCCTGGCCGATGCCCACGCCGACTCCGGAGATCGCGCGAATCCGCGGCGGGTCGTCGTCCGTCACGAGCCCGGTGACTTCGGCGCTCATCAGCAGCACGACCGGGTCGGCCTCGGACCGTCCCGCGCGAGCCCGAACCGATGCGGTGCCTACCAGGCGCGACAGGTACAGCATGCCTTCGGAAGCGCTGCGCAGTTCGTCGCGGCTGGCGAACTCGAAGAAACCGCGTCGATTCGCGGCGAACCAGCCGCGCGGGGTGTCTTCGAGCGAGAAACGCGCGCTGCCGTCGGCGTCGATCGATCCGTCGAGCCGGGTCGAATGCGCCAGCGGGCGCTGCACCGGCGTGCGCGCGAGTTCCCCAGTCTTGACGATCAGCGCCGGCTTGTCCGACACGGCGGTGGGAAGATCGCCGAAGAGTACGTGCGCCGAGGTGGTGTCGGCGAAGACCTGCAGCGCGGGGATCCAGGTGAGCACGTGGTTGAAAACGCCGAGCGTCGGCACGGCGGGCAGCAGGTAGGCCCCGGACGCGTTGATCATCACCGCCGAGCTCGAGATCCCGACCGATGCGAGCAGCGCCTCGAAAAGCGCCGCCTGGTCCTTGCAGTCGCCCTCGCGCTCGTCGAGCGTCGCCTGCGCGTGCTCGGGCACGACCATCGCCGCGCCGAGGTGGGTTCCGCCGTAGCGCACGTTGCCGCGGACCCAGTCGTAGAGAGCGCGCGCCCTGTCCGCGTCGCTGCGCGCACCCGCGGTGAGTTCGAGCGCGAGCGCGCGGATCGCCGGCGTCGGGTCGGCGCGGTCATAGGCGAGCGCGGTGTAGGCGCGCGCCAGCGAGCGGTAGTCGCGCATCGTCGACACGGTCAGCCGGTCGGCGTAGTCGGTCGCCGCGACCACGCGGTGCTCGTCGAGCACCGGGTGCCCGCCGGCGTGGTGCCAGACGTGGCGGCGGCGCCCATTCGCGTCTTCTACCGCTTCGCGCCGGTAGCCGATCGCGTCAAAGTGCAGTTCCATCGAATCGGGGACGTCGTAGACGATGCGTGCTTCGCGCGCGGGCCGCTCGGGCGGACCGCGATCGTCGAAGAAGTGCCGCGTGAAGTACGGGACAGTGCGCCGATGCACCGCCTTGAGAAGCACATGGTCGCCGGGGTCCACGTCGACGTAGGTCACGATCCGGTAGCGCTGGTCCTGGAACACTCCGCTGCGGACCGATTCTGCCGACTCGATCATCATCTCGGTCGGCGCGGCGATCCGCCTGCCGTCGGCCTTGAGCGTCGCCGCTTCCAGGATCTCGATCGTGCCGGTCGACGCGTTCCAGTACAGCGCGCACTGCACCACTCCTCCCGAGGCCGCTTCGCCTTCGACCACCAGCGCGTCGTCGATCGTCTCGGCGAAGGTGCCGTCCGATTCGACGACCAGCTCGCGCGACCAGCGATCGAACCAGATGTCGTTCGCCGGCGCGCGCTGGGCATTCGCGAGCGATTGCGCGAGCGCGAGGCAGGCGAGCACGACGAACTTCCCGATCGCCGCGGTGCGCGAGCGCGCCGCGTGCGATCCCGGCGTCCGGAAACGGCGAGCGCCGGCGGCGCCGCGACGCGATAATCGCCGCCACAACGGAGATCGGACATGAACACTGCGCGAAGCAGCGAACGGACCTTCTACTGCAACTTCCGCAGTTGGCTCGGCGAGGTCCTGCTCACCAGCGACGGGCACGCGCTGACCGGGCTGTACTTCGCCGGGCAAAAGGACTACCCGGCGATCGCGGCCCACTGGCAGGCCGACGACGACGCCAGCCCGTTTCCCGAGCTGCGCGAGCAGTGGCGCGAGTACGAAGCGGGCCGGCTCCGGCGCTTCGAGCTCGCGCTCGCGCCGCGCGGCACGCCGTTCCAGGTCAGGGTGTGGCGCGCTCTGGGCACGATCGCCTGCGGCGAAACGATCAGCTACCGCGAACTCGCGCAGCGCGCCGGCTGTCCGACCGCGATCAGGGCCGTCGGCACCGCCGTCGGGCGCAACCCGCTGTCGGTCGTGATACCGTGTCATCGCGTGATCGCCTCCGACGGCACGCTCGCCGGCTATGCGGGCGGACTCGATCGCAAGCGCGCGCTGCTGCGCCACGAGGGCTGCGAGCTCTGAATCGCGGCGCGCGCCCCGCGGGCCGCGCGCGCGAGCATGACGATCCCCGGCCGAATCGCCCGGCAGCGCGTGTCGATCAGGCATCGAAACGAGGAACGCTATGCGGGCGGAACCTCGATGTCGAGCAGCGGCGCGTACTGTTGCGAACCGAAGATGTCTGGGTCGCCGGCGCTGCCGCTCGGACGCTGGCGGTAGATCGTGAACTTGATCGCATACCCCGGATCATATTCGACGAAATCCGAAATCCGCTCCGGCGCGATCCGGTAGAGCCTGCTCATCGACTCGCGCGACAGCACGCCGCTGCGCTTGACCCGCTCGTAGTTCTCGCGGTCGCGAAAGATCACGTCGAAGGTGATCTTGTCGACTCCCGCGTTCTTGCTTCGTATCGCCTTGGCGAGTTCGGACAACCTGGTCATGTTCGGCCCCGGAGGATGATGTGTTCGGTCTGCGCCCGATCAGACTGCGCCCGATCAGACGCCGGCCTCGGTCATGCCGCGCGGGAACAGCTCCAGAGGATCGTTCACCGCGATCGTGTGGTTCAGCGTCCAGCGGTACGCGGCGCTCGCCGGCAGCACCTCGTCGAAAGGAAACGCGACGCCACCTGCGGTGCCCTTCACGTCGGGCAGTCGCGCGTAGAACATCTGTCGCGTGCCGATCATCGCGACTTCCTCGGCCATCTCGCGCGTGGGCGCGACGCCCTGCACGACGATGCAAAGCTCGTGCGCCGGCGTCTTGACCGGTTCGAGCTCACCCATCACGCCGTTTCGCCCGTACACCGAGTAGTGCAGCTCGTAGCCGGTGTCGCCGAAGCGCTCGCTCGCCTGCTGGCGGGCCCATCCAATCACCTTGTCGACATTGGCGATCGTGTAGGGGTCGCGAATGCCGACGATTCCGACGAAGCGCTCGCCGACCTTGCCCGAGCCCTCGAGCTTGACCCGGAACTCCTCGGCGGCGACGAAGCGCATTCCGGTGACGCGCGTGGTGCGCTCGTCGTGCTGCTCGTAGCTGCAGTGGGTCATGTCCAGCAGCCCGCCGGCGACGTACTCGTGATAGGGGCTCGAGCGCTCGTACATCGCGTGGCCGGCGACCGAGGCGACCGTGCATCGCTGGCCAGGGTGCATCGCCGTGACCTTGACGTCGTCGTGCGTGATCTCGCCCAGGACCGTTTCCTTCGCCGCGTAGGGCTCGGCGCAGAACGAGGCGCACTCGAGCACCTTGCCCAGGTAGTAGGCCTCGGCCTCGGGAAAACCGTGGTGCAGCGCAGGCGCGGCGAACACGACGCTGTCGCTCGATCGCCCTCCGATGATCACGTCGGCCCCCTTTTCGAGCAGGTCGACGAAGGGATGCGCGCCGGCCATCGCGACGATGCGCTCGGTGGCGTCGAGCTCGGACTCGCTCAGGTCGGGACGGCCGTCGAGGCCGCGGATCGGGCGTCCGGCGCGAATGCTCTCGCGCACGCGTTCGCGGCTCACCTCGGAGTAGAAGTAGCCGACCTTGAAGCGCGGCAGGCGATGCTTGAGGGCGAGTTCCTGGATGATCCGCACGTACATGTCCACGCGGCTGTTGGTGCCGGTGTCTCCCGACGAACCGATGATCATCGGCACGCCGAGCCCGCGCGCGGCGAGCAGCATCTGTTCGAGATCGTAGGTCTGCCAGTCGAGCGGGCTCGTCGAGGTGTCGCTTCCCAGCGGTACCGGCCCGATGTCGTCGCTCCCCGAGTCGGCAGCGACGACATCGGGGCGCTGCGCGACGCCGAGCCTGAAGCTCTCCGGCTTGAGCGGGGCGAAGCCGAGGTGTCCGTTCGGGCAGATGATCTTCAGTGATCGCATCGTTGTTCTCGGTGTTGGCGCAAGGGCGGCGTCGCAGCGCGCTGTTCGCGGCGCCTCATCCGATCGACCATTGCATCGATCGTGCCAGTTGCCGGTATCGTGAAGAAAGCATTTGTGAATCAATGCCTTGCCAGCGCCACACCGGTCGATCCGGATACGGCGCGCGTGGTGCAGCCGTGCGCCGCGCGTGCAGCGCGCGCATTTCGCGCGGATCGCGCGCCGTGCGCGATCCGGCTCAGTCGACCAGCCCCAGCCTGACCATCTGGTGGCGCAGCGCGTGGCGTGTCAATCCCAGGAGCTGCCCGGCGCGCACGCGGTTGCCGCCCGATCGTTCGAGCGCGTCGCGGATCAGGTCGCGCTGAAAGGCGTCGGTGGCTTGGGCGAAGCTCTGGTCGAGGTCCTCGACCCGATCCGGCGCCGCGGTGTCGGACGGCGCCGGCGATGCGCCGCGCTCGCGCGCTTCGCGCACGATCCGCGGCGGGATGTGCCCGATGCGGATCGTCTCTCCCTCTTCGAGGATGAAGATGCGCTCGAGCAGGTTCGATAGCTCGCGCACGTTGCCGGGCCAGGAATAGCGCGCGAACAAGTCGATCACCGCCGGCTCGAGCCGGAACACGGTGCGCCCGTAGCGCGCACTGAAGGTGCGCATGAAGTGCTCGGTGAGCACCATCACGTCCTCGCCGCGCTCGCGCAGCGCAGGGATGTTGATCGACACGACCTGCAACCGGTAGTAGAGGTCGTCGCGAAACAGGCCCTTCCTGACCTCGCCCAGCAGGATCTTGTTCGTCGCAGCGATGAAGCGCACGTCGACTTCGATCGATCGAACCGACCCGACCCGGCGAAAGCGCTGGGTGTCGAGCAGGCTCAGCAGCTTTGCCTGCAGAACCGGGTCGAGTTCGCGCACCTCGTCGAGGAACATCGTCCCGCCGTGCGCGGCTTCGATCAGGCCGGTCTTCTTGACCATCGCGCCGGTGAAGGCGCCCCTGTCGTAGCCGAACAGCTCGGACTCCATCAGGCTCACCGGAATCGCGGCGCAGTTGACGTCGATGAACTCGCCCGACGCGCGCGCCGACTGTTCGTGCAGCATTCGCGCCACCAGCCCCTTGCCGGTGCCGGTTTCCCCGTACAGCAAGACGGTGCGGGTCGAACTGCGCGCGACCTTCGCGATCAGCCGCCGCGTCTCGACGATCGACGCGTGCTCCCCGATCAACTCGCCGTGAAAGCTCATTGCCAACCCTTGCGGTGTGGAAACGGGGCCCCGGCATCGTCAGGGCGCGGCCCGAACGCGCGAGCCGCGACACGGTGTGCCGTCGCAAAAGTATAGCGTCGGGGGCGAAAGCGCGAAGACCGCGCATGAGATCGTGAGCGCGTCGCCGTCGCCGCCGTGTCGGCACAGCCCGTCGAGTGGATCGGCGCCGTCGTGCCGGCTCATCAGCTCGAAGGCCGCGTCCACGCAGAGATCTCCGGGCGCCGCCTGCTGCGCGCGCAGCACGGCGGCACGGCGAAGCTGCGAACTCGCCGCCTGCCGGTCGCCGGGGGGCGCGCGCCACTGCGCGGCGGTGCCCGGATCGACGAAATGGTTGGTGCGCACGAGATGGCCGCCGTCGACGCGCTCGATCGCCGAGCGGCGATGCCCCAGTTCGACCGCGGCGAGCGCGCCGCCGGCGTCGGCGAGAACCAGCGTTCCGCCGCCGGCGTGCGCGGTCGCGTTCACGATCGCGAGCGCCTCGTCGACGCTCGCCGCGTGCGCGAGGATGCGCGTCATCAGGAAGTAGCGCAGCAGGCCCACGCCGTGATCGCGCGTGCCGACCTGCGTGTCGGCCAGCGCCAGCCCGGACGAGTTGATCCCGCTCGAATACACGCCCGGACTGCCGAGGCTGCCCACCGCGAGCAGGCGGCGGCCGCGCCAGGCGGGATCGCGATGTCTGAAGATCCGTTGCAGGCTCGTGTGCTCGCCGCGGAAATCGCGGTTCTTCGCAAGCACCGCGCCGTGTTGCCGGTCGCTTCGCGCCCACGCCGTGCAGCCGTCGTCCAGGTCGGCGATTACGCCAAGGTGCAGGTAGGCGAACAGCCTGCGCTCGTCGATCGCGAAGCCCCGCGCGACGCCGCGCATTTCGTCGAGGCACTCTGCGGCCTCGCGCGAATGAAACGCCCACTGAGCGTCGAGGTAGGATCGCGTCGAGGGCAACTCGAGCTGAGCGCGCGCCATCGTGCAGCGCAGCTCGATCGCTTCGCGCACCGCGGCGCCGGACGCGGGCGCGGCGCGTGACTGCCCGGCGCCGCGCTGCAATGCGCCGCCTTCGAGATCCAGCACCGACGCCGCGACTGGGACGTGCTTCATCCGGATTCCAGGAGATGACAGGCGGCGCTGCGGCCATCGCCCAGATCGATCGATCGAGGAGGCTCGACGCGACAGCGTGCGCTCGCCTGCGGGCAGCGGGTGTGGAACCTGCACCCGGGCGGCGGAGCGAGTGGAGAGGGCAGATCGCCTTGCAGATGCACGCGCTTGCGCTTGCCGGCCTGGTCGACGCGCGGAATCGCCGACAGCAGTGCCTGGGTATACGGGTGTCGCGGCGACTCGAGGATCAGTCGCGTCGGCCCGGATTCGACGATCTCCCCCAGGTACATGACCGCGATCCGGTTGCTGACGTAGCCGATCACCGCGATGTCGTGCGACACGAACAGGTAGGTCAGGCCCAGCTCGCGCCGCAGCGTTTCGAGCAGGTGCAGGATCTGCGCCTGGATCGAAACGTCGAGCGCGGAGACCGGTTCGTCGCAGACCAGGAATTTCGGACTGAGGATCAGCGCGCGGGCGATGCCGATGCGCTGGCGCTGGCCTCCGGAGAACTCGTGCGGGTAGCGGCCGAGGTGCTCGGCGCGCAAACCGACGTTCTCGATCATCGCCGCGACGCGGTCGCGCGCATCGCCGCCGCGCGCGACGCCGTGCAGCTTGAGCGGCAGCCCGACGATTTCGGCGACCGTCTTGCGCGGATTGAGCGAAGCGTAGGGATCCTGGAAGATGATCTGCATGCGCCGGCGCATCGCCTTGAGTTCGGCCGCCGGCAGTGCAGTGAGCTCGACGCCGTCGAATTCGACCCGCCCGGAAGTGGGTTCGTTCAGGCACAGGATCGCCCGCCCCAGCGTGCTCTTGCCGCATCCGCTCTCGCCGATCAGGCCGACCGTCTCGCCGTGTCCGATC
>JAHDXY010000234.1 GCA_023384005.1 Burkholderiaceae bacterium | reverse complement strand
CGGAGTGCATTCCGGCGATTCGGCGTGCTCGCTGCCGCCGTATTCGTTGTCGCCCGCGCTGGTCGCCGAGCTGGAACGCCAGACCGAACTGATGGCGCGCGCGCTCAAGGTGGTTGGCCTGATGAACGTGCAGTTCGCGATCCAGCGCGACGGATCGGACGACGTCGTCTACGTGCTCGAGGTCAATCCGCGCGCGTCGCGCACCGTGCCCTACGTGTCCAAGGCCACCGGGCTGCAGCTGGCGAAGATCGCCGCGCGCTGCATGGCCGGGATGTCGCTCGCCGCGCAGGGCGTCGGCCCCAAGGTGGTGCCCGGGTACTACTCGGTCAAGGAGGCGGTGTTCCCGTTCGTGAAGTTCCCGGGCGTCGACACGATCCTCGGCCCCGAGATGAAGTCCACCGGCGAGGTGATGGGCGTCGGGTACACCTTCGGCGAGGCCTTCGTGAAATCGCAGATCGCGGCCGGGGTGCACCTGCCCACCAAGGGGACCGCGTTCATCTCGGTCAAGAACGGCGACAAGGCGCGCATGATCGCGATCGCACGCTCGTTGCACGAGCTGGGCTTCAGCCTGGTGGCTACGAAGGGAACCGCAGCGGCGATCGCTGCGAACGCGATCCCGGTCAGCGCGGTGAACAAGGTCCAGGAAGGCCGGCCGCACGTCGTCGATCTGCTCAAGAACGGCGAGATCTCGCTGGTGATCAACACCGTCGAGGACCGCCGCGGCGCGATCACCGACTCGCGCTCGATCCGCACGACCGCGCTCGCGCAACGGGTCACGTTCTACACGACGCTGGCGGGAGCGCGTGCGGCGGTAGAAGGCATCAGGGGATTGCGCGACCTCGATGTTTACAGCCTGCAGGAATTGCACGGCACGCTCGCCGCGAGCTGAGCCTGCCGCCTGCGCGCGCGTTGTTCGACACGACAATGGAGTGACTGGATGCCGACCACCCCGATGACCCTTCGAGGCGCGCAATTGCTGAGGGAAGAACTGCAACGATTGAAGAGCGTCGAACGCCCGGCGGTGATCGCCGCGATCGCCGACGCGCGCGCGCAGGGCGACCTGTCCGAGAACGCGGAGTACGACGCGGCGCGCGAGAGGCAGGGATTTCTCGAGGGACGCATCGCGGAACTCGAGGGAAAGCTCGCCAATGCGCAGGTGATCGACCCGAAGCTGCTCGACACCGACGGCCGCGTCGTGTTCG
This sequence comes from Burkholderiaceae bacterium, assembly GCA_023384005.1. Lineage (GTDB taxonomy): Bacteria > Pseudomonadota > Gammaproteobacteria > Burkholderiales > Burkholderiaceae_E > Quisquiliibacterium. The sequence continues at coordinate 6,081 of JAHDXY010000234.1, read as the reverse complement.
CGGCGACGATCGACCTCGAGGACCTGGACTCGGGCGAGAAGGTCAGCTACCAGATCGTGGGAGAGGACGAGGCCGATGTCTCCAATGGCCGGATCTCGGTGTCGAGCCCGATCGCGCGGGCGCTGATCGGCAAGCATGTCGGCGAAGTCGCCGAAGTTCGCGCGCCCGCCGGATTGCGCGAGTACGAGGTACTCGACGTCAGGTACCTGTGAGCGGGCGCGCCGCGGCGCCCGCGCGGCCTCGTGCGTTCAGCTGCCGCCCTTGGCCCGGTTGCGCCGTCCGGCGGTTCGCGCGCCGGCGCCTCCCTGCAGTCGCACCGGGCCCTGCGTAGCCTTCGAAGTCGTGCCCCGGCGAGCCGGCAGCCTGGCCGACGACGACAGGTCGGTGCGCTTGCCTGCGGTCTTCGCGCTCGGGCTCTTGCCGGAGGTCCTCGCGCCCAGGCTCTTGCCGGACGCAGTGCTCAACTTGATGCCGCCCTTGAACGGCGTTCGCTTCGCCGACTCGCCGGCCGGCGGCTTTTTGCCGCGTGCGCCGACCCGGGCGCTGGCGGCGGACTCCGCCTTCGCCCCGAGGGTCTTTTTCGGCCGATGCGGCCCGCGGCGCTCGCGCGCGCCGGGTTTCGCCGATGGGTTGTCTTCGTCGTCCGAGGGGCGGTACACGACGAGCAGCTTGCCGATCGACTGCACGGGTGCGCACCCGAGAGCCGCGCACAGCTTGTCCATCAGCATCGCGCGCGCCGCACGCTCGTCGCCGTGGACGCGGATCTTGACCAGCTGGTGGGCGCGAAGGGCCAGCGCCGCTTCGGCGAGAACCGCGCCGGTCAGGCCCGCCTCGCCGATGATCACCACCGGGTCGAGGTGGTGTGCGCGTGCCTTGAGGGCCTTGCGTTGGGCCGGCGTGAGCACCGGTGCGCCATACTCGTCCATCTTCGCATTCTACGCCGCGCTGCGCGCGCCGATCGCGCCCTGAAACCGATGGCAAAGAGGAAGTTCAACAAGTCCTGGCTCGACCAGCACCGCAACGACCCCTACGTCAAGCTCGCGCAGCAACGGCAGTACCGCTCGCGCGGCGCTTTCAAGCTGATCGAGATCGACGAGCAGGATCGCCTGGTACTGCCGGGAATGACCGTGGTCGACCTCGGCGCGGCGCCCGGCGCGTGGTGCCAGGTCTTGCGCGAGAAGCTGGTCGGTCCGGCCGGGCGTTTGCGCGGCAGGATCGTCGCGCTGGACGTGCTGCCGATGGAGCCGGTGGCCGACGTCGAGTTCGTCCAGGGCGATTTCCGCGAGGACGAAGTGCTCCGCCGGCTGAGCGCCACGCTCGGCGGCTCGCCGGTCGACCTTGTGGTTTCGGATATGGCCCCCAATCTATCAGGAGTCGGGCCCGCCGACGCGGCGCGAATGAGCGATCTGATCGAATTGGCGGTCGATTTCGCCGTTCATCACCTCAAACCGGAGGGTGCGTTGCTGGTGAAGTGCTTCCATGGGACCGGTTACAGCCAGTCGGTCGAGCTGTTCAAGCGCCACTTCGTGAAGGTCGTAGCGCGCAAACCGAAGGCCTCGCGCGACAAGTCGGCCGAGACTTATCTGCTCGGGCGCGGGCTGAAGTCGCGACAGGGTGTAAGAGATCCATACGGATCAACGACTTAGGAAACGGCGTCGGCTGGCGCCCGACCCGCGACCCGCGTAGAATCAATAGGCTGAACAAGGAGCGTGCTGAGTGAACAACGTTTTCTCGAAGGCGGCGGTGTGGCTGGTGATCGCACTGGTGCTTTTTACCGTCTTCAAGCAGTTCGACACCCGCCAGGTGCGCGGGGCGGACGTGCCGTACTCGCAGTTCATGGACGACGCGCGCGACGGGCGGGTCGACGCGGTGAGCATCGACGGGCGCACGCTCAAGGTCCGCACCAAGGACAACAAGGCCTACACGGTGTTCTCTCCCAGCGACCCGTGGATGGTCGGCGACCTGCTCAAGTACGGCGTGCAGGTCAATGCCAAGCCCGAGGAGGAGCAGTCGCTTCTGCTCAACATCTTCGTGTCCTGGTTCCCGATGCTGCTGCTGATTGGCGTCTGGGTTTTCTTCATGCGCCAGATGCAGGGCGGCGGACGCGGCGGCGCGTTCTCTTTCGGCAAGTCGCGCGCGCGCATGCTCGACGAGAGCACCAACGACATCACCTTCGCCGATGTCGCCGGATGCGACGAGGCCAAGGACGAAGTCCAGGAGCTGGTTGAATTCCTGCGTGACCCTTCCAAGTTCCAGAAGCTCGGCGGGCGCATCCCGCGCGGCGTGCTGATGGTTGGATCGCCCGGCACCGGAAAGACGCTGCTCGCCAAGGCGATCGCCGGCGAGGCCAAGGTCCCGTTCTTCACGATTTCGGGCTCGGACTTCGTCGAGATGTTCGTCGGCGTGGGCGCGGCGCGCGTGCGCGACATGTTCGAGAACGCCAAGAAGCACGCGCCGTGCATCGTGTTCATCGACGAAATAGACGCGGTCGGACGCCAGCGTGGCGCGGGACTGGGCGGCGGCAACGACGAGCGCGAACAGACCCTCAACCAGTTGCTGGTCGAGATGGACGGTTTCGAGACCGGGCAAGGCATCATCGTGATCGCCGCCACCAACCGGCCCGACGTGCTCGACCCGGCGCTTCTGCGCCCCGGGCGCTTCGATCGCCAGGTGGTCGTTCCGCTTCCGGACATTCGCGGACGCGAGCAGATCCTGAACGTGCACATGCGCAAGGTGCCGATCGGCCCCGACGTGCGCTCCGACCTGATCGCGCGCGGCACGCCCGGCTTTTCCGGCGCCGACCTCGCCAACCTCGTCAACGAGGCGGCGCTGTTCGCGGCGCGTCGCAACGGACGGCTGGTCGACATGTCCGACTTCGAGCGCGCGAAGGACAAGATCATCATGGGCGCGGAACGCCGCTCGATCGTGATGCCCGAAGACGAGCGCCGGAACACCGCCTATCACGAGTCCGGGCACGCGGTCGTCGCCAAGCTGATGCCCAAGACCGACCCGGTGCACAAGGTCACGATCATCCCGCGCGGGCGCGCGCTGGGCGTCACGATGCAGCTGCCCGAGGGCGACCGCTACAGCCTCGACCGCGAACGGATGCTGAGCACGATCGCTGTGCTCTTTGGCGGGCGTATCGCCGAGGAGCTGTTCATGAACCAGATGACCACCGGCGCGTCGAACGACTTCGAGCGCGCGACCGCAATGGCGCGCGACATGGTTACCCGCTACGGAATGAGCGACGCGATGGGGCCGATGGTCTACGCGGAGAACGAGGGCGAGATCTTCCTCGGCCGGTCGATCACCAAGACCACCAACGTCTCGGAAGAGACGATGCGCAAGGTCGACGCCGAGATCCGCAAGATCATCGACGAGCAGTACGCGGTCGCGCGCAAGATCCTCGAGGCCAACCGCGACAAGGTCGAAGCGATGGCCAAGGCGCTTCTCGAGTGGGAAACCATCGACAGCGACCAGATCGACGACATCATCGATGGTCGTCCGCCGCGCCCGCCAAAGGACACCTCGAGCGACAAGGGCGGAGGCGACAAGCCCACGCCCCCGGCACCGGCGCCGGTCAAGCCCAGCCCGGCAGCGACCGAGACGCCCTGACGCGGCGCCGCTGCCGCGTCGGCGTCGCCCACCGCTCGCGCATTCGCCGCGCGTATCGCCGACGATGAGCGAAGCCTGCCGCACGGCCGTGGCGCTCGCGTGCGGCAGATTCAGGCTCGCGCTCGACCGGCCGCTCGTCATGGGGGTGATCAACGTCACCCCCGATTCGTTTTCGGAGCGGGGGAAGACCGCGAGCGCGAACGAAGCGATCGAGCGCGCGCGCCGGCTAGCTGGCGAAGGCGCCGACATCCTGGACATAGGCGCCGAGTCGACCCGCCCCGGAGCCGCTCCCGTATCGGTTGCGATCGAGCTCGCCAGGCTCGTCCCGGTGCTCACGGCGGCACTCGAGCTCGGGCTGCCGGTGTCGGTCGATACGAGGCGTCCCGAGGTGATGCGTGCCGTGCTCGCGGCCGGTGCGGACATGATCAACGACGTGGCGGGGTTTCGCGCTCCCGGGGCGATCGAAGCGGTCGCGGGCAGCGCTGCGGCATTGTGCGCAATGCACATGCGCGGCGAGCCGGCGACCATGCAGGATGGGCCCGTCTATCGTGACGTGGTCCGCGATGTGCGGGACTTCCTGTTCGCGCGCGCGAACGCACTGTACGCTGCCGGCGTCGCGCGCGATCGCATCGTGCTCGATCCCGGAATCGGTTTCGGAAAAACGCTGGAGGATAATCTGCGGCTGTTGCGCGCGATCGAGCGGCTCGCGGCACTGGGTTATCCCGTGCTGGTCGGCGTGTCGCGCAAGTCGATGATCGGGCAGCTCACCGGACGCGGCGTCGAAGATCGACTGGCCGGCAGCCTTGGCGCGGCGCTTGCCGCGGTGGCCCGGGGAGCGCGGATCGTCCGTGTGCACGACGTCGCGCAAACGCGCGACGCGCTGGCGGTCTGGCAGGCGGTCGGCGCGCAGCCCTGAGCACGCTTCTAGAGGAACGGATCGGAACATGGGTCGAAAGTATTTCGGAACCGACGGGGTGCGCGGACGAGTCGGCGAAGCGCCGATCACACCCGACTTCGTGCTTCGGCTCGGCTACGCGGCGGGCAGGGTGCTCGCGCAGCAGCGCGGCAGCGGGCGCCCGGCGGTGCTGATCGGAAAGGACACTCGCGTTTCCGGGTACATGCTCGAGGCCGCCCTCGAGGCCGGTTTCTCGGCCGCCGGGGTCGACGTGCTGCTCACCGGGCCTCTTCCGACGCCCGGCGTGGCATATCTCACCCGCGCGCTGCGCCTTTCGGCGGGCGTCGTGATCAGCGCCTCGCACAATCCCTACGACGACAACGGCATCAAGTTCTTCTCGGGAGACGGCAACAAGCTCGCCGATGCCGTCGAGGAGCAGATCGAAACCGAACTCGAGGCGCCGATCGGCTGCGTCGTGTCGGACCAGCTCGGGCGCGCGCGACGGGTCGAGGATGCCGCGGGGCGATACATCGAGTTCTGCAAGAGCTCGTTCCCCTCGTCGCTCGACCTGCACGGGATGCGGCTGGTGGTCGACTGCGCGCATGGCGCGGCCTATCACACCGCACCGCACGTGTTTCACGAGCTGGGCGCCGAAGTCTTCCGCATCGGCGCCGAGCCGAACGGACTGAACATCAACCTGGAAGTGGGCGCATCGCACCCGCACTCGCTGCGCAGCGCCGTGCTCGAGCATCGAGCCGACCTCGGCATCGCGGTCGACGGCGACGCCGACCGCGTCCTCGTGATCGATGCCGAAGGACGCGCCTACAACGGCGACGAGCTGCTCTACGTGATCGTGCGCGACCGGCTCAACGAAGCGCCGGTGGCCGGGGTGGTGGGCACGCTGATGACCAATCTCGCACTCGAGCAGGCGTTCGCGGCGAGCGGGGTCGGCTTCGCGCGCGCGAAGGTGGGCGACCGGTACGTGCTCGAAACGCTGCACGAACGCGGCTGGTTGTTCGGAGGCGAGAGTTCGGGCCATCTGCTGTGCCTCGATTGCCACAGTACCGGCGACGGCACGATCAGCGCGCTACAGGTGCTGCGCGCGATCCGCGGCTCGGGCCGCACGCTCGCCGAACTCACTGCCGAGCTGAGCCTGTTTCCGCAGACGCTGATCAACGTGCGCGTCGCGCGCGGTTTCGACTGGTGCGGCGACGAGCGCCTGCGCAAGGCGCGAGGCGAAGTCGAGGCCGAACTCGGCGACGACGGCCGGGTGCTGATTCGCCCCTCGGGAACCGAGCCGCTGCTCCGATTGATGGTCGAGGCGCGCGACGACGGCACGGCGCGCCGTCTCGCCCAACGTCTCGCCGATGCGGTGACCGCCTGAGCTGCGGTACGCTGCGGACTCGATCCGGGTCGGTGCGCTCGCCCTTCGTCGCGCCGCGCTTCGGACCCGGCGCTTTGGACATCGCGAAGCTTGAGATACAATTCGCGGCCTCCGGGGCGTAGCTCAGCCTGGCAGAGTGCTTGCTTTGGGAGCAAGATGTCGGAGGTTCGAATCCTCTCGCCCCGAC
>JAHDXY010000233.1:5443-7323 GCA_023384005.1 Burkholderiaceae bacterium | reverse complement strand
TGCTCGGAACCGATCATCTCGGGCGCGACGTTCTCTCGCGTCTGATCTTCGGCGCGCGCGTCTCGCTCACGGTCGGGGTGGCGGCAGTGCTCGCGGCCGGCCTTCTCGGCACCTCGCTGGGGCTGATCGCCGGTTACCTGGGCGGATGGGTCGACCAGGTGGTGATGCGCTTCGCCGACGCCTGGCTTGCGTTGCCGTCTCTGGTGTTCGCGATCTTCCTGGCGGCGATCACCGGGCCGAGCGAGTTCAACATCGTCGTGATCCTCGGCGCCGTCTACTGGACTCGCTACGCGCGCGTGGTGCGTGGCGAAGTGTTGTCGCTGCGGGCGCGCGACTTCGTCAGGCTCGCGATCGTGACCGGCTGCTCGTCGACGCGGATCATGGTGCGCCACCTGCTGCCGAACGTGCTCAACACGGCGATCGTGCTGGCCACGCTGATGCTGGGGATCGTGATCGTGACCGAAGCGTCGCTGTCGTTTCTCGGCGTGGGCGTTCCGCCTCCTAAGCCGGCGTGGGGGCTGATGCTCGCTGACGGCAAGAAGGGATTGATGATCGGCTACTGGTGGCTCACTGTGTTTCCAGGCTTGTGCATCATGCTGATCGTCCTCGCCGCCAGCCAGCTGGGAGACTGGCTGCGCGACCGCTTCGACCCCCAATTGGACTACCTGTGACTGCGCCGCTGCTCCAGGTCGAGGGTTTGACCGTCGCCTACGCGGGCAAGCGCGGCAAGGCGATGGTGACCGTCCTCAACGGCGTGTCGTTCTCGCTCGACAGCGGCGAGACGCTCGGCATCGTCGGCGAATCCGGTTGCGGCAAGAGCACGCTCGCTGCGGCGCTGACCCGCCTGATGGCGCCCGGAGCGAGCATTCTCGCGGGCAGCGTGCTCTTCGAGGGGAGCGACCTCGTGCGTCTGCCGGAGTCCGCGATGCGGCCGATCCGGGGAAAGCGGATCGCGACGATCCTGCAGGATCCGCTGCACTCGCTGAACCCCTTGCTGTCGATCGGCACCCAGATCGCGGAAGCGCCGATCGCGCATGACGGCTTTTCGCGCGCCCAGGCCTGGGATCGCGCCAGGGACCTTGTCGCCGCGGTGCGTATCGCAAACCCCGAGGCGCGGCTTCGCGAGTATCCGCACCAGATGTCGGGGGGAATGCGCCAGCGTATCGCTGGCGCGATCGCGCTGTCGTGCGCACCGCGGCTTCTAATCGCCGACGAACCGACGACCGCGCTCGACCCGACTGTCCAGGTGCAGTACCTGCAACTGCTCAAGGACCTGCAGCGCGAACACGGCTTCGCGCTGATCCTGATCACCCACGACCTCGGCGTGGTGGCGCGCGTGTGCGACCGCACCGCGGTGATGTACGCCGGGCGGCTTGTCGAGCAGGGCCCGACCGCCCAGACGCTGAGGGAACCGTTGCACCCCTACACGCGCGCGCTGCTTGGGTCGATTCCGACGATGTCGACGGTGGCCGGGCGGCTGCGTACGATTCCCAACCAGCCGCCCGACCCAGCGAAGCTTCCGTCGGGCTGCGCCTTTCACCCGCGCTGCAGCGACGTGTTCGAGCGCTGCCGGTTCGAGATGCCGCCACTCGCGAGGATCGGGGAACAGCGCGAGAGCGCCTGCTGGCTGAACGAGCGATGAGCGCGACCACGACCACGACCGCGGTGATGGAGCTGTCGCGGGTAACCAAGCATTTCCCGACCGGCGGATCGATCTTTCGCGGCAAACGCGTGGTGCGCGCGGTCGACGGCGTCTCGCTCTCGATTCAGGCCGGCAAGACGCTGGGAATCGTCGGGGAGTCGGGTTGCGGCAAGTCGACGCTCGCGAAACTGCTGCTCAAGCTCGAGACCCCGACCAGCGGTGAGGTGCGCTTCGACGG
>JAHDXY010000233.1:0-5433 GCA_023384005.1 Burkholderiaceae bacterium | reverse complement strand
CGCTCGAATCGCTCGAGCGCGGCGGCACGCTCGCGTATCGGCGCGCGGTTCAGGCGGTGTTCCAGGATCCGTTCTCGTCGCTCAATCCGCGCATGCGTGTCGGTGCCATTCTTGCCGAACCGCTGATCGTGCACGCGATTTCGGACCAGGCAGGCAGCGAACAGAGGGTTCGCGAAATGCTGCGCCTTGTCGGCCTGCCGGAGGATTGCGGCGACAAGTATCCGCACGAGTTCTCCGGCGGCCAGCGACAGCGGATCGCGATCGCCAAGGCGCTGATCCTCGATCCGCGGCTGGTGGTGCTCGACGAGCCGATCTCGGCGCTGGACGTGTCGATCCGGGCTCAGATCCTGAACCTTCTGGCCGACCTCAGGCAAGAACTCGGCGTTGCGTACGTCTTCATCGCGCACGACCTGCACGCGGTGGCAAACCTGAGCGACGAGATCGCCGTCATGTACCTGGGGGAGATCATCGAGTTTGCACCAGCCGCCGAGGTCGCGCACGCGCCCAGGCACCCGTACACGCAGATGCTGGTCTCGGCGGTGCAGTCGCCCCTCGATTCGCCGGCGGGGCCGGCGCTCGCGCCGCGTGGCGAGCCTCCCAGCGCGATCTCGCCGCCATCGGGTTGCCGGTTTCATCCCAGGTGCCCGCTCGCGATGCCGCGCTGCGAATCGCAGGCGCCGGGCTGGCACGCGGCGGAGCGGTCGATGGTCAGCTGCCACCTGTTCGACCCGGCGCCGGCCGCGGGCTAGCTTCGCGGACGTCGATTGGACGATTTTTCCTCCCTGCTCGCGATTCCGGCCTGCGGTTGGCGAAATCGTTCCAGGACGATGTAGATATACTCGGAACGGTCGTCGATCCAGCGTCGATTCGTTCGTGAATCGCTTTCTTTCGCGAATTCACGCATCCAGAACGCAAGAGAGGAGGGCACACCAATGCACCAGAATCGCTCAACGCCGTCGGGCGCAATCTCGCGCGCAGTCGCGACGCGATTCGCGAAGCTGATCGCGAGCGTCGCGATCGCGTCTTTCGCGAGCGCCGCGGCGGTTGCGGCGCCGCAGGGAACCCTGACCTGGGGCATCCACCTCTCGCTGACCAGCCGCTTCTTCGATCCGGGCGAGACCCCCGGAACGGGTGCCCCGCTGCTGCTGCAGTACGCGCAGCACGACGCGCTGATCCGTCCGGTGGCGGGCAAGGCCTTCGGGCTCAGCCTGGCCGAGAGCATGAGCCAGAGCGCGGACGGGCTGATGTACGAGTTCAAGCTGCGTCGCGGCCTGAAGTTCCAGAACGGCGACCCGCTGACCGCCGAGGACGTGAAGTTCTCGTTCGATCGCTACCGCGGCGCCGGAGCCACGCTGTTCAAGGAGAAGGTGGCTGCCGTCGAGGTCGTCGACCCGATCACCGTGCGCTACCGCATGAAGAAACCCTGGCCCGATTTCATGACCTTCTTCGGCACGACAGCCACTGGAGCGGCGTGGGTGCTTCCGAAGAAGTACCTGGAACGGGTGGGCGACGACGAATTCAAGAAGGCGCCGATCGGCGCGGGTCCCTACAAGCTGGTGTCGTTCAAGCCAGGAACCGAGTTCGTGTTCGAGGCGTCCGAGCATTACTGGCGCAAGGTCCCGAACGTCAAGACGCTGGTGTTCAAGGTCATTCCCGATGCGACCACCCGGCTCGCGGCGATCAAGCGCGGCGAGATCGACTTCACCTACGGGGTGCAGGGCGAACTCGCTTCCGAGGTCCTGCGCACCCCGCACCTGAAGCTCAAGACCGCGAGCATCCCGGTCACCAACTTCATCATCTTCGGCAGCCAGTACGACAAGGCCTCTCCGTGGAGTGATCCCCGGGTGCGCCTGGCGGCCAACCTCGCGCTCGACCGCAAGGCGATCAACCAGGCGGCGTACGTTGGCATGGCGCGCGAGTCCAACAGCATCATTCCGCACGCGATGCAGTTCTACTGGGACCCGCCCGCGTATCCGTACGACCCTGCGCGGGCCAAGAAACTTCTAGCCGAGGCCGGTCATCCGAACGGTTTCGACGGCGGAATCCTGTACACCGACGCCACGGAGTTCATGGCCGAACCGGTGCAAGCCTACCTCGCGGCGGTTGGGATCAGGATGCAGTTGCGCCCGACCGAGCGCGCAGCGCACCTGAAGCAGACCTCCGAGAAGAAGCTGACTGGCCTGATCTTCAGCGGCTCCGGTTCGCCGGGAAGCGCGTCGACCCGACTCGACCAGTTCGTGCGCAGTTCGGGTTCGCTTTCGTACATCAGGGACGACGACCTCGACAAGATGATCGAGGACCAGTCGCAGGAGGTCGACGCGGTCAAGCGCAAGGCGAAGATCGAGCGAATCCAGCAACTGATACACGAGCGGGTTCGTTTCATGCCCGTGATGGAATATGCCTTCCCGATCGTGATCGGGCCGCGCGTCGGATTCGATGGCGTCAACGGGATTCCGGACAACCCATACACCGGGCCCTACGAGGACCTGACGATCCAGGCCGGAAAGTGAGGAGCGACGACGCCGGCCGCGACCAGCCGCATCGCGGCTAGCCGGTCGGCTTCGCGCGAAGGTCTTCTCAATGGACCTGGGGATCGGCGGTCGCCGCGCGCTGGTTTGCGGCGCGAGCGGCGGCCTCGGAAGAGCGTGTGCCGAGCGCCTCGCGGCTGAAGGCGTCGATCTGTTCCTCGTCGCGCGCGGTCGCGCTGGTCTCGATCGGACTGCTGCGCAGATCCGCGACGAATCGGGCGTTCGCGTGGATGTCCTTGCGGCCGATCTGTCGAGCACGCAAGGCCGCCAGGCGGTACTGGCGCAGTGCCCCGATCCCGATATCCTCGTCCACAGCGGGGGATGGCCAGAGTCGCACCCGGACTTCAGGCGATGGACGATCGCCCAGTGGCAGGCGGCGCTCGACGCAATGATGCTCGCTCCGGTCGAGCTGATCACGGGCGTGGTCGAAGGGATGGTCGCGCGCCGCTTCGGGCGCATCGTCGCAGTCACCTCGCGGTTCGTGAAGGAGCCGCGGCTCGAGCACATGCTCTCGATCAGCCCGCGGCTCGCGCTCGCGGGCTTTATGAACGGAATCGCACGCGAATCGGTCGCGCACAACGTCACCGCCAACGCGCTGCTGCCCGGGATCTTCGCGACCGATACGCAGCACGACTACGCGAGGTCGCTCGCGACCGAGCAGGGCAAGAGCGTCGAGCAGGTCTGGAAGGAACGCGCATCGACGAACGCTGCGAAGCGCTTCGGCGAGCCTCGGGAGTTCGCCGCCGCGTGCGCGTTCCTGTGCTCGGCGCATGCCGGCTTCATCACCGGGCAGAACATCCTGATCGATGGCGGCGGCTATCCCGGCGTGTTCTAGCCCGGATGATGGCGCGACCTGCTCACAGCCCGTAGAGCACCCCCAGCAATCCGCTGTAGGCGAGCCACATCACGACGGCGAGCGGCAGGCCCACGCGCAGGAAGTCGTTGAAGGTGTAGCCGCCGGCAGCCATCACCAGCACGTTGATCTTGTGCGCGAGCGGCGTCGCGTAGCAAAGGTTCGAGCCGAAGATCACCGCCAGTACGAACGCCTCGGGCGACTGCCCGATCTGGTTGGCGATGCTGACCGCGATCGGCGTGCCGATCACGGCTGCCGCGTTGCTCGAGACGACGTTGGTGAGTACGCCCATCAGCAGGGTGAGGCTGGCGAGAACGACCATCGGCGGTGCCCCGAAAGTAGTCGCGACGAAGACCTTCGCGATGTACTCGGCACCGCCCGTCGCGAGCAGCGCGATTCCAAGCCCCAGGCTCGCGACGACGATCAGGATCACCTGCGCATTGAGCGCACCGGCCGCTTCGCGCCAGTTCAGGCAGCGAGTCGCGACCATCGCGAGCACCCCGCACACCGCGCTGATCGCGATCGGCACCACACCCAGCGCCGCCGCGACGATCACCGCGGCCATGATCATCACCGCGGCAGGCGAGCGGTTCGTGTGCGGTAGGTCGGCGGTGGCGTCGAGCACCAGCATCTTGTCGTCCTGGCGCAAGGCGGCGATCTGCTCGGCGGCGCCCTGCACCAGCAGCACGTCGCCCGATTGCAGCTCGACGTCGCCCATCCCCGCACCGAGCGAACTGACCCTCTTTCCGGCACGGTGCAGCGCGAGCACGACCAGCTGGTAGCGGTCGATGAAACGCGCGTCCTTGAGCGTGACGCCCTCGATCGGTGAACCGCTGACCACGACGATCTCGGAGATCTGCTGGTCGTCGGCCTTGAGCGGATGGTCGTCGTCGACCTCTATCCCGCCAGAAAAGAGCGTCGCGCCCAGGCCCTTCTCGAAGCGCTTCAGGTTGTTCGGCGTGTCGGTCACCAGCAGGCGGTCGCCGGCCTTGAGCTTGGCGTCCGGGAACGGCGTCACGTACAGGCCTTCGCCGCGTTCGACCCGAAGCACCTTCATTCCGCCGCCGACTTTCTGCTCGGCCTCCGATAGCGTCAGCCCGACCCCGACGCTGTCGTCCGGTATGCGCAGGTGCGCGGTGAAGATCCGCGGCGAGGCGTCCGCCAGCGGCGTGCTGCGCTTGGGAAGCAGGCGCGGCGCGACGAGCCAGAGAAAGACGATCCCGACCGCGCCCGCCAGCGCGGCCGGCACGATGAAGTCGAACATGCCGATCCGACGCAGCCCCATGTCGGCCGCTACCGAAACCACCAGCAGGTTGGTCGAGGTCCCGATCGTCGTCGCGGTGCCCCCGATCAGCGTGGCGATGCCCATCGGCATCAATACCTTCGACGGCGACATCCGGGTGCGGATCGACACGCTGATCAGCACGGGCAGCAGCAGCACGACAATCGGCGTGTTGTTGACGAACGCGCTGAGCACCGCGGCGATCGTGAGGGTGAGCAGCAACGATAGCATCGGGCTTGTGCTCCAGATCCGCGCCAGCACCCCCCCCAGCGGCTCGAGTGCGCCGGTGCGCACAAGGCCCTGCCCGACGATCATCAGCGCGCACACCGCGACCAGCGCCTCGTGTCCGAAGCCGTGGAAGAAGTCGATCGCGTGAAGCGTCTCGCCTGCCGAGTGATAGGGGAACAGCTCGAAGCCGAGCGAGAGCGCGACGATCACCACCATGCTCGAGGTCTCCAGCGGAATCCTCTCGCGCATGAACAGCGCGAGCGCTACGACCGTGAGCAGCATCACCGCGATCGCGTGGGAGTCTGGAGCTGCGGGGAAATCCATCGTGTCGGTCCTGTTGCGCAGGTGCAGTGCGGTCGGATCGTCGGGCGGGAGACGGTCCGTATTCGATCCGAAAGCGACTCTAGCAGAGTCGTTCGAGGTCGGTCCTCGCACGCTCAACCCCGGCACGGGGCTGCCGATAACAGGGGTGCGCGGGTCCCTTGGCGCGGCCGCGACGCGTGTCCATCGGGGTTCGCACGAATGATCGACCAGGCATCGAA
>JAHDXY010000232.1:2578-7344 GCA_023384005.1 Burkholderiaceae bacterium | reverse complement strand
CGTACCTGGCGGGCGCCCTCGGCGACGCCGCAGCCGCGCGCGCTCCGCTCGACGTCGCCGCCGCCGCGGCCAGCGCACAGGTCGACGCGAGGGCGAGCGAACTCGCCCGGCTGCACGCAGCTCTGCGCCAGACGGTGGGCCGATTGGGCCTGAACCAGCTCACCGCGTCGATGGTGCGCGAGGCGCAGCGCCGTGCGATTCCCTGGATCCGGCTGGCGAGCGGCTCGGAGTTCGTGCAGTTCGGCCACGGTCGCCACGCGCGCTACGCGCACGAGACCGTCACCGACACGACGAGTGCGCTCGGTGCGCACCTGGCGCGTGACAAGGCGGCGGCTAACGCGCTGCTCGCGCGCGTCGGACTGCCGACCGCCGACAGCCGCCTGTGCGACAGCGAGCAGGAGCTGGTCGACGCGGCGCAGACGATCGGGTTTCCGGTCGTGGTCAAGCAGCGCGACGGTTCGAAAGGGCGCAACGTCTTCGTTCGCCTGACCGACGTCGAGCAGGTGCGCGACGCCTGGGCGCGCCTGAACGCGGCGGGCGTGTCGCAGGCGCTGGCCGAGCGTTTCATCGAGGGAGACGATCACCGCCTGCTGGTGATCGCGGGGCGACTGGTCGCAGCCGCACGCAGATTGCCCGCGTCGGTCGTCGGCGACGGCAGCGCGACGATCCGCGACCTGGTCGCGCAACTCAACCTTGACCCGCGCCGGGGGCGCGGTTTCGAGCGGCTGATGGAGGTGGTCGACCTCGACCACGAGGCCGAGCGGATGCTCGCCGGGCAGGGCCTGAGCGCGGATTCGGTCGCGCCGGCGGGTGAGCGCGTGGTGCTGCGCGGCACGGCGAACGTGGCGCGCGGCGGGCACGCCGAGGAAGTCACCGACACGATCCACCCGGAAAACCGCGAACTCGCCGAGCGCGCGGCCGTCCTGATCGGGCTCGACGTCGCGGCGATCGACCTGCAATCGGTCGACATCACCCGATCCTGGCGTGAGAACGGTGCCGCGCTGATCGAGATCAATTCGAATCCGGGGCTGCGCCCGCACTGGATCGCGAGTCCCGATCGCGACGTGGTCGCGCCGCTGTTCGAGCGCATTTTCGCGCCCGGCGCCCCGTCCAGGGTGCCGACGATCGTCGTCGCCGCCTCGGACGCCGGGGCGACGAGTTGCCCGGTCCTGGCACGCATCCTGTCCGCGGCCGGACACACGCCAGGGCTGAGCTCTTCGGCCGGCGCGTTCGTCGGCGCCGAGACGCTCGCCCAGGGGGACTGCGCCGACGGCCGCTCGGCCCAGCGACTGCTGTGCGATCGCAGGGTCGATTCGGCGGTGTTCGAGATCGGCGAACAGGCCCTGGTCAAGTCGGGGATGTTCATCGAGGACTGCGACGTGGCGCTGATCGCGCGGGTTCGCCCCGAGCAGGATGCGCGCGGCGCCGCCCAGCACGGCGCCTGGCATCCGCAGGCCGCGGCTGCCGTGGCGAGGATGGCAAGGGTCGCAGTGGTGCTAGACGCCGCCGACCCCGGTTGTGCGCAGCTCGGCAGCAGGCTCGCCGGCGAGGTCGGCGCGCGCCGGTTGGTCTGGGTAGGCGAGGACGAAGCATCTCCGGCGCTGGCCGCGCACCTCGCCGGCGGGGGCGAAGCGGTCGTCTGCGCCGAGCGCGGCGGCGCCGGTGTGGTGCGGCTGCTTCGCGGCCCGGAGGTCGAGGCCGAACTGGCGCTGGCTTCGGGCGCCACCGCGAACGCGCTGCACTCCGGGGCGCCGCCGCTGCCTTTCGCATTCGCGGCGGCCGCTGCCTGGGCGCTCAGGGTCGCGCCGCGATTCATCGCAGCGGGGCTGTCGGAACCGGATCCGGCGCGCGCCGGTGCGCCCGAACGCTGAGCGTTTTCCTCGCGCCGGAGTTCAGCGCGCGGCCGCGATCGGCCCCGGGACGGCGGCCTGGCCGCAGCGCGCGCGGAACACCGCGCGGTCGGATAGCCGCACCGCGCAGAGTTCGCCGCCCCAGACGCAGCCGCTGTCGAGCCCGATCAGGTTCGGGCGGATCGTCAGCCCCAGTGTCGACCAGTGGCCGAAAACGACGGTCACGTTCCCGGTCGCGCGTTGTGGCGCGTCGAACCAGGGAATGAGCCCCGCCGGCGCGTCCCGGGGCCCCGTCTTGCACGCGAGGTCGATTTCGCCCTCGGGGTTGAAGTAGCGCAGCCGCGTCAGCGCGTTGACGATCACGCGCAGCCGATCGGCGCCCGCGAGCGAGTCCCGCCACCGGCTCGGCGCATCGCCATACATCTCGCGCAGGAAATCCGCCCAGCCCGGGCCGGACAGCGCCTGCTGGACTTCTCCCGCGAGCTCCACCGTGCGCGTCGCGCTCCACTGCGCGAGCACACCCGCGTGAACGAGCAGGTGGCCGTCTTCCAGGTGGGCGAGCGGGCGACTGCGCAACCAGTCGATCAGCTCGGGCGCGTCGGGCGCGGACAGGACCGGGTCGAGCGTGTCGCTGCGCGCCGGGCGCCGGATCCCTGCGGCGAGCGCCAGCAGGTGCAGGTCGTGATTGCCCAGGACCGTGACCAGCCGCGCCTCGTTGGCGATCGCCCAGCGCAGCGTGCGCAACGACTCGGGGCCGCGATTGACCAGGTCGCCGGTGAACCACAACCGCGTCGCGCCGTCGTCGATCGCGCCGAGCAGCTCCTGCAGGCTGTCGAAGCAGCCCTGCACGTCGCCGATCGCGATCGTCGGCCCGGAACTCCCCGTCATGCCGCGCGTCAGTGCCGGTGCGCGCGCAGGATCAGCCAGCTCGGCACGTTCAGGCGCGCGATCCGCGCGTAGAGCCAGACGTAGGACACGACGAACAGCGCGAGGAAGGCCCCGAGGATCCAACCCTGCGCGTGGAAAATCACCGCCGGGACGACCGCAAGCGAGGACAGCACCCAGAGGTAGAACGATGCGTAGGCGTTGCGCTGCTCGCTCGATTCGCTTTGCTCCGCTCCCACCGCCCAGCGCACGACGCGTCGGTAGACCAGGTGGTGCAGGTGGGCCGCGTCGGGCATCCCGGTCGCGTGGCCGCGCAGCACCCGGCGCCGCCAGACCGAAAACGCGACCTCGAGCAGCGGATAGGCGAGCAGCAGCGGCGGAAACCACGCCGAGACCGCCGGATTGCGCGCCACCAGCAGGATCGACAGCGCCCCGAGGATGAATCCCAGGACGTACGCGCCCCCGTCGCCCAGGAACAGGTGCGCGCGCGGGTAGTTCCAGAACTGGAAACCGGTGATCGACCCCGCCATCAGCAGGCTTGCCGAGACGACGAACGGGTCGTTGACCGCGTAGCCGACCAGCGCGAGCCCGCCGAACATCGACAGGCACACCATCCCGGCCAGCCCGTTCAGTCCGTCGATCAGGTTGATCCCGTTGATGATCGTGAGCATGGCCAGCGCGGTGAGAGCGAAGGTGAACCACCCGATGTGCAACCAGTCGTCGAGCAGGTCGATGTCGACGCGCGGAATTCGCAGATCGAGCACCACCATCGTCAGCACCACCGAAACGAACATCAGCAGCAGGCGCAGCCGCGGGCGCACGCCCGAGGTGAGGTCCTCGAGGAACCCGCCTGCGAAGCAGGGCAGCGAACACGCGAGCAGGGCCAGGATGGCGCCGCCGGTGTGCGGGTTCTTGAACCAGATCAGCGCGCCGCCGATGATCGCAGCGGCGAAGATCGCCACTCCGCCTATCCTGGGCACCGGGCGCTGGTGCAGCCGCCGCAGGTGGCTGAAATCGGCGTCCATGCCGTAGCCGCGACCGAGGTAGGCCAGCCGCAGGATCGCGAGCGAGACCAGCAGCGAAACGAGAAGGGCGACTCCGAACGAGAGCATCGTCGTCTACCGGCTCAGGGCCTGGCCGGCACGCGGCTCGCGTTCGGCGGCGAGCAGGGCCCGATAACGCCACCAGACGCCGCCGGACCACATCCGCGCCAAGCTCGCCAGATGCCAGGCGGCGTGCCGCAGCGAGCGCCGGCTCGCGCGGCGCGCATCGTGCTCGACCAGTGCCTCTCGCGCCCACGCGAGTTCCCAGCCGGCGAGGCGCAGTCGGGCGCAAAGGTCCGCGTCCTCGCAGTACATCCGAAACCGCTCGTCGAATCCGCCGATCGCGCGAAAAGCCTGCGAGCGAATCAGCAGGAACATGCCGGCGAACCAGTCGGGACGCGGGTGCGCGCTGCGCGTCCGGGGGCGCGCGAGCCGATCGACCAGTTGCAGCGGGCCGATCTGCGAGCGCGCCGAATCGGCTTCGCGGCCGTCGGGGTCGAGCACACGGGGCGCGACCAGCCCGGTTCGCGAAGCCGCCGCGGCGAACAGCGCGGGAAACGGGTCCGCGCGCAGCCGGATGTCCGGGTTGGCGACGACGAACCACGGGTCGGCGCAGCGCGCGAAGGCGGCGTTGTGGTTGGCGCCGAATCCGCGCGCGCCGTCGTTGTCCAGCAGCACGATCTCGAAGGGCGGGTGCTCGGGCAGAACGATCGGGTCGTCGCGCAGGTTGCGCGTGACGATCACGCGCGTCAGGCCGGCTGGAGCGAGACCCGCGAGGTCGGCCAGGCACCGCGAGGCCAGAGCGCCCTGGCGGTGGCTGACCAGGGACACGGTGAACGCGGGGGTGGCGGGGCGCGGTTGCGATTGGTGGGCTTGCATCGTTGCGCAAGTATAGAGCGGCGCGATCCCGGGGCCCTCAGCGCCCCCGCGCGGCGAAGGGCGCAGATCCGCCGCGTCCCAGCGCGCCCGCGCGAAGGGCAAGCGCGAT
>JAHDXY010000232.1:0-2568 GCA_023384005.1 Burkholderiaceae bacterium | reverse complement strand
GCTCGCGGCGCGGCGGAACGAACAGCACGCAAAACGACGCCAGCTTGACGAGCCACCACAGGTACCCGACCCGCCACAGCGGGGGCATCAGCCGACCCCGGACCAGCAGCAGCGTGTTGCGCACCAGGTAGTAGTTGCGCAGCGGCGAGTGCATGTGCAACGCGCGTCCGCCTAGCCATCGCGGGCGAAGCATCCGGTCGCCCAGCCGGTGCGCCATCGGGAGGTCGGCCAGCGCGTAGAGCTCCCATCCGCCGCGGCGCGCACGCAATCCCCATTCGAGGTCCACGTGGTCGATGAACAGGTCCTCGCGCATCGCTCCTACGGCCTCGAGCGCGTCGGCGTCGATCAGGCATCCCGAAGCCAGCAGGAACGAGACCCGTTGCAGCGATCCGCGCAGGCTGGCGCGTTCGAGCCTGCGCGGGCCGAAGGCCGTGTCGCGGTATACCAGCACGTTCGCCGGATCCCGCTCGTCGAAGGCGAGCGGACCGATCGCCGCCGGGCGCGGGCCGCAGCTTCGCGCCCGGCGCATTCCCTCGAGCAGGCGCGCGACCAGATCGGGCGCGGGGACGCTGTCGTCGTCCGACAGCAGTACGTAGCGCGCGCCGCCCTCGAGCGCCGCGCGGATGCCGCGATTCTGGGCGCGGGCGACGCCCTCGTTGATCCCGGTGCACAACAGCTGGCAGCCGCCAGCCGCGGCGGCAACCGACGCCTGCCCGGCGGGTGAGTCCGAGTTGTCGACCACGATCAGCGCCTGCACCTGCGGCGCGAGCCCGTCGACCAGCGCTTGCAGCCGCGACTGGTCGGAGCGGTACGCGACGATCACCGCGGCGACGCTTGCGGAGTTCCCGTCGCTGCCGTCGCTTCCGTCGCTGCCTTCGCCGACGCGGGCGGTGCTGCCGTCGCTGCCGTCGATGGTTTCGGTGACGCCGTTCATCACGCGCGGGGCCGGTTCGCGCGGCGACTAGCCGCGCCCGCCCGAGATCAGGCGGCGCACGATCGCCGGCACCCGCGGGCTGTGCATCGCCTTGTACAGCGTGAATCGCAGGAACGCCCGCGCCGCCTGAACGTAGGTCACCTGCGGATCGATGCTCAGCGGGCCGAGCGCGACCCGTCCCGAAGCCATGACCCGCGGAGCATGCGCGCCGCGCCGCCCCTGGTCGAGGGTCCAGGCGCGCCGCTGCGACAGACGCCCCGCGCGGCCTCCCAGCGCCGGCAACAGCGGCGCGTACTGCGCGACCATCTCCTCGCAACTCGGCTGCGCTTCGCGGCGCAAACCGGCGCGCATCTGCGCGAGCGCGTCGCGCTGCGCCGCGATCTCGCGCAGTCTCCTTCCGATCGCTTTCGCGTCCGGTTCCACGAGGAAACCGTTCTCGCCTTCGCGCACCCTGTCGGCCAGGCTCCCCACCCGGCAGGCGAGCACCGGCACCGCGCAGTGCCAAAGTTCGCTCAAGGTGTAGCCGAAGGTCTCGGGCACGATCGAGAGCTGCAACCCAAGGTGCGGGCGCGCCTCGGCGATCAGTCGCGGCAGTTCCTCGCGCGAGAAGGTGGCGAGCGCAGTGACCGCCGGCCGCCTGCCGATGCGCGCCGCCTCATCGCCGCAGCCGAGCACGGTCAGTTCGGCGAACTCCGCGATCTCCGGCAGCAGTTCCTCGAGCAGGTCGCTCCCTTTCTCGGGGGACAGCCTGCCGAGCTTGATCAGCCTGAGTTTCCCTTCGGCCGGAGGCGTGAAGCCGATCGCCGGCGGCAGCGAGGTGCCGTGCGCGACGACTTTCCAGCGCGCGCCGGCCAGCGTCGGCATCAACGCGTGCCAGCGACCCATGGCAGACGCGCTCGGCGCGACCAGGCTCAGGTCGTGCTCGAGGACGGCCTCGCAGAACGCGCCGCGCAGCGCCATCCAGTCGTCGGCGCTTGCGCCGCGGAAGAAGCGATGGCCAGGATTGCCCTCGATGCACGATTGCAGCCTGCTGCGGTCGCACTGCCGGCACTCGCCGTCGAAGTACGCGAACAGCGCGACGCAAAACGGGTGGTGGTCGTGCGTGACCACTACCGTGGGCAGCCCGGTGCGCAGCACGTCCAGGCTGTGCCCGATCAGCGACGAGACGAGCACCCCGTCGACGCCGAACTCGTCGACGATCTCGCGCAGGATCGCCCGATACTGCAGGTGCGCCAGCGCCGTCACGTGGATCGGCAGCGCGAGTTCCCAGAGCCGCACCGGTTCGGCGCTCTCCTTGCCGAGGTACAACGCGAGGCGTTGCCCGTAGGCGCCCGTCACGCCGATCGATCGCAGCACCAGATGCTGGTTCGCCGAGTCGGCTTCGCAGAAGTCGCGCACCCAGCTTCCCAGCCCCCCGCCCCAGCTGTGCGCGACGTGCAGCCGTACCGCCGCGCGCTGTGGCGCCGGCTTGCCGCTGCCCGCGTCATGTGGCGGGTCGCGCCGGCCGGCCCCGGAGCGCGCGAGCGCCTGCTGCAGTTGCCACCGCAACTGCGCGAGCGGATGCGAATCGCCCCTGATCGATCGCGCCGCGAGCAGCGTCGATTGCCGCGGCGCGGCTTCGCGCCCGGCGTCGG
>JAHDXY010000231.1 GCA_023384005.1 Burkholderiaceae bacterium | reverse complement strand
CGCATTCGCCTCGGCGGAGTGACCGGCGGCGCCGACCCGCTCGGCCACGGCGCGCAGCGCCTCGCGCGAGCCCGGCTTCATCTTCGCGGCGAGCTCCGCCGCATCGACCGCCGGCTCGGTGACGAACATCATCGCGAGATCGGCCAGTTCGTTCAACGTCGCCGCGCGCTCCTTGATCAGCGCAACGATCGCCGACAGATCCATCGATGCGGCGTCGGGTGCGTCGAGCGCCGCGCCGCGCGCCGCGAGCCGCGGTGCGACCGCCGACGCCAGACGGCCGTCGTCGGCGGCCTTGATGTAGTGATTGTTCAGCCAGGCGAGCTTGGCGAAGTCGAATCGCGCCGGAGATCGGCTGACGTGCTCGCAGTCGAACCACTGCACGAACTGCTCGCGCGAGAAAACCTCCTCGTCGCCGTGGCTCCAGCCCAGTCGCGCGAGGTAGTTGACGATCGCCTCGGGAAGGTAGCCGTCGTCGTCGTACTGCATCACCGAGACCGCGCCATGGCGCTTGGACAGCTTGAGGCCGTCGGCGCCGTGGATCATCGGAACGTGCCCGTACTGCGGAAGCTGCGCGCCGAGCGCGCGCAGGATGTTGATCTGGCGCGGCGTGTTGTTGACGTGGTCGTCGCCGCGGATCACGTGCGAGATTCGCATTTCCCAGTCGTCGACCACGACGCAGAAATTGTAGGTGGGCGCGCCGTCCGAGCGCGCGATGATCAGGTCGTCGAGTTCGTCGTTGGCGAACGCCAGCGGCCCCTTGACCATGTCGTTCCACTCGACCACCCCGCCCTGCGGATTGCGAAAACGCACCACGAAAGCCGCGCCCTCGGGCGGCGCGGGCAAGGCCTTGCCTTGCTCGGGGCGCCAGCGACCGTCGTAACGGGGCTTGACGCCACGCGCCTCCTGCGCCGCGCGCATCAGGTCGAGTTCGCGCTTGGTGCAATAGCAGCGGTAGGCGGTGCCGGCGGCGAGCATCCGGACGATCACCTCGCGGTATCGATCGCCGCGCTGGGTCTGGTAGTACGGCCCTTCGTCGTAGTCCAGGCCGAGCCAGGCCATGCCGTCGAGGATGCCGCGCACCGCCGCCGCGCTCGAGCGTTCCAGGTCGGTGTCTTCGACGCGAAGGATGAAATCGCCGCCGAAGCGACGCGCATAGGCCCAGGCGTAGAGCGCGGTACGCGCGCCGCCGATGTGCAGGAAGCCGGTCGGACTCGGCGCGAACCGGGTGCGCACTCGGCGCGCGGTCGCGCTGCCCTTCGCGGTGGTCTCGTCCGATGCAGTCATAGGCGCACGATTCTAGCGAAGGAAGACCGGATGACCGAACCGGCCGCGCGATCGCGGGAGTTCGCCGGCCGCGGGGCTCAGCGGCCGCGATACTGCGGTTCGCGCTTTTCGACGAACGCGCGCGGCCCCTCGCGCGCGTCCTCGGTGTTCATGATGCCGCGTTTCGCGTCATCCTCGATCGCGTAGCCCGCATCGAGCGCGAGCCCGCTCGCCGCGACCACCGTTCGCTTGACTGCCTGCACGGCGAGCGGCCCGTTGGCGGCGATGGTCCGCGCCAGTTCCAGCGCGGTTGGCATGAGTTCCTCGGGCGAGACCACGCGGTTCACCAGTCCGATGCGCAAGGCATGCCGCGCGTCGATCGCCTCGCCGGTGAGCAGCAACTCCATCGCCAGTGCCTGCGGGATCTGGCGCGGAAGCCGTACCAGCGCACCGGCGAATGGAATCACCGCACGCCTGACTTCCGGCAGCCCGAAGCTCGCGTGATCCGCGGCGACACGCAGGTCGGTACCAAGCATCAACTCGAAACCCGCAGCGATGCAGGCGCCGTTGATCGCCGCGATGACCGGCTTGTGCAGCGCGAAGTCGCGCAAGCCCGACGCCGCCATCACCTCGGGGTCGGCGAGCAGCCGCCGGTCCCACGCGTCGTCCGGCGCACGCGCGCCGCTCATCAGCGGGATCGTTCGCGCGAGGTCGCCTCCAGCGCAGAACGCGCGGTCGCCTGCTCCGGTGATCACGGCCACACGCAGCTCCGGATCGCTCGCGAAGGACTTCACCGCGTCGCACAGCCTGCAAAGCATCTCCGGCGTGAGCGCGTTGCGTGTGTGCGGTGCGTTGATCGTGATCGTCGCGATCGACCCCTGACGATCGAACAGGATCGGTGCGTTCATGCCGCAGACCTCGTCGCCTTGTCGCGCATCAGCCGTCCCCTTGCGGCACCACCTCGTAGGCAATCGCGAAGGGCTGCATCATCCGTTCGATCGCCTCCCTGACGCCACTCTCGCCGGCGCCCGGTGCGACGAGAAACCGTACCGAGATCCCCGCGTGCGCATCGAGCGCGTGCACATCCACGGCCGAGGCGAGCCCGGCGCCGGCGACGCGATCGCGCAGCACGCGCTCGGCGGCGAGCGCACGCAAGGCAGGCTTGTAGACCTTGCCGATCGCCGTGCTCGGGAGCGTCGCGACGATGTCGACGCGACGCGGAAACGCAGGTCGCTCCGCGATACGCGCCTCGGCAAATCTCTTGAGCACGTCGCCATCCACCGCGGCCCCGGGCTTGAGCGATACGAAGGCCACCGGAAGTTCACCAGCGTATTCGTCCGGCTCGCCGACCGCGGCGGCAACCGATACGGCGGGATGACTGAGCAGCGCTTCCTCGATCGCCTGCGGGTCGATGTTGTGTCCGCCGCGGATGATCACGTCCTTGGCGCGCCCGGTGACGAACACGCGCCCTGCATCGTCCACATGCCCGATGTCACCGGTGATCAACCATCCGTCCTCGGTGAACGTGCCTTCGTTGCGCGCCGGATCGGTGTAACCGGGGCCGACGTTCGGGCCGCGCAGGCGCAGGATTCCGGTCTCGCCCGGCATGCAGTCCGCCCCGTCATCGCCCACCGCCTTCACTTCGGTACAGGGCAACGCCAGTCCGCACGAACCCGGCACGCGTGGCACCTCGAAGGCTTCGATCGACACGACCCCCGCGCATTCGGTCATGCCGAGGATGTTTCGCAGTTCGATGTCGAACTTGCGCTCGAACGCGCGAGCGAGTTCGAGCGGCAGCGGCGAACCGCCCGTGAGCGCTGCGCGAACGGAACTCCGATCGTGCCCGGCCGCGTCGGTGCCGAGCAGCGTCGCGAGCACGGTCGGCACCGCGGTGAGCAAAGTGATCTCGTGTCGTTCGACGAAGCTCCAGTAACGCCCGACGAAGTCGTGGTTGCGCATCCCGAGAACGGTCGGCAATACCACTTCCGCGCCGGACAGCAGCGCCGACAGACCGAACACGAAAGCGCCCGCGACGTGAAACAGCGGAAACGCGTTGATCACGACGTCGCGCTCGGTCATCGCGTACATCGACGCCGCACCCCAGGCGGCGTGCAACTGGTTGCCGTGCGTGTGCTGCGCGAGCTTGGGCGCGCCGGTGGTTCCTCCGGTGTGAAACAGCGCCGCGAGCGTGCGTTCGCCCACGGTGCGCTCGAATCCGAGCGCGTCGCCCGGCATGCCGTCGCACGCCGCGTCGAAATCGCCGAACCCGTCGGCTCCGCCGACCGCGAGCACGTGCCGAAGCCCCGGGCAGCTGCGAACGAGCGCCGGCACGCGCGGCCAGATGTCGAGATCCGGGTTCGGCCCCAGCGCGACGAGGATGTTGGCGCACGAGGCCCGGAGCAGGTCCGCGATGTGCTGCTCGTCGAGCAGGTAGTTGATCGGGCACACGATTCCCGCGGTCTGCGCGCCGAAGAGCGTGAAGTAGGCCTGCGGAACCGCGGGCAGCAGCATCGCCACGCGCGGCACGTCGCCATCGGCGAGCGTCGAGAACAGATTCGCCGCGCGGCGCACCCGCCCGATGAACTGCGCGTGCGTCCAGCCGATCGACGCCTCGCGCGGATCGGCCGATACGATGAAGCTCAGCGCGCGCCGATCGGGAAATCGCCGCGCGACGGCGTCCAGCGCCTCGTAGACTCCGCGATACGGCATGAACTCCGCGTAGTCTCGCTCGCGCCCCATGAACGGCCAGGGACTGGGCACTCCTGCGAAGTTGGACATTGGGGGGAAACCGGGCGAGCGACGATCACCGGGGCTGGACCGCGCTTCGCGCGACGCGACCGATCGGGAGCGCCCTCAGCCGCACTCCCCCTGATGCCCGCAGGCGGTGCAAAACATGCAGCCGTCCTTCTTGATGTAGGCGTGCGCGCCACACGACGGACACGACACCCCGGCCATGATCGGCGTGCCCGAGTTCGCATGGTCGGAGATCTCTGGAATCGCGAGCGCGCCGGCGCCGCCGATCGCCCGACCCTCGCCATCGAGCAGTCCGAGCACCTTGTAGCGGTGCATGATCAGCGCGGCCAGGTATGCGACCGTGCTCGGCCACACCTTCTGCTTGGCTTCGCCGGGCGTTTGCGCCCAGAACGACCCGTTCAGCTCGCCGAAACTGAGCAGCTTGGCGAGCTTCAGGCCGATCCAGTTCACGTCGATCACGCGCATGTCGAGTGAAAGCAGCTTGCACAGCCCGTCCAGCGGACGCGGGTAGTCGCCGGCAATCCAGATCGAGTAAGGACGACGGGTGCCGTCGGGCAGTTGCAGCTCCTTCACGCCGAGTACGAAATCGTCGCCGGTGGCAGCGTTGGCGACATCGGCGGTCCAGGAAAGGGTGCCAAGCGGCCCGGACTTCGGTTCGGAAGCGAACATCATCGCGTCGAGCATCGGCGTGGACTGCTGGTCGATCGTGTCGAATACGCCCATTTCCTCGCAGCGGAACCGAACGATGTCGGCAAAGGCCGCGACGATGCCAGGCTTCCAGCACAGGTCGCCGCCCGGCGGGCAGGCGAGCTGGATCGGCTGGTCGTCGCGCGTCTTGGCCAGCGCGTCGAGCTTCAGGCGCAGCCAGGCGCGATCGTTCGAGCGCATGTCCATCGACAGCGCCTTGGCGATGGCACCGAGGCCGCGCGGCTGCTCGTTGCCGTTGACCCAGGTCTCGAACGGAACGCTGCGCGATCCGAGCGAGCCGTCGCGTCGCTGGAAGGTCTCCTCCGTCTGCCCGATGAAGATGCAAAACGACGCCCGTCCGTCGACCGGCTCGACCATGAACGACCAGGCGAGGTTGCCCGCGGGCAACTGCGGGCGACCCGGCCAGCGAAGCGACGAGAGCGCCGGTTGCGGAACCCTCTCCAGGCGAATGCGCCGGTTCGGATCGTCCTTCAGGTCCTGCGGCATCGCCACCGAGGCGCTGCCGGTGGAGAGCACCGAGCCGATGACCGTGTTCGGGCGATAGGTCGTGATGCCCTTCAATCCGGCGCGCCACGCCTCGAGGTACAAGGCCTTGAATTCCTCGTAGGGGTAGTTCTCGTCGACGTTCACCGTCTTGCTGATCGCCGAATCGACGTAGGGCTGCACCGCCGCGCTCATCTTCATGTGATCGATCGCGGCGATCTGCATCGCGGAAACGAAATACTCGGGGAGCGCCTGAGGGTTTCCGCCCATGTGCCGGAAAAGGCGATAGGCGAAATCCTCGACCTCGTACTCCTTGCGCGAGCCATCGGGCATGCGCTTCTTGCGCGTGTAGGTCCAGGAAAACGCCGGTTCGATTCCTCCCGAGGCGTTGCCGGCGAATGCTATCGAGATCGTTCCGGTCGGCGCGATCGACATCAGGTGCGAATTGCGGATGCCGTGCTCGCGAATGCGTGCCTTGAGCGACTCGGGCAGGCGCGACGCCGCGTGCGGCTCGGCGAGATACTGTTTCGCGTCGAACAGCGCAAACGCGCCCTTCTCGCGCGCGAGTTCGACCGAGGTCTCGTAGCAGCAGTCGCGCAACACCTCGGCGATCCGTGCCGCGGTCTGACGCGCATCGTCGACGTCGTAGCGCAGCTTGAGCATCGTGAGCGCGTTGCCCAACCCGGTGAATCCCAGGCCCACGCGACGCTTGGACTTGGCTTCGCGATCCTGTTGCGGCAGCGGCCACATCGTGAGGTCGAGCACGTTGTCGAGCGCGCGCACCGCGATCGACGCAACGCGACGCATGCGCTGCATGTCGAATCCCGGCTCGTCGCCAAACGGATCGGTGACGAAGCGCGTGAGGTTGATGCTGCCCAGGTCGCAGCAACCGTAAGGCGGCAGGAACTGCTCGCCGCAGGGGTTGCTCGCGGCGATCCGCTCGACGTAGCCGAGGTTGTTGTCGCCGTTGACGCGGTCGATGAAGACCACGCCAGGCTCGGCGTGGTTGTACGTGGAGCGCATGATCTGGTCCCACAGATCGCGCGCGCGCACCGAGCGATAGACCCAGTTCCCGTCCGAACGCTGACTGCCAGCCTCGGCGTCGAAGGGGCGTACCTCGTGCACCAGCTCGAACCCGAGATCCGCGTCGACCGAGCGCATGAACTCGTCGGTCACCGCCACCGAGGTGTTGAAGTTGGTGAGCGAACCGTCGCGCTTGGCGTGGATGAATTCCTCGACGTCGGGGTGATCGACGCGCAATACGCCCATCTGCGCGCCGCGGCGCGAACCGGCCGACTCGAGCGTCTCGCAGGACTTGTCGAACACGCGCATGTACGACACCGGGCCCGACGCGCGCGAGTGCGTGCCTTTCACGTAGGCACCGCGCGGGCGGATCGGCGAGAAGTCGTAGCCGACGCCGCCGCGACGCATCGTCTCGGCCGCTTCCTGCAACGCAGCGTAGATCCCCGGCGTACCGTCGTCGTCGTAGCCCCAGACGGCGTCGCCGATCGGCTGCACGAAACAGTTGATCAGCGTGGCCTGCAGGTCGGTGCCGGCCGCGGAATTGATCCGCCCCGCGGGCACGAAACCGTTCTCCATCGCCCACAGGAACTGCCCCTCCCAGTGCTCGCGCGCCTCGGGAGCCTCGACCGAGGCCAACGCGCGGGCCACGCGCACGCGGATGTCGTGCGCGCTCGCTTCCTCGCCCTTGGCGTACTTCTCGATCAGTACGTCGATCGAAACTTCCTGCTCGGGCAGGGCTGCGAGGATGTTCTCGATTTTCACTGGGATAGGTCTCCTGATCTCGGTTTTCCGTCGATGAATGGCCGATGCCGCGGCCTGCATTCGCCTGGCAGCGAAGCCGCGGTCGGGCATGGAAGTAAAGCGCAAACAACGTTCGCTGGATTGTCGCGCGACTCGATCGAATTGCACAGCCGGGCGCGACGTCGTCCGGGGGAAAAGCCGCCAGCAACGCGCTCTGAAATCGACTCCGGACAATGCACGCCTGACGACCTCCTGATCCACGCAAAGCCACGAAAAAACATGCGCGGAATCGGCTATACTTCGACCTCTTTGCGCAGCACCGGGCGGCTAGCTCAGCGGTAGAGCACTGCCTTCACACGGCAGGGGTCACAGGT
>JAHDXY010000230.1 GCA_023384005.1 Burkholderiaceae bacterium | reverse complement strand
CACCTGTGCACGCGCCGCGTCGACGTCGGCCTGCGACTGGCGCACCCGATACTCGAAGGTCTCGGGGTCGATGCGCGCGATCAGCTGTCCCTTGCGGACCTCGGCGTTGAAATCGACCAGTACTTCCCTCACCTGCCCCGAGACCTGAGACCCGACTGGCACCACGACCACCGGGTTGAGCGTGCCGGAGGCCGAGACGCTCGCGCTGATCGGGCCGCGCGCGACCTGCGCGGTGCGATACGCGGGCGCGCCCTGTTTGGCCGAGTGCTGCTGCCAGCCGTAGTACGCGGCGCCGGCGAGCGCGACGATCGCCATGAACGCGAGCAGGCGTCGACGGGACGAACCGCTGCCCGATCTGTTCTGTTTCATGCGGGGCCCTGAGTGTCTGGCGGAATCAGTCGCCCGCGATGAAGCTGCCGGACTTGCCGCCGTGCTTCTCGAGCAGGCGCACGCCTTCGATGACCATGCCGCGGTCCGCGGCCTTGCACATGTCGTAGACGGTGAGCAGGCCGACCTGCACCGCGGTGAGCGCTTCCATCTCCACGCCGGTCCTTGCGTCGCACTCGACGCGCGCGGTGCACAGCACCGAAGTGCTCGCCTCGCGGATCTCGAAATCCACCGTGATGCGCGTGATCGCGATCGGGTGGCACAGGGGGATCAGTTCGGCGGTGCGCTTCGCTCCCTGGATCGCCGCGACCCGGGCGATTCCGATCACGTCGCCCTTTTTCGCGTCGCCCTGGGCGATCAGCGCGAGCGTTCGCGCGAGCATGCGGATCGAACCGGCCGCGACCGCGACCCGGTGCGTGACCGGTTTCCCCGCCACATCGACCATGTGCGCCTGGCCGGCGGAGTCGAAGTGCGTGAGCGGTGAGTTCATGGCGGGTTGAGCGGCGCGGCTATCATAACAAGCCGCGCGGCCCGCGCCGCGCGCTTTACGATTCTTTACACGATTCAGGTTTGCCGGAGCCAGGAGTTGGAAGTTGCATCGTTCGCCGGATCGCTTCGAGGGCTGCTCGCGCTGGGCGTCGCGGCTGCGCTCGCGCTGCTGCCGGCGCAGTCGCTGCCGCAGACCGAGAGCCTGCCGCGCCTGGGCGATGCCGGCGCCGACGAACTCTCGCCCGGCGCAGAACGCCGGCTCGGCGAGGCGATCATGCGCGAAGTGCGGCGCGACGCCGCGTACCTGGACGACGCCGAGCTCGTCGACTACCTCAACCGGCTCGCGGCGCGGCTCACGCAAACGAGCGCGGCGCGCGGCTACACCTTCGAGCTGTTCGGGATGCGCGATGCCTCGCTCAACGCCTTCGCCCTTCCGGGCGGTTTCATCGGCGTGCACACCGGACTCGTCGTCTCGGCGCACACCGAATCGGAACTCGCGTCGGTGCTCGCGCACGAGATCGGCCACGTCACGCAGCGCCACATCGCGCGAATGCTCTCCGAGCAGCGCCAGTCCACGTTGACGGTGCTCGCGGGACTCGTCCTCGCGGCGCTTGCGGCGCGCTCGAACCCGCAGGGCGCGGTCGGAATCGCGACGATGGCGGCGGGCGCGCAGCAGCAGCAGATGCTCTCGTTCTCGCGCGACGCCGAACGCGAGGCCGACCGTGTCGGGCTCGAGATGCTGCGCAACGCCGGATACGACGCGAACGCGATGGCGGCGTTCTTCGGCCGCCTGCAACAGGCCGCGCGCGTCTACGAGAGCAACGCGCCGGCGTACATGCGCAGCCACCCGCTCACGTCCGAGCGCATCGCCGACATGCAAACGCGCTTGCAGGAGGGGCGCTACCGCCAGCACGCCGACAGCCTCGACTTCCGCCTGATCCGCGCCAAGCTCGGCGCGAGCGCCGTGCCCACCGTCGATGGCCTGAACCTGGCTCGAACCCAGTTCGAGCGACAGATCCGCGACAAGACCACCACCGACGAAACGGCCGCGTGGTTCGGCGTCGCGGTGGCCGCGCTCGCGCAGCGCGACGTCGCGGCCGCCGAGCGCGCGATCGCCCAGACGCGCGCCCGCGTCGAGCCTGGCCACCCCTTCGTCGAGGCGCTTGCCGCGCGCGCCCGGCTCGCGGCGGGCGATGGCGCGGGGGCGCTCGCGATCGCGCGCGCCGCCGCCGGTCGTTTCGTCGGTGCGCGCGCGCTGCTGCACCTGCAGGCCGAGGCGATGCTGGAGATGAAGGAGTTCGACGCCGCGGTGCGCTTTCTCGTCGAGCAGACGGGGCTCTACAAGACCGATCCTGCGTTGTGGCGGATGCTCGCGCGTGCGCACGCCGGGCTCGGCCAGACGGGGCTCGCGCATCGGGCCGCGGCCGAGGAGTACGCGCTCGCCGGCGCGTGGCTCGCCGCCATCGAGCAGTTGCGGCTCGCGCAGCGCGGCGCCACGCTCGACTTCTATTCGGCTTCGCAGGTCGACGCGAGGCTGAGGGCGCTGCAGGCCGAGTACGCGAGCGAGCGCAAGGAGGCTCAGGAACGGCCCGGGCGCTGACGCGGCCGGCGAACGAAGGCCGCCGCGAACGAGGCGTCCTCTTCGCGGATCGCGAGCCTTCGACCCAGGACGACGAGGCTGAGCGCCTCGCCTGCGCCGGGCTCGATCTCGAGCGCGGCCAGGTCCAGGTCGTGGATCGCGCCGTGGCCCAGATCGGTGGCAAGCACCAGCGCGTCGTCGCGCGTGCGCCAGGCGGCGTGCGCGCTCGCGACCGGCGCTCCTGTGTGCGCGACCAGCCGCGCCCCCGGCCCGGAGCCGAGCACGCGCAGCACGAGCGGAGCGACCTCGAGGTCGACGTAGGCGCGCTGCGGCCCGTTCTGGAAGTACCAGGCGCCTTCGCCGTCGCACTGGTAGTTGCGGTCGATGAACTCGACGATCTGGCGGTTGCCGATCTCGCTGCCGGCGGCGTCGCGCGTTTCGTCGAAATCCGGCGCGCCGCGATCGACCAGCATCCAGCGCCCGCGCCGTTGCAGGCGCAGCCACCCGTAGACCGCCGGCACCTTCGGCCAGCGCGCGATCGCTTTGCGAACCAGGTCATCCACCGGCGTCGTCCCGGTCTTTCGCCGCGACCTCAGGCGCCGGCGCATCGGTACGCGCCGCCGAGCCGACGCGCCCCGCGTCGGGCGCGAGCTGCGAGGCGAAGAACTCCATCAGCCGCTCGGGCAGCAAGCGCGAGTGTCCGGGGAAGCGACCGGCGAGGAAACCGACGTGGCCGCCTTCGGGTGGATACTCGAGCCGAACAAGGCGCGAGGCGCGCCGCGCCGGCGTGAGCGAAGCGGCGGGCTGGAACGGGTCGTTCAGCGCATTGAGCACCAGCGTGGGCACCTCGATTCCCCCAAGAAAGCCGCCGCACGACGATCGGCTCCAGTAATCGTAGCAACTCCTGAAACCGTGCATCGGCGCGGTCACCGCGTCGTCGAACTCGAAAAACGACGTCGACGCGAGCATGCGCTCACGGTCGAACAGCCCCGGGTACTGCGCGAGCTTGGCCACGCTCTTGCGCTTGAGCGAGCGCATGACGTTCGCCGTGTACACGCGGCTGAATCCGCGCGCGAGCGACTCCGCCCCCGCCTGCAGGTCGTGCGGCGCCGAAACCGCGGCGGCCGCGGTCACGAAGCGCGCGTCGCCCGCGCGTTCGCCCAGCCACTTGAGCAGCGCGTTCCCGCCCAGCGACACGCCGAGCGCGAACAGCGCGGACCCGCGCGCGGGTCCGGCACGCATGCGCCGCAGGATCCAGTCGATTTCGTCCGAATCGCCCGAGTGATACGCGCGCGGCGCCCGATTCAGCTCGCCGCTGCAGCCGCGAAAGTGCACGACCGCGCCGCGCCAGCCGCGTTCGAGCGCCGCTGCCATCGCCGCCACCGCATAGTGGCTTCGCGAACAGCCTTCCAGCCCGTGGAAGACGACGACCAGCGGACGCTCGTCGCGCACTGTCGCGGCCCCCTCGCCCGGCTCCTGGCGCGGCGCGCCCGGGGATCCGGCGAAATCGACGTCGACGAAATCGCCGTCAGGAGTGAGCCATCGCTCGCGCCGGTAGTCCACGCGCTCGCGCGGCGCGCCGAGCGCCGACCAGATCGTCTGTGCGTGCGCCCCGACGAGCCAGCGAGGCGCGCGGTAGCCGTGCACC
Organism: Burkholderiaceae bacterium; assembly: GCA_023384005.1. Lineage (GTDB taxonomy): Bacteria > Pseudomonadota > Gammaproteobacteria > Burkholderiales > Burkholderiaceae_E > Quisquiliibacterium. The sequence goes on along the minus strand of JAHDXY010000230.1, from coordinate 3,303 downwards.
TCAGTGCAGCGTCGACGCCGGCGGCCCGACGTCGGGGCCCGGCGTATCGCCCAGCGGCGACGCGTGGTGCATCAGGATCCGCCAGCCGCCTGTGACCTTGACGTAGACGTTGGTGGCCACGCACTCGATCACCTCGCTTCCCCCTCTCCCCGAGACCAGCACCTTCTCGACCAGGTTGTGCACGGCGACCATCACGCCCTGGTGGGATTGCGCGAGCGCGGGGCGCACGTCGACCCCGCCTTGCGCGAACATCCGTTCGAAGGCGGCGCGAATCGCACCGATGCCGACCAGCCGCGCCCCGTTCGGGTGCACGCAGACCGCTTCCTCGTCGTCGGCCCACAGCGCCATCATCCCCGCGACGTCGCCGTGCTGCATCGCGTCGTAGAACGCTTCCTCGGCGGCCTGCGCGCTGGCGTGCGCGATCGGCGGCTTCATCGCGAACCTCAGCGAAACACGACAGTGCGCTGGCCGTTGACCAGCACCCTGCGTTCGAGGTGCCACTTCACCGCGCGCGCGAGCACTACCGACTCCACGTCGTGACCGATCGCGGCGAGCGTATCGGGCGTCATCGCGTGGTTCACGCGCTCGACGCCCTGTTCGATGATCGGGCCTTCGTCCAGGTCCGCCGTGACGTAATGGGCGGTCGCGCCGATCAGTTTCACGCCGCGATCGTGTGCCTGCGCGTAGGGCTTGGCGCCCTTGAAGCTGGGCAGGAAGCTGTGGTGGATGTTGATCACGCTGCCCGCGAGTCGTTCGCAAAGCGCCGGCGAGAGGATCTGCATGTAGCGCGCGAGCACGACCAGGTCGATGCGCTCGCGCTCGACCAGTTCGAGCAGTCGCGCTTCCTGCTCGACCTTGTTCGTCGCGCCGACCGGCAGATAGAGAAACGGAATTCCGTAGCTGTGCGCCAGCGGCTGGAAGTCGGTGTGGTTGGACACGATCGCCGGGATGTCCATCTCGAGCTGGCCGGCCGAACGGCGAAACAGCAGGTTGTTCAGGCAGTGCCCGAACTTCGACACCATCATCAGCACGCGCGGCCGCTCGCGCAGGTCGTGGATCTTCGCGTTCATCGCGTAGCGCGCCGCGATCGCCGCGAATTCCTCGCTGAAGCGCTTCCGGCTCGACTGGCGCGGCGCCGAGAAATGCACCCGCAGGAAGAACAGCCCGGTGGACTCGTCGCCGAACTGCGCCGAGTCGATGATGTTGCAGCCGCGTTCGAACAGAAAGCCCGACACGTGGAACACGATTCCGGTCGTGTCCGGGCACGACAGCGTGAGGATGTACTCGCAGTCCTGGCTCATCTCGGCGTTGCGCCAGCTGGTCGCGCGCCAGGCCCGCCGGCGCTCAGTGATGGCCCCCGCGCGCCGCGCCGGGTCGCAGCCGGTAGCGCGTGCCGCAGTACGGGCAGCGCGCTTCCTCGCCGTGCGCGACGTCGAGGAACACGCGGGGGTGGCTGCTCCAGATCGGCATGCTCGGGTTCGGGCAGCAGGCGGGCAGCGAGGCGGCGGCGAGTTCGACCGCGCCGCCATCGTCCGCCGCCGGGCTGTCCGCTGGCGCGGGCGGTTGCGTCGACGTTTCGTTCATGGTGGTTCAGACCTGGGTGAGCCAGTGGCGGTACTTCTCGCTGCGGCCGTTGACCACGTCGAAGAACAGCGACTGCAGCTTTTCGGTGATCGGCCCGCGGCGGCCTTCGCCGATCGCGCGGTCGTCGAGCTCGCGAATCGGCGTGACCTCGGCCGCGGTGCCGGTGAAGAAGGCCTCGTCCGCGCAGTACATCTCGTCGCGGGTGATGCGCTTCTCGATCACTTCCAGGCCCATGTCGCGCGCCATCGTCACGAGCGAGTCGCGGGTGATGCCGTCGAGGCACGAGGCGAGGTCGGGCGTGTAGACCTTCGAGTTGCGCACGATGAAGACGTTCTCGCCCGCGCCTTCGGACACGTAGCCTTCGGTGTCGAGCAGCAGCGCCTCGTCGTAGCCGTTGGCGGCCACTTCCTGGTGCGCGAGGATCGAGTTGATGTAGTAGCCGCTCGCCTTGGCGCGCACCAGCGAGACGTTGACGTGGTGGCGAGTGAACGACGAGGTCTTTACCCGGATGCCCTTGGCGAGGCCGTCCTCGCCGAGGTACGCGCCCCAGGGCCAGGCGGCGATCGACGCGTGGATCGTATTGCCCTTGGCCGAGACGCCGAGCTTTTCCGAGCCGATCCACACGAGCGGGCGGATGTAGCAGGACTCGAGCGCGTTGGCGCGAACGACGTCCTTGTGCGCCTGCGCGATGGCGTCGAAGCCGTGCGGAATCTTCATCTGGAAGATCTTCGCCGAGTTGAACAGCCGTTGGGTGTGCTCTTTCAGGCGAAAGATCGCCGGTCCGGCCGCGGTCTTGTAGGCGCGTACGCCTTCGAACACCGCCATGCCGTAGTGCAGCGAGTGCGTGAGCACGTGCAGCTTCGCATCGCGCCATTCGACCATCTTGCCGTCGAACCAGATCTTGCCGTCGCGGTCGGCCATCGACATGTGCAGCTCCTTGACATCCCTGGCGGGCACCGTGCCCCCGAAGCCCGGATTCTATCGAATGCCGCCGGAACGCGGCGCGGGCGTCGTGCCGGCGCCCCGGCACAGCGGCGCCGGCGGCGGGCGGTGCCGTACCGGCGAGCGCGCCGGTACGGGGCGATCGACCGGCGCCGCGCGCTGTTACACTCGCGCACTTGCCCGGCAGCAGCCTCCGCCCGGCCGACTCGAACGAACACCCCCGAATGCTCGCCACGCTCCGCGCCCAGATGTCGCTGCTCGCGACACTCCAGGCCCTGCTGCTCACCAACAACGTCACGCTGATCGTCGTCAACGGACTCGCCGGTTTCTCGATCGCCGAGAACAAGTTGCTGGCCACCTTGCCGGTGACCGGGTACGTGCTCGGCGGAGCCGTCTGGGCGATGCCGGCCGCGGCGCTGATGAACCGCTTCGGGCGACGCGCCGGGTACACGGTGGGTTCGGCGGTGGCGATCTTCGGCGCGCTGCTCGGCTGGTACGCGCTCACGGTCAAGAGCCTCGCACTGCTGTGCGCGGCCACCTTCGTCTGCGGGCTGTACAACGCGGTCGGCGCGAGCCTTCGCTTCGCGGCCGCGGACGTCGCCGATACCTATGCGCCGAACTTTCGCGCGCGCGCGATCTCGCTGGTGCTCGCGGCCGGGATCGCCGGCGGCATCGCCGGGCCTGAGTTCGCGAAGTGGTCGCGCACCTGGCTCGAGGCCGATTTCGCCGGCACCTACCTGACGCTGGTCGCGTTCGCCATCGCCTCGATGCTTCTCG
>JAHDXY010000229.1 GCA_023384005.1 Burkholderiaceae bacterium | reverse complement strand
GTGTACATCCTGGCGCAAAACGCGCGGGGCCTGGTCGTCGTGGACATGCACGCGGCGCACGAGCGCGTGGTCTACGAGAAGCTCAAGCAGTCGGTCGACGCGCGCGGCCTCGAGATGCAGGCGCTGCTCATTCCGGCGAGTTTTCGCGCCGACCCGCTCGACGTGCGCGCGGTCGAAGACGAATCGCAGTCGTTCGCCGAACTCGGAATCGAGCTGAGCGTTCTCTCGCCGAATTCGATCGCGGTGCGCGCGGTGCCAGCGCTGCTCTCGCACGGCGACCCGGTCGCGCTGGCGCGCGCGGTGATCGCCGAAGTTCGCGAAGCCGGAGTCGCGCGGGTGCTGTCGCAGCGTCGCGACGACCTCCTCGCGACGATGGCCTGTCACGGCGCTGTGCGCGCGAACCGCAGGCTCGGCATCGAGGAGATGAACGCGCTGCTGCGCGAGATGGAGAGCACCGCGGGCGCGGACCAGTGCAACCACGGCCGCCCGACCTGGGTACAGCTCGGGCTCGGCGAACTCGACCGCTGGTTCCAGCGTGGGCGCTGAGCGCCGCGGCGAATCGGCCAGCGCCGCGATCGCCGGCGCGACGCTCTTCCTGCTCACCGCGCTGCTCGGCCTGCAACCGCTTTCGACCGATCTCTACCTTCCGTCGCTGCCGGCGATCGGAACGCAATTCGGCGCGACGCCGATCGCGGTGCAGTCGACGCTGTCGGTGTTCATGCTCGCGTTCGCGGTGTTCCAGCTGGTTGTCGGCCCGATGTCCGATCGCTTCGGCAGGCGCCCGATCGTGCTCGGTGGTCTGGCGATGTTCGTGCTCGCGTCGATCGCAGGCGCGGCGGCGCAGAGCCTGGGTTGGCTCGTCGCCGCGCGCCTGGTGCAGGCGATCGGCGTGTGCTGCGCGGTGTTGTGCGCGCGCGCGATCGTTCGTGATCTCTACGCACCCGAACCGGGCACGCGCGTGCTGGCGCGCGTGATGGGGTGGATGGGCGTGGTCACGCTGGTCGGTCCGGTGGCCGGCGGCGCGTTGCAGTCGCTGTTCGGATGGCGCGCGGCGTTCGCCGCCCTTGCGGCGATCGGCTTGCTCGTGCTGCTGACCGCGGCCCGCGTGCTCGACGAGACCAACGCCCACCGCAACCCGCTCGCGACGCGGCCGCGCGAGCTGGTCCTGAACTACACGACGATCGCGCGAAGCCGGGCCTTTCGCGCCTACGCGCTTGCCGCGACCGCGAGCTACACGTCGTTGTTCTCCTTCATCTCCGGGTCCTCGTTCCTGCTGATCCAGGTGCTCGCGATGCCGCCCGCGCTGTTCGGCGTGGTCTTCGGCGGGGTCACGCTGGGATTCATGACGGGAACCCTGCTCACGCGCAGGTTCCAGCCGCGGCTCGGCATCGCCGCAACCGCGGCGGCCGGCGGCATCGTGTCGGTCCTTGCCGGATGGACGATGGCGGCGCTCGCACTCGCGGGCGTCGCGCATGTCGGCGCGATCGTCGTGCCGATGTTCTTCGTCTTGGTCGGGCACGGTCTGGTGCAGCCGAGCGGGCAGATCGGAGCGATCTCGGAGTTCCCGCGCGACGCCGGCGCGGCGGCGGCGCTGCTCGGATTCGCGATGTTCATCGCGGCGGCAATCGCCGGATGGTGGGTCGGCGCCAGCCACGACGGCACGACGCTGCCGCTCTCGCTGACTGTCGCCGCGATCACCACCCTCACCGCGGCGAGCGGAATTCGGCTGCTGCACGCCGAGCGCCGCGGAACCTGGCGCGACGCGCTGGCGCCGGTACCGGGCAAGGCAGCAGCGCCGGTACCGACCAGAAACGACTGAACGAGGCGGACCAACGATGGGCGTGCGACAGTGTGAAGCCGACGCGGCCGCACCGACGGCGGCTGACGGGGGATCGATGCCACTGACCGTATTGGTGGCACGGGGCGCGATCGCGCGGGCCTCGGCCGACGCGGCCGGGGGTGCGCTTGCGTTGCGCCTGCTGCGCCCGCTGCGCCCGCTGCGTTCGCTGCGCCCGCTGCGTTCGCTGCGCCCGCTGCGCCCACTGCGCCTGCTCTGCCTGCTCGCTGCCTCGGCGCTGTTCGCCGCGTGCGCGCCGACCCGCAACGCGGGCGACGCGCGCGGCTTTCTGCCGCCGGAGCTGCCCTCCGGGTTCAGCGCGAAGCGAATCGCCCACGCCGATCGCGACATGGTCGCTGCGGCGCACCCGCTCGCGGTCGAAGCCGGGGTCGCGCTGCTCGCGCGCGGCGGCAGCGCGGTGGACGCGGCGATCGCCACGCAGATGGTGCTCAATCTGGTCGAGCCGCAATCGTCCGGAATCGGCGGCGGCGGGTTCATGCTGCACTACGACGCTGCGACACGCGCGATCGCGAGCTACGACGGGCGCGAGAACGCACCGGCACAGGCCACGCCCGACCTGTTCGTCGCACGCGACGGTCGCCCGATGTCGTTTCGCGCGGCGGTCGATGGCGGCCTGGCGGTCGGCACCCCGGGACTGCTGCGCATGCTCGAGGCGGCGCACCGGGCGCACGGCCGGCTGCCGTGGGCGACGTTGTTCGAAGCGGCGATCGCGCTGGCCGACCAGGGCTTCGAGATCTCGCCGCGACTCGCGACGCAGGTCACGGGCGCGGCCGAAAGGATGCGCGCGCAGGGTGGAGCGGTGGCCGCGTACTTCCTCACCGGGCAGGGCGCGCCGAAGCCCGCCCGCACGCTGCTGCGCAACCCGGAGTTCGCGCGGACGCTGCGCGCCGTCGCGAGCGGCGGCGCCGACGCGTTCTACCGGGGCGAGATCGCTCGGGCGATCGTCGAGAAGGTTCGCGCGCACCCGAGCCATCCCGGGCGCCTTGCGCTGGAGGACCTCGCGGCGTACCAGGCGAAGCGGCGCGACCCGGTGTGCGCGCCCTATCGCGCGTTTCGAGTGTGCTCAATGGGTCCGCCGAGTTCGGGCGGCGTCACGGTGCTGCAAACGCTGGGCGTGCTCGAATACTTCGATCTGGCCGCGTTCGCGCCCGACTCGGTCGACGCGGTCCACCTCGTGAGCGAGGCGTACCGGCTCGCCTACGCCGACCGTGCGCGCTACCTCGCCGACTCGGACTTCGTCGCGATTCCGCTCGCCGGGCTGCTCGACGCGCGCTATCTGCGCGAACGCGCGGGCGCGATCCGGATGGAGCGCACGATCGGAGTTCCCTCGGCCGGCACGCCACCCGGGGCGCAGGCCCGTGGCGACGACATGTCCGCGGCGCTGCCGGCGACCACCCACCTGTCGATCGTCGACCGCGAGGGCAACGCGGTGTCGATGACGACATCGATCGAACAGGGATTCGGCAGCCTTCAGATGGTGCGCGGCTTTCTGCTCAACAACCAGCTCACCGACTTCTCGTTCGCCGCGACCGACGCGGCCGGCCGGCCGATCGCCAATCGCGTCGAGCCCGGCAAGCGCCCGCGAAGCTCGATGGCTCCGGCCATCGTCCTCGGTCGCGACGACGTGCTCGAGGCGATCGTCGGCTCGCCCGGCGGCAGCAACATCATCCAGTACGTGACCAAGACGCTGATCGGCCTGATCGACTGGCGCCTGAACGCGCAGCAGGCGACCGACCTGTCGAACTTCGGCGCGCAGACCTCGGCGAGCACCGCGCTCGAGAGAGGGATGCCCGCGCAGTCGCTGGCCGAAGCCCTGCGCGCGCGCGGACACGCCGTGTCGGTGCTCGACATCAACAGCGGGGCCCACGTGATCGTGTTCAATGGAACGCGCCCCGACGGCGCGCCGGGCGCGCTCGCGCGCGACCCCGGCGCGGGAAAGTGGGCCGGTGGCGCGGATCCACGGCGTGAAGGAACGGCGCGTGGCAATGGCGCGAGGTAATCGGACCGATCGCACGGCGAACGCGGTGAACGCAGTGAACGCGGTGAACGCGGTGAATCCGGCGAAGGCGTCAGGCGCCGCGAATTCGCCGAGCGCCGCGAGCCCGACCGGTGCGGACGACCCGCCGGTCGTCCTGCTGCTCGGGCCGACCGCGGCGGGCAAGACCGCGGCTGCGCTCGAGATCGCGCGCAGCCTCCCCTCGGAAATCGTCAGCGTCGATTCGGCGCTGGTCTATCGCGGCATGGATCTCGGCACCGCGAAGCCCTCGGCCGAGCAACGCACGCTGGTCGTTCACCACCTGATCGACATTCTCGACCCGACGCAGTCCTACTCGGCCGCCCGCTTCGCCAGCGACGCGCGCGGGCTGATCGCCGCGATCCGCGGCCGCGGGCGCATGCCGCTCGTGGTCGGCGGGACGATGCTCTACGTGCGCGCGCTCACCGAGGGCCTGCACGAGCTGCCCGACGCCGACCCCGCATTGCGGGCGCGGCTCGACGCGCAAGCACTCGAACTCGGCTGGCCCGCGATGCACGCGATGCTCTCGCAGCACGACCCCGCGACCGCGGCCAGGATCGAGCCGGGCGACGCGCAACGCATCCAGCGCGCGCTCGAGCTGATCGAACTGACCGGGCAGCCAGTGTCGGCGCTGTTCGCCGCCCGGCCGCGCGCGGCCGACCTCGGGCGGGTGCTGACGGTCGCGCTCGAACCCTCGGATCGAAGTGCGCTGCACCGGCGAATCGACTCCAGGCTGCAAACGATGTTCGCCGCCGGGCTGGTCGACGAGGTCCGCGGCCTGCGCGCGCGCGGCGACCTCAATCCGGCCTTGCCGTCGATGCGCTGCGTCGGCTACCGGCAGGTCTGGGAGCATCTGGACGGCCGGTATGATGCCGCGACGACGGTCGCACGCGCAGCGGCGGCGACGCGCCAGCTCGCCAAGCGCCAGCTCACCTGGCTGCGCTCGATGCCCGGGCGCGCCGTCGTCGATTGCCTCGCGCGGGACGCGCCGAGGCAGGTGACGCGGATCGTCGAGGAGCAGCGATGAGCGGCAAGAGCGGCAAGAGCGGCAGCAACGCGGCGGGGCAGCGGCGAACTCGCGCCGACGGCGACGCCGTCGGGCAAGGCGGCAGCTTCGCGATGATCGGCCTCGGAAGGATGGGCGCGAACATGGCGCGGCGCGCTGCGCGGGCCGGATTGACGGTGCACGCGATGGACGCGAGCGCGCAGGCGCGCGAACTGCTGCGCGACGAGGCGCGGGTACGCACCTATGCGAACCTGCGCTCGCTGTTCGCGAAACTCGCGTCGGCGGCGCCGGGTGGCGAGGCGCGGGTGGCGTGGATGATGCTGCCCGCCGGCGACGCGGTCGAACGCACGCTCGCCGAGATCGCGCCGATGCTGCGCGCGGGCGACGTGCTGGTCGAGGGCGGGAACTCGAACTACCTGGACTCGCAGCGGCGCGCGCGCGAGGCCGCCGCGCAGGGCATCCGCTTCGTCGATTGCGGCGTCTCGGGCGGCGTCTGGGGACTGGAGCGCGGCTACTGCCTCTCGCTTGGCGGCGCGCCCGACGCGGTCGCGCTGATCGCGCCGATCCTGCGCGCGCTCGCGCCGCGCGCCGACGCCGGCTGGCTGCACTGCGGCGCGAGCGGCGCAGGGCATTTCGTGAAGATGATCCACAACGGCATCGAATACGGAATGATGCAGGCGATCGCCGAGGGCTTCTCGCTGCTCGAGGGGCAAGCGGCGCTCGATCTCGACCTGGCAGCGATCGCCGCGCTCTGGGGCGAGGGCAGCGTGATCCGCTCGCGGCTGCTCGAGCTGAGCGCGAGCGCGCTCGCAGAGCCCGGAGCGCTTGACGCGGTCGCGCCGCGCGTCGCCGACTCCGGCGAAGGCCGTTGGACTGTCGACGAGGCGGTGCGCCAGGGCACGCCCGCGCCGGTGATCGCGCTCGCGCTGATGAGCCGTTTCGCCTCGCAGGGTCGCGCCGACGTCGGCAACCGGCTGCTCGCGCTGATGCGCAAGGGCTTCGGCGGGCACGCGGTCGAACCGGACCGATGACACGCACCCGCGCCGGCCCGATCGTCCTGATGGGCGTATCGGGCTGCGGCAAGACCTCGGTCGGGCGCGCGCTCGCGCGCAGGCTCGGGCGGCGCTTCCTCGATGCGGACGACTTCCACCCGCCGGGCAACGTCGCGAAGATGCGCGCCGCGCTCGCGCTCGACGACGACGATCGCCGGCCCTGGCTAGAGCGGCTCAACGCGCTGCTGCGCCACGCGCAGGCGAAGGACGAAGCGGTAGTGATGGCCTGCTCGGCACTGAGACGGCGCTATCGCGACGTGCTGCGCAGCCGCGTGCGGGGGCTCTTGCTCGTGCACCTCGCGGGAGAGAAGTCGCTGATCGCGGCGCGACTGGCCGCGCGAAGCCACAGGTACATGCCGGCGACGCTGCTCGACTCGCAGTTCGCGGCGCTTGAAGCGCCCGACGACGCGGAGGCGGCGATCACGGTGCCGATCGACGCCGCGCTCGCGCAGACGGTCGAGCGCGTCGCGCGCGCGCTCGCGGTACGCGCTCAGTCGAACGGGTAGCGGTACAGCAGATCGAGCGCCGATTCGGTGCCGGTTTGCGCACGCAGCGACAGACGACGCGAAATGTCGTACTGGATCTTGAGCAGGTTCCACGCGCCGCGCAGACCCTGCTCGTAGGTAAGAATGAGGTGCGAACCGAGCCGCTTGCCCACGGCGACCACGTTTTCCGACGCGCTCGCGCCGGCGACGCTGCCCGTGCCGCCACCGAGTTGACCGGGCACGATCGACGAGCCGCCGAAGCCTGACGGCGCGAAACCCTCGGCCGCGCTCGCACTGCGAACGGTGAGCACGTCCAGCCCGAGCGTATCGCCGAGTCCGCCGCTCAACCCGCCGTCGTTGCTGCCGAAAAGCGTCGCCGCGGCTGCCTTGAGCGCCGCACCCTGCGCGCCCGACTGCGCGCCCTCGAGCGGCACGCCCAGCACCAGCCAGGAGAGCTTCTCGGCGTCCGGCACGTCGGGGTCGGACGTGAGCCGCACCTGCGGCGAGAGAACGGTCCCGACCAGCGCGACGCCCGCTTCCACCGGCTGCTCGCGGCGCATCGCGACGATGTCGAGCACCGGGTTGTCGAGCGCGCCATTGAAGATCACGCGGCCACGGGTGATCTGCAACTGCTGCCCGTAAGCCAGGTAGCGGCCGTCGAGCACCGTGACCGTGCCGAAGGCGCGCGGCGCGTCGGGCAGCGTGCCGCGCAGCCTGAGCTCTCCGGAGATTCGCGCGTCGATGCCCTTGCCGTGCACCTTCAGGTTCTTGCCAAGGTCGACCGTCACGTCGGCGCCGACGCGAAGCTTCTCGGCCGGATCGCGCGCGGCGGCGCTCGCTTCGCGGCGTGGCGCGCCGGCGATCACGACGTCTTCGGGCAGGCTCGGCACGTCGCCGCCGCCGATCTCGATGCGGCCCTCGTCGGCGCGCAACTTGCCGAGGATCTCGAACTTCCCGCCTTTGCTCGACGCCGACGCGTCGCCCGAGAGCACCACGCGCTGCCCCGGCCCGAACGGAACGACCAGGCGGTCGG
>JAHDXY010000228.1 GCA_023384005.1 Burkholderiaceae bacterium | reverse complement strand
CGTCGCATTCCTGCCATGAATGCAATAGACGCTGCTCCGGGGCGTCGAAGGAGCAGTGAAATGAGCAAGACCCCCGCCGTCTGCACGACCGCCGCGCTGGCGCGCAAGCAGTTCTTGTGGCTGCGCGGCGCCGGTCCGGCGACGATCGCCTGCCAATCGGGCACGCTGTGGATCACCGAAGACGGTTCGCCCGACGACGTGATCCTCGAAGCGGGCCAGCGACACGCTGTGCTCGGCCGCGCACCGGTGCTGATCGAGGCTCTCGCGGAGTCGACCGCCGTCATCGAGGCGCTCGGGGCGCTCGCATGGTCCGGAGGTGCATCGGCGCCGGCGCGCGTCGCGCGCCAGGCCGGCGGGCAAGGGCGCTTCGGCGCCGCGCTTTCCCCGGCGAGCGGTGCACGGATCGACGTCGGTGGGTTGATGACCTCGGTGGCGTCGGGCCGTAGTTCGGCCTGGCGCGAACTCGAGACGGGTGCTTGCCGCTGACCGGCTGCGTGTACGCCGTTCAGGCGATGCAGCGGGTCTCGCGCGGCTCGATCCCAACCGCGACCGTTTCGCCCGGCTTGTAGAGCGCGCCGCCCAGGCGGTGCGCTTCGTCGGACAGCAGCGCGAGCTCGCCGACGCGCACGCGGTAGCGCGCGAACTCCCCGAGGAACTCGCTGTGCTCGACCCAGCCCTCGGTCCAGACTTGGCCGTCGTCGCCCACTGGGCGCGTGCGCGCGAGGCGAAGCGTATGCGGGCGCAGCGTCACGCAGGCCTTGCCCGATCGCGGCGCGCCGGTAGTGGCAGGCACCGCGATCTCGCCGATCCCGGTCGCGGAGAAACGGATCGTCGCGGCATCGGCCGAGACGACTTCGCCTTCGATCAGGTTGGTCGTGCCGACGAAATTCGCCACGAAGCGGTTGACCGGGTTGTCGAACAGATCGATCGGAGGCCCGACCTGCTGGACGATCCCCTGGTCGAGCACCGCCATCCGATCCGCGGTGGTCATCGCCTCTTCCTGGTCGTGGGTGACGAAAATGGTCGTCACGCCGAGCTTTCGCTGCAAGGTGAGCAGGTCTTCGCGCATCTGCACGCGCAGGTTCTTGTCCAGGTTCGACAACGGCTCGTCGAGCAGCAGCACCTGTGGTTCGATCACGATCGTTCGCGCCAGTGCGACGCGCTGCTGCTGTCCGCCGGAGAGCTGCCCCGGGCGGCGCGCGGCGAGCGAACCCAGCCCGACCATCTCGAGCGCCGTCCCGACGCGTCTGCGGATCTCGGCGCGCGCGACCCTGCGCTCGACCAGCCCGAAGGCGACGTTGTCGAACACGCTCATGTGCGGCCACAGCGCGTAATTCTGGAACACCATCCCGATGTTGCGTTCGTGCGCCGGCACCGGCGTGATGTCGCGCCCGTCGACCAGCAGTTCGCCCCTCTGGTGGCGGTTGAACCCCGCGATCAGGCGCAGCAGGGTGGACTTGCCCGATCCCGAAGGGCCGAGCAGCGCGAAAAACTCGCCCGGCTCGATCATGAGGTCGACATCGCGCAACACAATCGTCGAGCCGAAGGAAAGCTCGATGTTGCGGCATTCGACCGAGATCTTCTTGTGTGGATTCATCGCTTGTATCCGCTCGATGCCAGGCGCGTGCGTGTCATCCCGCCGCTCCCGTATGCCCCGCGGCGCGATCGGCGACGCGGTGCGAGAAGTAGGTGCCCAGCGCGACGATCAGCACCGCGAGCACGCCGAGCGCCGCACCGGGGCCGCGCCCCGCGGCGCTTTGCATGTAGAGATAGATGCCGTAGGACATCGGCGCCTGGCTCTCCCGGGTGACGAGCATGATCGTCGCCGAGAGCTCCACCGCGGCGGTCATGAAGCTGGTGATGAATCCGGCCAGGATGCCGCCGGTCATCAGCGGGATCACGATTCGACGGATCACCGACAGGCGCTTCGCCCCCAGCGACTGCGCGGCCTCTTCCAGGGAGGCGTGCACCTGCTGCAGCGCGGCCAGGCACGAGCGCACCGCGTAGGGGAGCCTTCGGATGCTATAAGCGATCACGATGACCAGCGCCGTGCCGGTGACCGGGCCGCCGCCAAAGGGCAGGTCGACGTCGCGGAACACGCGCAGGAATCCGATCGCGAGCACGACGCCGGGGATCGCGAGCGCAGCGCTCGAGATCCAGTCGAGCCAGTGCCGTCCGATGATCCTGGTACGCAGGATCAGGTAGGCAATCGCCACGCCGAGAACGACGTCGATCAGCGCCGCGACGCCGCAATAGATCAGCGTGTTGCTGATCATGCGGCCCGAGTCGCTGAACATCGTTTCGTAGTGCTCGAGCGTGAAGCCCTCGGGCAGCACCGAGAAGCTCCATACCTTCGAGAACGACATCAGCAGCAAGCCGATGTGCGGCGAGAGCGTGACCGCGAGCAGCGCGACGATCCACAGCGAAACCGCCGCGTTCTCCCAGCCCACCAGCTTGCGCTTGCGCAGCGTCGTGCCTCCCTTTTGCGTCGTCGCGAAGTCGCGCCCCTTGAGCGAGCGCGCCGAGAGCCAAAGCGCGAGGATCGAGAGCACGATCATCACGACGCTGATCACGTAGCCGAGCGGGTCGTCCAGACCGACCGAGGTGATGCGCAGGTAAGCCTGCGGCGCGAGCATGTTGGTCTGCCCCAGCACCAGTGGCGTGCCCAGGTCGTCGAACACCTTGACGAACACGAGCGACGCGCCGGCCACGTAGCCGGGCAGCGACAGCGGGAAGATCACGCGGCGAAACAGCCTCCAGCCGCGCGCGCCGAGGTTCATCGCCGACTCCTCCATCGCGCCGTCGATGTTGCGCATTGCCGCGACGAGGTTCATCAGGATGAACGGGAAATAGTGGATCGCCTCGACGAAGACAACTCCGGTGAGGCCCTGCATGAACGGGATGTTGATGCCGAAGGCGTCGCCCAGGAGCAGGTTCACAGAGCCGCTGCGCCCGAAGATCAGCTGCATCGCGACCGCGCCGACGAACGGCGGCATCACTAGCGGAAGCACGCCGAGCGTCTGGATCAGCAGCGCGCCGCGGAAATCGAAGCGCACGGTGAAATACGCAAGAGGCACCGCGATCAGCGTCGCGAACAGCACCGACCAGCAGGCCACCGCGAAGCTGTTCCAGAACGATTCGCGAAACAGCGACTGCTGCATCGCCGCGCTGACGTGGCCCAGCGTGAAGCCGCCGGCTCCGTCGGAGAAGGCCGTGTACACGACGCTGCCCACCGGCAGCACAAGGAACGCGACGAGGAACGCGAGGATGAGCGCGGCGACCAGCAGCGGGCCGAGGGGCGGAAAGCGCCTCGCCGATTGGGGCGCGACCCTGGCCGCGGCGGTCATCATCGGGCGCGGCCGCGCAGCGCGCCCGGCGGCGGGCGCGTCCGACGGTGCCGCGCCGTCACTTCTTCAGCGCCACGGCCTGCCTGGCGACCTCGGTCGCGCGGTCGGAGTTGGCGCGCGCCTTTGTGCTCCACTGCTCTTCGAGCGCCGAGAGCTGCTTGGTGACGGCTGCGTCCTTCTTGCTCTTGGTGAACAGCGCGAGGTAGTTCTTGTCGCCCGCGAGTTTCTCGCCGACGATCGGCGTGTAGGCGAGGTCGCGTGCTTCCTTGATCAGTCGCGCCGCGTCGCCGCTGGGCTTTCCGCCCCACTTCGCCTCGGCCTCGTGGATCGCCCTGGTGGCGGCCTGGAGGTCCTTCAGCCTGAAGGTCACGGTCTGGTCGAACAGCGAGACGACCAGGAAATAGCGGTCGCCAGAGAGATCGTTGTTGAAGTTCACCTTCGCGCGTTTGGCGATCTCGAAGGCGTTCGGGTAGTCCTTGGGCATCTGCGGGTGGCTGTACAGCTTGGGCAGGATCGGCAGACGGCTGATCTTCGGGTCGAGCAGCAGCAGCTGGCCCTCTTCGGACAGCGAGAACTGGATGAACTTCTTCGCTTCCTCGGCGTTGCGACCGCCGGCGACCAGCGCGATGTTGGCCGGCACCACCGCGGTGCGCGTCGGGTAGACGAACTCCACCGGAAACCCGGAGTAGCGCCCGGCGAGGCCGAAGAAGTCGATCACCAGTCCGATTCCGAACTGGCCGTTGTTCACGCCGTCGGGAACGCCGAAGCTGCGGTCGGTGATCGCCGCCATATTGCCGCTCACTTGCAGCAGTTGCGACCAGCCCTTGTCCCAGCCCTCGGCCTGGAGAATCGTCTCGACCGTGAGGTGGGTGGTGCCCGAGCGCGAAGGCGAGGACATCGCGACGTGACCGAAGTAGACCGGCTTGGCGAGGTCGCCCCACTCGGCCGGCTTGGGCAGCTTGTGCGCGGCCATGTAGCGGGTGTTCCACATCAGCCCGTAGCCGGCGATCGCCTGACCCAGGTACATCCCTTCGGGGTCGTTCAGCGGAAAGCTTCCGACCTTCTCGGGCGCGTCGGGGTTGGCGAGCCCCTTGGCAGGCGCGAGCAGCTTGTTGCGCGAGAGCACCTCGAAGGCGTCCGGGGCCGAGGCCCACATGACGTCCGGGCGCTGGCCATCGGCGGCCTCGCGGATCGTCGCGATCGCCGCGGTCGTGTTCTTGTTCAGGATCTCGACCTTGATGTCCGGGTTCTTCTTCTCGAACGCGGACTTGTAGGCTTGGGTCAGTTCCTTCGGAAACGACGTGATCACGGTGATCGTGCCGGCCTGCGCGGCGCTTGCAAGCAGGGAAGCGGAAATCGCGAGTGCGGCGCCGATGGCGCGTGACGTCATGGTCTTCATCGTGTCTCCCAGATTCGATTCGTCGGCGCTGCGCTCGCAGGAGATCAGCCAGCGCGCTCTTGTAGCGTGATCTTACGTCAGCGCGCCATTTCGCCAAAATCGGAACGGCGTTCGCGCAGCCGCAGCACGAGAAGCCAGCCGGGCGCGGGCGGAGGCGCCCAGTCGAGCCTTCCCGCGGAGCCGAGCGGCGCTTCGCGCATCGACACCGCCTGTTCGACGTTCCCGCCGACGATGCGCGCTACGCCGCGCTCACGCGAGACCTCGACCACGAGGTCGCAATGCATCGGCGTGAAGGCGCGCGCGCTCCATTGCGCCGAGATCCAGTCGATCATCGGCGGGCCGATCGCCTTGCCGGGTCCGCGCACCGCGCACAGCAGGTCGCCACGACTCGGCGCGACCGGCACCGCGAGCAACTCGAACAGCGGCATGCGGCCTTCGCGCGTCGCGAGTACGTAGTCAGCGTGCGTGTCGCTGAACAGGAACTCCAGCACGCTGAACCCCGCCCTGCGGTAGAGGTGACTGACGAAAGCGGCCGACCACGGTTCGGTGCGCTCGGTCCGCGCGCTCGCCGGGAGCGTCGCCTCGCACAGGTCGGTGCGTTCGCAGGGGTGGCGATAGCGCGATACCCCGGGCCAGTAGCGGTTCACCAGCGCGCAATGGCGCGACGAGCGCTCGCGCCCGCAGCCGTCGTCGACGCTGCGGCAGCTGCCGTCGGGCAGTACTGCGCACAGGCCACCGTCGGCGTCGAAACGCACCTGTTGCCGGCCCCAGTCGCGCCATTCGTCCAGAGCGGCCGCGACCAGCCGGTCGATGCGCGATTGCGCTTCGCGCGGCGAGAGCGCGCACCCGCCGAGCGCGATCGCGAGCGCCAGCAGGGCGAATCCGCGCGCGCATCTGCGAAGCGCGCGGCGTGCATCCGGCGCGGGTCGGTCGTTCACGTCCGCTCGCGCGCGCGAACGCGGTGGCGGGTACGGCGGCTTTCGCTGCGCATGTCGGAAAAAAGAAGCCCGGCGCGACGGCCGGGCATAACTCCAGTCTAGGAGACGGAGGAGACACGCCGGCACTATGCGCGCGCAAGCTTGACGATACGCTGACAGTCGCGCATCGCAAACAGCGTGCCCGGTAATATCGCTGCTCGGATCGTCACCGCAGGAGGAATGGATGGACTGGTTCGCGGACCCCAACGCGTGGATTGCGCTTGCGACGCTGATCGCGCTCGAGGTCGTTCTCGGAATCGACAACATCATCTTCCTGTCGATCCTGGTGGGACGGCTTCCCGAGCACGAGCGCCAGCGCGCCCGGCTGATCGGCCTGTCGCTGGCGATGGTGATGCGCGTGCTGCTGCTGCTGTCGATCGCCTGGGTGATGCAACTGACCGCGCCGTGGTTCAGCGTGTTCGGCCGGGGGATTTCCGGACGGGACCTGATCCTGATCCTTGGCGGGCTGTTCCTGCTGTGGAAGAGCGTGCACGAGGTCCACAACTCGCTCGAGGGCCCGGTGGAAGCTTCGCCGGACGCACCAGCCGCGGCGACGGCGACTTTCGGCGCGATGATGGTGCAGATCGCGCTGATCGATCTCGTGTTCTCGCTGGATTCGGTGATCACGGCGGTGGGCATGGTCGACGAGGTCTCGATCATGGTGGTCGCGGTGCTGGTCGCGGTCGGCGTGATGATGGTCGGCGCGCGCCCGATCGGCGAGTTCGTCGACCGTCATCCGACCGTCAAGGTACTCGCGCTCAGCTTCCTCGTGGTGATCGGCGTCGTCCTCGTCGCCGAAGGCTTCGGCACGCACGTGCCCAAGGGCTACGTCTACTTCGCGATGGCGTTCTCGGTCGTGGTGGAGATGCTCAACATCCGGATGCGCCGTCGACGCGAACGGGTGCCGCTCAGGCTGCACCGCGCGATTCCCGGCGATCGCGACACGGCGCGGTCGCGCGACGGCGGAGCCTGAAGTCGCGACCTTCAGTCGCGGCCTTCAGTCGGCCAGATCGCCCGAGAGCAGGCGATGCACGAGCCGCGAAAGGCGAGCGTCGTGCACGCCGCGCTCGTGCAGCGCGTGAAAGGTGTTGATCGCGTAGTCGCGGTTTGCGCCCCGCTTGCCCGAGCAATCGCGCAGCCGTTCGATGATCTGCGTGTCGCTCAGTCGCTCGTAGGCCGGGCTGGTGCGGTCGGCAACGAAGCTCAGCGCACGGATCTGCGCGCCGCTGCGCAACGTGACCGCGACCAGCGTGGGCGTGTAGACGTTGTTGAGCATCTCGCGATCGTAGAGCCGCGAGATCGACTCGCGCCGCTTCGGATGCCTCAGGCGCATCGCCACGCCCACGCAACTGCCGCCGCGATCCAGCCCCAGCACGACACCGGGCCGGGACGGCGTGCCGCGATAGCGCGTGGAGCGAATGCAGAACGCCCGGTGGTAGCCGTGCGCTCGCGCCAGGATTGCCCGATCGAATTCGATCTCCGGGTTCCAGATCAGCGATCCGTAGCCGAACACCCAGTCCGACAGCAGCATGTTCACCGACGAAGGCTTGCTTCGGCGCGGGGCGCTGCGCGCTAGTCGCCGGCGGATTTTCCGATCGCGGGCTTGGTCGGCGCGGCCGACTTGGACGGGGCCTTCTTCGGTGCGGCCTTCTTCGGTGCGGCCTTCTTCGACGCGGCCTTCTTCGGCGCGGCCTTCTTCGGCGCGGCCTTCTTCGGCGCGGCCTTCTTCGGCGCGGCCTTC
>JAHDXY010000227.1 GCA_023384005.1 Burkholderiaceae bacterium | reverse complement strand
GCCGGTGACCGTGTCGTGTTCCTTGCCCCAGGCGTCGGTCCAGGCGATCGGCAGCTCGATGCGGTGGTCGCGCGCGGTGACGCCCATCTCGTGCGCCAGCCGGCGGATCGTCGCGGCCGGAATGCCGGTGATGCCCGACGCCCATTCGGGCGTGTAGTGCTCGACGCGATCGCGCAGCAGCTGGAACGCCGGCTTCACCGCCGTGCCGTCAGGCAGCGCGAAAGTACCGTGCAGGTACGGATCGGCCCCCTCCGAGTGCGTCACCACCGGCCGGTCGGTGACGCGGTCCCACCACAGCTTGTTCTGCGGATCGAAACAGCCTTCCTCGCCGGGCACCTCGGTGCGCACGAACATGCCGAACTCGTCGTGCGTCTCGTCGACGTCGACCAGCTGGCCGGCGTTGGTGTTGCGCACCAGGAATTCGCGGTCGTACAGCCCGAGCGCGATGATCTCGTGGATCAGCGCCAGCAGCAGCGCGCCGTCGGTGCCGGGGCGGATCGGTACCCATTCGTCGGCGATCGCCGAATAGCCGGTGCGGATCGGGTTGATCGAGATGAAGCGCCCGCCGTCGCGCTTGAACTTCGAGATCGCGATCTTCAGCGGATTCGAGTGGTGGTCCTCCGCAGTGCCGATCATGACGAACAAGCGGGCGCGCTCCAGGTCGGGGCCGCCGAATTCCCAGAACGAGCCGCCGATCGTGTAGATCATCCCGGCGGCCATGTTGACCGAGCAGAATCCGCCGTGCGCGGCGTAGTTCGGTGTTCCGAACTGGCGCGCGAACAGGCCGGTGAGCGCCTGCATCTGGTCGCGCCCGGTAAACAGGGCGAACTTCTTGGGATCGGTGGCGCGGATCTTCGCCAGGCGCTCCTCGAGCATCGCGAACGCCTGCTCCCAGGAGATCTCGTCGAACTCCCCGGCGCCGCGATCGCTGCCTGCCTTGCGCAGCAGTGGCCTGGTCAGGCGCGCCGGCGAGTACTGCTTCATGATGCCGGACGCGCCCTTGGCGCAGATGACGCCCTTGTTCAGCGGGTGTTCGGGGTTGCCGTCGATGTAGCGCGCCTCGCCGTTGCGCAGGTGCACGCGAATTCCGCAACGGCAGGCACACATGTAGCAGGTGGTCGTGCGCGTCTCGGTGCGCGCGCCGGCGAGCGGCGCGGCGATGGGGTCGTGGATCGTGGCGGGCGGCATCGTAGTTCGTCGGGGACCGGATCGTGCCAGAGGCCGCGCGGCAAGGGCGCCGAACAACCGCGAGCGAAACCACGCAGCGAGTCGCACATGCCGGATTTCCCTGCGACATTAGGCTATCCAGGGCGCCGCGCTGTCCATAAGCATGACGGGGGGCGGCGTCATTACCCGTTTGGGTGATCGCCGTGTAAACTCGAATCGAATGGGAGCACGCTCGCGCCGCGTCGCTTCACGAGGACGAGGGCCGTTGGAGGCACGATGAGTTCCACCCACCCGAGACCGGCGGTCGCGAACGCGACCGAGTCGGTGACAGCGCGCTCGCGCAGGTCGCCGGCGGGCGTTCGGCCGCGGTCTTCGAAGGCGCCCTCTGCGGCGAGCGGCAAGTCGCGCCCGCCCGAGCTTCGGGCACAGGCGCGCGACGTACAGGCGGGCGACGCACAGGCGGCCAACGACCTGAATGCGAATTCCAGCCGAAAGGTGTTCAACGAGCCACGCTCGATGCTCGAGGCCTTTCTCGTGACCGTCGTGCGGCTCGCCGGCGCGCGTGCCGGCGCCGTGCGCGCGCTCACCGCCGAGAGCGACGAACCGCGGCTGATCGCCGCCTGGGGCGTTTCGGCCGACGCGCTCGAGGGGTCGCTCGAATCCTGCGGCGGTTGCGGCGGGACGCAGCATTGCGAACTCGGCAGCGACCCCAGGATCGATCCCCGCATCGACCGGCTACCCGACCCGCTTCTCGGGCAGACCTGCGCGGGCAGCGTGGCGATTCCTCTCGAGTACAAGGGCCGTTCGGTCGGGGTGTGCACGCTGTTCTTCGACGAGGTCAACAGCCTTCGGCCCGAGGTGATCCACCTTTTGCGCCCGGTGGGGCAGCTGTTCGGACTGGCGCTGGAGAACGCGAAGCTCGAACGCGAAAAGCTGCAGTCCCGGCTGATCGAGGAGCGCCAGGCGATGGCAGGGGAGATCCACGATTCGCTGGCGCAATCGCTCACCTTCGTGCGCATGCGCATGCCGCTGCTGGCCAGCGCGATCGAAGGCAACGACAGCCAGCGCGCTGCCAAGTACTGCAGCGACGTCACGGGCGAACTCGGTTCGGTCAACCGGCGCATGCGCGAGCTGATCACGCACTTCCGCGCCGGGATGGACGCGCAGGGACTCGAGCGGGCACTCGAGGGCACCGCGCGCAGCTTTTTCGACGATTCCGGCATCCGGCTGACGCTCGAGAACGACGTGCGCGACCTCGATCTGGATGCCGAACGCGAGGTTCAGGTGTTCAGGATCGTGCAGGAGGCGCTCGCGAACGTGCGCAAGCACTCGAACGCGCGCAACGCGCGCGTCAGGCTGGCCCGCCAGGGGCGCGAGCTGCGCGTGACGATCGAGGACGACGGTGCGGGGATCGCGGCCGGGGCCTGCGCGCCGGGCGGCGCGAACGGGCCCTCGGGTGGCGGGCATTTCGGGATCGAGATCATGCGCGAGCGCGCTGCGACGCTGGGCGGGCGGCTCGAAGTCGGCAACTCGGCCCAGGGCGGAACCATTGTCACGCTCGCGCTTCCGGCGCGCGAGTCGATCAGGAGCGCGAGTTGAGCAAGGTGCACCGCGTCGTCCTGATCGACGACCACGGTCTTTGCCGTCTCGGTCTGGGGGAGCTGATCGAGGCGCATACCGGGATGAAGGTTGCCGCGACCACCGGAAATCCCGAAGAAGCGGTCGAGCTGCTGCGCACCGAGCGCCCCGACCTCGCCGTGATGGATCTGCGCATGACGCCAACCGACGGACTGCGGCTGCTGCGTCGCTTTCGCGACGAAGGACTCGAGGTGCCTGTCGTCGTGCTCACGATGAGCGATTCGAAGGACGACCTTGCGCAGGCGCTGCGCATGGGCGTTCGCGGCTATCTGCTCAAGGACATGGAGCCCACCGACATCGTCGAGTCGATCGCGCGCGCGGTCAAGGGAGAGCTGGTCGTCGCCCCCGCGATGGCCGCGCGCCTCGCGAGCCTGCTCTCCGACGAAGGGCGCCCGCGCGAAGAGCGCACATCTTCGCTCGACCAGCTCACGGCGCGCGAGAGCGAGATCCTCCTCTACGTCGCGCGCGGGCTGAGCAACAAGGCGATCGCGCGCGAGCTCGGGATCAGTCACGACACCGTCAAGCTGCATGTGCGCCACATCCTCTCCAAGCTCGGTTTCGCGTCGCGCGTCGAAGCGGCAGTGTTCGCGATCGAGCAGCGCATCGACGGGGCGTCGCGCTCCGATACCGGCGAGAGCCTCGGCCAGGGATCGGGCAGCTCCCAGTTCTCGCGCTGATCCGGAGCCGGTTTCAGTTCGCGGAGTGCGGCGACTCGATCGCCTCGGCCTGCGCGGCGCCACGGCGCTCGAACCACTGCAGCTTCTCGCGCAGGCGCACCACGTCGCCGACGATGATCAGCGTCGGCGCGCGCAGGCTGGCCTGCGCGGCGAGCAGCGGCAACGACTCCAGCGTTCCGGTGACCACGCGTTGCGTCGGCTGCGTGCCCTGTTGCACGATCGCCGCCGGGGTCGACGCCGGCAGGCCGTGCGCGACAAGTTGGCGACACAACTCGTCGAGTCCGAGAAATCCCATGTAGCAGACGATCGTCTGGCGCGGTCTGGCCAGCATCGGCCAATCGAGGTTCATCGAGCCGTCCTGCAGGTGGCCGGTGATGAACACGCAGGCCTGCGCGTAGGCGCGATGGGTGAGCGGGATGCCGGCGTACGCGGCCACTCCGCTGGCCGCCGTGATTCCGGGGACCACCTCGAAGCGGATTCCCTGCTCGGACAGGGTCTCGATCTCCTCGCCGCCGCGCCCGAAGATGAACGGGTCGCCCCCCTTCAGCCGCACGACGCGCTGGCCCTCGCGGGCGAGTTCGACCATCAGTTCGTTGATCGACTCCTGACGCATCGCGTGACGGTTGCGCTGCTTTCCCACATAGACGCGCCGGGTCGACGCGCCGACCATCGCCATGATCGCGGGTGACACCAGGTTGTCGTACAGGACGACGTCGGCGCGCTCGATCAGACGCAGCGCCCGGATCGTGAGCAGATCGGGGTCGCCCGGACCTGTTCCGACCAGCGCGACTTCACCCCCGGACATCGCCGCCTCCCTTCGCCTTCGGGCTGCTGCCCGGCGTTCGGCCCCGCTCGGGCGCGGCGAAGATGAAACGATGTTCTCCCGGGGAGATCTCGACGAAATCCACGGTCGTTCCCGCGAGCAGGTCGAGCGAAGGGGGCGAGATCAGGATCGTGACGCCGTCGATGTCGATTGCCGTGTCCTGCTCGCGGCGTTCGTCGAAGCCCATGCCGTACTCGATTGTTGTTCCGTCCTCGCCGACGCACGCGGCGAAACGGATCAGGACCTCGTCGAGGTCGGCGGCGTCGGCTTCGCTCAGGATCCGCGAAGCGGCGGCCGGCGTCAGCACCACAGGCGGTCCGGCATCGGAGCTCATTCGACGAGGCTGCCGGTGGCGAGCGCGTGCGCCGTGCGCTGCGCTGCGACGCCCGCAGGCTGCTCGACGACGCGATCGGCGACCGTGCGCAGCTTGCAGGCGCGCACGAACGCGACGAAGCGCTGCGCCCAGCGGTTCGTGCCCACGCTGCGCTGGTGCGCGTAGCAGGCGAACAGGTTGCCCTGCACGACGCCGTCGTGCGTCCCGTCGATACCGTGTCCGCGCAGGACCTCGAAGCCGAAGCGCGTGTCGTCGGGCAGGCCTTCGAGCGCCGAGTAATGGAACTCGTGCGCGACGACCTCCGTGCCATGCGCGGGCTCATGCGCGGGCTCATGCTCGGGCTCATGCTCGGGCTCATGCTCGGGCTCATGCTCGGGCTCATGCGCGGGTTCATGCGCGGGTTCATGCGCGGGTTCATGCGCGGGTTCATGCGCGGGTTCATGCGCAAGGGACTGCGCGAGGGACTGCGCGAGGGACTGCGCGGGGGGCTGCGCCGGCGGCCACGGCAGCAGTCCGGTCTCGCGCAGACGCACGTAACCGCGGCCCACCGGGCGCGCGCGCATCACCGCGTCGGCCGCGATCGCGCCCACCATCTCGTAGCGGGCCGTGTTCCAGGTGATCGAGCGCGACAGGTACATCAGGCCGCCGCATTCCGCGTACACGGGCATGCCGGAATCGATCTTGCGTTTCAGGTCCGCGCGTAGTGCCGCATTCGCCTGCAGGCCGGCGGCGCGCGACTCGGGAAATCCGCCGCCGATCAGCAGGCCGTCGGCTCGCGGCAGGGCGCCGTCGCGCAGGGTGTCGAACGCGACCAGTTCGGCTCCTGCGGCCTGCAGCGCCTCCAGGTCGTCGGGGTAGTAGAAGCCGAAGACCTGGTCGCGGGCGATCGCGATGCGCACCGGCTCGTCGCCCGCGTCGCGCTCGGGGCGTGCGCGATCGAACTGCGCCGGGCCGTGTCCGTCGCCGATCAGCTGCGCGAGGTCGACGTGGCTTTCGATCGCGTCGGCCAGCCGCGCGATCGTGCGCGCGGCGTCGTCCGATTCGTTGCTCGGCACCAGTCCGATGTGACGCTCGGCGATCGCCAGCGACGCATCGTTCGGGATCGCGCCGAGCACGCGCAGGTCGGTGTGGCGTTCGATCGCATCGCGCAGCTTCGCCTCGTGGCGCGCGCCGCCCACCCGGTTGAGCACGACGCCGGCAAAGCGCACGGTGGGGTCGAACGCCTGCTGGCCGAGCGCGAGCGCGGCGATGCCGCGCGAAGTGCCTTGCGCGTCGAGCAGCAGGATCGCGCTCAGCCCGAGTTCGCGCGCCAGCGCCGCGTTGCTGTCGCTGCCGTCGGTCGCCAGTCCGTCGTGCAGCCCGAGGTTGCCCTCGACCACGCTGAACTGCGCGCGCGACGAAAAGCGCGTGAAGGCGGCGTGGACATCGTCCCAGCCCGACACGTGCGGATCGAGGTTGCGGCAGGCGCGACCGGCGGCACGGCCGAGCCACATCGGGTCGATGTAGTCGGGGCCCTTCTTGAAGGGCTGCACCGACAGGCCGCGGCGTGCGAGCGCGGCACACAGGCCGATCGCGAACGTGGTCTTGCCGGATGAGCGGCGGGCGCCGCAGACGAGCCAGCGCGCCATTCGCGGTCAGCTCCCCTGCGTGGCCTGCTCGGGCGCTCCGGCGGCGGGTGGCGCGGGTCGAGGCGGCTGCGGCGCGGTGTCGGCCGATGCGCCGGGCGCCGGCGGATCGTAGGGAACGAGGTCCAGCACCCGGATGCCGAGCACTGAAACGAGAAACGCGACGCCGACGCCACCGAGTCCGAGCATCAGCTCCGCCGCCGAGGGCGCGTACGGAACGACCGCGCCGTCCATGAAACTGCTGCTCACCGTCGCGCCGGGAAACAGCACCAGAGGCCAGGCCTGTCCGCCGATGATGAATGCGTAGAGCTCGGCGAAGGCGCCGGCGATGACCAGCGCGCTGGCGATCAGCGTGTGCCGCGGCCGGCCCAGCCCGCGCGCGAAGATCAGCGTCAGGGGCACGGCGCTGCCAAGCAGCACGAACCCGCCCCAGAACAGCAGCGTGTAGATGCCGCCGTCGCGCAGGACGAAGGCCTCGTACGCCGACTGTCGCGCGAAGTACAGTCCGGTGAGGTGATGCGCCGCGACCAGATACAGCGAGGCCGCGACGAAGATGCCCAGCAGCCGGTTGATGCGCCGCTGCGCTTCGCCGGGAAGCTCGCGCCCGTTCCAGGCGTAGACCGCCGCCTGCACGAGGTAGAACACGGCGAGCCCCCAGCCGAACGACATCACGACGAACATCGGCGCGAGCAGCGCCGAGGCGTAGGCGTCGCGCGCCACGAGAAAGCCGAAGATCGACCCGGTGCCGGTGGTGAGAATCAGACGCCAGACGAACACCGCGACGCCGACCGGACGCGAGAACCGGCTAAAGCGCCGCTCGAGCAGGGTCCACAGATAGACGGCCACCAGCGCGAACATGCCGGAGTAGAGCAGCACGTTCCAGGCGAACACCGAAGTGACGTTGTAGTGCGTGGCGGCGACGATGATCCGCTCCGGGCGTCCGAGGTCGAGCATCAGGACCATCAGGCCGCCGGCGAGCATCGCGATGCACAGCAGGCCAGAGAGCGGAGCGCGGGCCTTGTAGAGCGTCTCGCCGAACACCGACCCGATCGAAGCGACGTTGAGCACCCCCGAGGCCGCGACGATCAGGAAGATCGCGAACACGTGCGGCATCCCCCACACGATGTGGTTGTTCATCCCCGTGATGATGTGGCCCTCGGTTTCCATCAGGTGCGCGGCCCACAGCCCCGCCGCCGTGACCGCGGCTCCGATCGCCGCGAGCAGGTAGAAACGTCGTTCGTCGTTGTTCGGGCTC
>JAHDXY010000226.1:6007-7592 GCA_023384005.1 Burkholderiaceae bacterium | reverse complement strand
GCACGATCCCCTTGAACGGCACCGTTTCCCGCATCACGACGTCGAAGGCCGAGAGCCGATCGGTCGTGACGATCAGCAGGCGGTCGTCGCCCAGCGCGTAGATGTCGCGAACCTTGCCGCGACCGACGAGCGGCAGCGAGTCGATCTTCGACTGATAGACGGGAGGGCGTGCGCTGGCCGCCATCGTGCGCTCCGAAAACCGCTATTTTGCCCGATGCACCGCCTTCATCCAGCCAAGGCCCTCGGAGGTTTTCGAGCGCGGCCGGTACTCGCAACCGATCCATCCGTCGAAGCCCAGCTCGTCGATCAGCTCGAACAGGTACGGATAGTTGATCTCGCCCACGTCGGGCTCGTGGCGTTGCGGGACGCCGGCGATCTGGAAGTGACCCACTGCCGCGATGTACTTGCGGATCTTCATCGCCAGGTCGCCCTCGACGATCTGGCAGTGGTACAGGTCCATCTGCACCTTCAGGTTGGGCGCGCCGATCCGTTCGACGATCGCGTGCGCGTCGGCCTGCGTGTTGAGCAGGAACCCGGGGATGTCGCGGGTGTTGATCGGCTCGATCAGCGCGATCAGCCCCGCGTCGCCGAGCCGCGCAGCCGCCCAGGCCAGATTCCCGAGGAAGACCTCGCGATGCGCGGCGCGCTGCGCCTCGTTCGCGAGCACTCCGGCCATGACGTGCACCCGCGGGCAATCGAGCACCTTGGCGTACTCGATCGCCATCTCGATGCCGTCGCGGAACTCGCTCTCGCGACCGGGCAGGCTCGCGGTGCCGCGCTCGCCCGCGTCCCAGTCGCCGGGCGGGGCATTGAACAGCACCTGCGAGAGACCGTGGCGATCGAGCGCGTCGCGGATCCGCTGCGAAGGGTACGCGTACGGAAAGAGGAACTCGACCGCGGTGAAACCGTCGCGCGAGCACGCTCCGAAGCGCTCGATGAAATCGACCTCCCCGTACATCATCGACAGGTTGGCGGCGAATCGCGGCATCTGTTGTCTCCCTTGCGGCGCGGCCCCGGTCGGCGCCCGAAGGCGCCGCGCCGGAGCGGGCAGTATCCGGCGGCGCCACAAGTGTATGCGAGCCCGTGTGCGCGAGGCGCTCCTGCGGTAGCATCGTACGATGCGCAAGACCGCCCTGGCCCTGTTGATGTCGCTCGTCGCGGCGACGGCCGCGGCGCAGCCGCTGCCGGTGTTCGACGCCCACGTCCACTACAGCCACGACGCCTGGGACGTCGTCCCGACCGCGGAAGTCATCGCGCTGATGCGAAAGGCTGGTCTGAAGCGCGCGCTCGTGTCGAGTTCGAACGACGACGGCACGCAAAAGCTCTACGCGGCCGCGCCCGATCTGGTGATTCCGAGTCTGCGGCCCTATCGCAGCCGCGGGGAGATCTCGACCTGGGTGCGCGACGACGGCGTCGCGGCGCACGTCGAGCAACGCCTGCGCGCGCACCGCTACGCGGCGATCGGCGAATTCCACCTCTACGGCGCCGACGCCGACCTGGGCGTCGGGGGGCCGGGGCGGGCGCCGGGGGAACACGAACCCGTTGTAAATGACCCCCCAAAGGGCAACCAAGCCCACGCCAGGAA
>JAHDXY010000226.1:0-5997 GCA_023384005.1 Burkholderiaceae bacterium | reverse complement strand
GCTGGCGAAACAGTACCGGTTGATCCTGCACGCGCATTCGGACTCCGACGCGATCGAAAGGATCTTCAGGCAGGACCCGGATGCGCTGGTGCTCTGGGCGCATTCGGGCTTCGACCGTCCGCAGGCGGTGCGCGAGATGTTGCGCCGCCATCGCAACCTCTACGCCGACCTCGCCTATCGCAGCGACATGGGCACGTCCGCGCGAGTCGACCCCGATTGGCTCGAAGCCTTTCGCGAGTTCCCCGAGCGCTTCATGGTGGGCACCGACACCTTCACTCCCGAGCGCCTGCACTACATCCCGGTGCACGCCGAATACACGCGCGCCTGGCTCTCGGCGCTGCCGGCCTCGCTCGCAGAGGGCATCGCGTGGCGAAACGCGCAGCGGCTGATCGAACCGGTCTGGCAGGCCAGCCAGGCGCGCGTTGCGTCGGCCGACGCGCCGTGCGCTGCGATCGGCAGGTTGGGGACCGGGTTCGAGCGCGTCGAATCGGCGGACGTCGTGCTCGGCTACCGGATGCATCCGCTTCCCTTGCAGGTCGGCAAGCCCTTCGCGCTCGAGGCCGCCGCCTGCGCGCGCGACCCGAGCGCCGTGGTCGTCGCGGTCGCGCTCGACGCGGTCATGCCCGAGCACCGGCACTCGATGAACTACGCGCCGCGCATCACCGCCACCGGCGAGAACCGGTTCACCGCCGACGGCCTGGTGCTGCACATGCCGGGGCGCTGGCAACTGGTGTTCGACCTGCGCGTCGGGTCGCGCAGCGAACGCCTGACCCACGACACGATGCTGCGTTGACCAGGTTGCTGCTGCTCGCGCTGGCGTCGGCTCTGGCGTGGCCGGCCGCGGCGGCGCACCCCGGTGCGGCGGAGTTCAGCGCCGACGAGCGTGCCCGCATCGCCAGCCACGGACCGTGGCCGGCCAGCGCGCCGCGCGATCCGAGCAACCGCGTCTCGGGCCTGGATACGGCGATCGCGCTCGGGCGCCGGCTGTTCTCCGACCCGCGACTGTCGGCCAACGCGCAGTTGTCGTGTGCGAGTTGCCACTCGCCAGAGCACGGTTTCAGCGACGGGCGCAAGCGCGCGCGAGGCCTGGGCGAGCACGACCGCAACACGCAATCGCTGTTCGACCTCGCCTGGCAGCGCTGGTTCGGCTGGGACGGCGGCGCCGACAGCCTGTGGGCCGCGTCGATCCGCCCGATGCTCGCGGCGCACGAAATGGGCTCGTCGCCGGCGCGGCTCGCCGCGCTGGTTCGCGCCGACCCGCAACTGCGTCGCGCGTACACGGCGCTGTTCGGGGCACCCGACGATGACGACGCCGTGACGGTCGGGCTGGCCAAGGCGATCGCCGCCTACCTCGAGACGCTGGTGTCCGCGCCCGCCGCGTTCGACCGATTCCGCGACGCGCTGGCACGCGACGACCGCGCCGCGCTCGCCGCGTACCCGGACGCCGCCAGGCGCGGGTTGAAGATATTCCTGGGCCGTGGCAACTGCGCGCTGTGCCACGTCGGGGCGCGGTTCACGAACGGCGAGTTTCACGACGTCGGGATGCGGTTCATCGTCGCGCAGGGTCGCGTCGACCCG
This sequence comes from Burkholderiaceae bacterium, assembly GCA_023384005.1. Taxonomy (GTDB): domain Bacteria; phylum Pseudomonadota; class Gammaproteobacteria; order Burkholderiales; family Burkholderiaceae_E; genus Quisquiliibacterium. The sequence continues at coordinate 4,419 of JAHDXY010000226.1, read as the reverse complement.
GGCCGGCACGCCGGAGTCCGGCGCGTGAAGGCCGACCGGTTCAACCTGCTCTCGGCTTTCAACGACCAGCGCGCCGAGGGCACCCCGCTCGAGGTGTCGCTGCGCACCCGGACCGTGATCCTGGCGCATCGCAACTGGGGCGAGTGGAAGACGCCGGGCCTGCGCAACCTGCGCTCGAGCGCGCCGTACATGCACGATGGAAGCCTCGCGACGCTGCGCGACGTAGTGCGCCACTACTCGGAACTCGACGTCGACCGACTGCACGCCGACGGCGAGGCGATTCTACGGCCACTGCGGCTGACCGAAGCCGAGATCGACGACCTGGTCGCTTTCCTCGAGACGCTCAGCCCCTGAGCGCGGACGCCGCGACGACCCCGCGCGCGGCGAGCAACGCCGCCGCCCCCTGCAGCACCGCCCCGACGAAGAAGCTCGCGCTCAGGCGCAGGTCGCTGGCGGGAAGGTGCGCAACCTGCGCGAACAGCGCGGTGCCCGCGAGCGGCGCGAGCACCAGCATCACGCCGTTGATCGACGCGAGCGATCCCATCACGAGGCCCTGGCGCGAGGCCTCGAAAGACTTCGAGATCAGCGCCTGCAGCGAGGGCACCGCGGCGAAGCCGAGCAGGTTCGCCAGGATCACCGGGTACATCATCCACCCCTCGGGCAAGGCCGCGTAGCCGACGAATGCGAGGGCGCCCGAACACATCCCGATCACGGCGAGTCTGCGCTCGCCGAAACGCTCGATCAACGGCCCGAGAAACACGCCCTGCATCAGTACGGCCACCACGCCGACGACGAACAGCGACAGCCCCGCCTCGCGCGGCCCCCAACCGAAGCGCGCCGCGGTCACCAGCACCCAGGTGGAGTGCAACATGAACTGCGCGAAACCGAGCAGCGCGAACACGAGCACCGGCCGCCCTGCGCCGGGGGTGCGCGCGAGCGAGCGCAGCGCGACGAAAGGATTCGCTCTCGACAGCGTGAACGGCGTGCGCGCCCCACGCGCCAGCGACTCGGGCAGGACGACCAGCCCGTAGGCCGCGTTGAGCAGCGCCAGCGCCGCGGCGAGATGGAACGGCCAGCGCAGGTCGACGTCGCCCAACAGCCCGCCGGCGATCGGTCCGACGATGAAACCCAGGCCGAACATCGCGCCCACCTGCCCGAATCCGCGTGCGCGATCCTTCTCCGACACGAGGTCGGCGACGTAGGCGTTCGCCACCGGGATCGTCGCGGCCGCGGCTCCGCCGAGCAGCCGTGCGCCGAGCAACGCGAGCAGCGACGGGGCGAGTGCGATCAACGCGAAGTGCAGCGCCAGACCGAACAGGCACACCAGCAGAACCGGACGCCGGCCTACACGGTCGGACAGCGCACCGATCAGCGGACCCGCGAGGAACTGCGCCAGTCCGTAGCCCGCGACCAGCGCACCGTACCAATACGCCTGCAGATCGGGCTGCGGCGCGAACTCCGCCACCAGCGCCGGAAGCACCGGAATGATCAGCCCGACGCCCAGGACATCGAGAAAGACCGTGACGAGGACGAAAGGGACCGCGGCGCGGCGCCCGCGAACACTCACCCGAGGACGATGTCGAAGCGCGCGCGCGAGCCCCCCGCCGAGCGCTCGAGTTCGATCGTGAGCAGGCGGCGCGCGTCCTCGGGAAGCCAGCGATAGAGCGCATCGCGCGCGTTGCCGGGATCCCCGTCGACGAACAGTTGCGTCACGAGCCGGCGCCGCCCCTGAACCTGCACCGCGAGGTGGATGTGCGGGGTGCGCCCGGTGTAGGGGACCGGGCGAATCGTGTCGAAGGCGTAGCGCCCCTCGGCGTCGCTCAGGGTCCAGCCGAAGCCGGCGAACCGGGGGTCGCGCTGCTCGGGCCGGCTGTCGCGCGAGTGGTGATAGCTGCCCTGCGGATCGCATTGCCAGATCTCGACGCGCGCGCCGGCGACGCTGTGGCCGTCGATTGCCGCGACCCGCCCCTCGAGATGCAGCAGCGCTTGGGCTTCGATCGCGCCGCGCACCAGCCGCGGTTGTGGCTGGCGCGAGAAGTTCTCCGGGTAGAACGGTCCTTCGGTGAGCGGCGGCGTCGCGCGCACCGCTGCCCATGGACGCAGCGGCAACAGCAGCGTCCCCGCGGCGGACAGCGCCGCGAGCACCCGGCGCCGCGCCGGGATTCCCGCCGCCTGCCGCAATTTCGTGGATCGGAACGTCGACGCCATGATCGGGCCTCCTGTGTCGCCCGACGATACTACCGCCGACGCGCAGGCAGCGCTGCGCTCGGATAACATCTGTCGCTCGGGGAGACGACAAGCATGCTGCATCCACAGGCCCGCGCACTGCTCGAGCTGATCGAGGCGAGCGGCGTCGCGCCGGTGCACACGCTCGCGCCGCAGGACGCGCGACGCGCTTACCGCGAGCGGCGCGCGATCACGCAGCCGGCCCCGCCCGAGGTCGCGCAGGTGCGTGAACTGCGCGCCGAGGGCCCGCACGGGCCGATCCCGCTGCGGATGTTCCGCCCGCTCGGCGCGAAGGACCCGGACCCGCTGCCGGCGCTGGTCTACTTCCACGGCGGCGGCTGGACCATCGGCGACCTCGACACCCACGACACACTGTGCCGCGAACTGGCCAATGGCGCCGGCTGCGCGGTGGTCTCGGTCGACTATCGGCTCGCGCCCGAGCATCGCTTTCCGGCCGCGGTCGACGACTGCATCGCGGCCACCTGCTGGGTGCGCGCGCACGCGAACGAGCTGGCGATCGACGCGACGCGCCTCGCGGTGGGCGGCGACAGCGCCGGCGGAAATCTCGCGGCCGTCGTCGCGATCGCCGCGCGCGACGCGGGCGAACCGCCGATCGTGTTCCAGTTGCTGATCTATCCGGCAACCGACCAGCGACGCGGCGCCGCATCGCTACCTCGGCGACGACGAACACGACGCCGACTGGCGTGCCTCGCCGCTGTTGCACGACGACCACTCCTCGCTCCCCCCGGCCTTCGTGCTCACCGCGGGCTACGACCCGCTGCGCGACGAGGGACTGGAGTACTCGCAGCGACTGACGCTCGCCGGCACGCGCGCGACGCACCTGTGCTTCGAGCGCCAGATCCACGGCTTCGCGCTGATGGGAAAGGTGCTCGACGAGGCGGCGGACGCGGTCATGCTGTGCGCGGCCGCGTTGCGCGACGCCTTCGCACGCTGAAGCCGTCGTGGCGCGAACACGAAAGGAATGGCGCGAGAAGGTGTTCGCGACGATCGAAGGCAACGCGATCGGCCAGCTTTGCTACGTCCCCGATGCCGGTCACGGCGAGCTGATCCGCCGCGCCCACGAGAGCGAGAAGATCGACGCCTATCCGCTCACCACCGAGGAGGAAGGCGTCGCGGCGGCCTGCGGCGCCTGGCTCGGAGGTCAGCGCTGCGTCTTGCTGATGCAATCGAGCGGCGTGGGCAATTGCGTGAACATGCTGAGCCTGGTCTCGAGCTGCCGCTTTCCGCTGGTCGTTCTGGTCACGATGCGCGGCGAGTGGGCCGAGTTCAACCCCTGGCAGGTGCCGATGGGCCGCGCCACGCCGCAGGCCTTCGAGATGATGGGCGTGTCGGTTCGCCGGGTCGACGACCCGACGCGTGCCGCCGACGCGGTGCAGGCCGCGATCGACGACGCCTTCGCTTCGGACCAGGCGGTCGCGGTTCTACTTTCGCAGCGCATGCTGGGACGAAAGAAGTGGACTCGTTGACCACGCCGATGCTCGACACGCCGCAGCGCGCCGCAGGCCGGGGCGCCTGGCGTGCCGGGGCCGGGCCGAGGTGAGCGTGCGCGGGCCCGATCGGCGCGTCGTCGTCGCGCGACTGCTCGAGGAGCGCGGCGCGTTGCTGCTGGTCACTGGCCTGGGCTCTCCCACCTACGACGCCGCCGCGGCGGGCGACCACGACGCGAATTTCTACCTGTGGGGCGCGATGGGCGGCGCCGCGATGATCGGACTCGGTCTTGCCATCGCGCAGCCGAGCCGTCCGGTTCTGGTGCTCACCGGCGACGGCGAACAGCTGATGGGGCTGGGCGCGCTCGCGACGATCGGCGCGCGCGGCCCGCGCAACCTCTCGATCGTCGTGCTCGACAACGGCCTGTACGGCGAGACCGGGATGCAGCCGAGCCACACCTCGCTCGGCGTCGGGCTGGCAGCGATCGCCTCGGCGGCGTCGTTCGGCTGGTCGGAGGAGGTCTCCGATCTCGCCGCGATCGGCGCGCTGCGCGCGCGAATCCACCGCCTCGAAGGGCCCGGGTTCGCGGCGGTGCACATCGCTCGCGACGAAGTGCCCAGGGTCATGCCGACGCGCGACGGCGTCGCGCTGAAGAACCGCTTCCGGGCGGCGCTCGGCCTGGCGACGAACTAGTGCACTGTCTCAGAAATAGCTATACGCATTTCGCGACCTGGTTGACAGGCA
>JAHDXY010000225.1 GCA_023384005.1 Burkholderiaceae bacterium | reverse complement strand
CACCGGTTCGTGCCGGCCGTTGACCCGCGCCCTGCCAAGCTCGGTGAAACCGTGGTTGCGCGCCTGCGTCATCGTCGTCTCGCCGACGATGATCGGAGCATCGAATTCCTTGGTCAACCCTTCCAGGCGCGACGCGAGATTGACAGCGTCTCCGATCACCGTGTAGGCCCGGCGCAGTTTCGAGCCCATGTCGCCGACCCGCACGACCCCGGTGTTGACGCCAACGCCGATGCGGATCAGCGGCAAGCCGCGGGCCTCGAAATCCAGATTCAGTCGCTGGACCTCGTCGAGCATCGACAGCGCGGCGGCGACCGCGTGATCTGCGTGCTGGGGATCTTCGATCGGCGCTCCCCAGAAACTCATCACCGCGTCGCCGATGTACTTGTCGACGGTGCCGCCGTAGCGATGCACGACTTCCGAGATCGCGGTCAGGAAGGTGTTGATGTACTCGCGCAGCGCCTCGGGCTGCATCGTCTCGGCGATTCGGGTGAAACCGCGGATGTCGACGAACATGATCGTGAGTTCGCGGTTCTCACTCGCCTGCGAGGCGTAGCGACAGGGGTCGCGCATCATCCGCTCGACCAGCGCCGGCGAGACGTACTCGCCGAACAGGCCGGCCACCGCGCGTCGCGCGCGCCCTTCGATGAAGTATCCCGCTCCCATGTTCAGCACCACGAGCGCCGCCACGAGCAGCACCGCCGCGGCCAGCGGGATCACCAGGCCGAAGTTCGCCCAGGCGATCGACGCGATGATCCAAAGACCCGCGAGCGAGATGGCGCTGAGCAGGACAACGCCCATCGCGCCAAGAAGCGGAAGGGCGATCGCGAGCGTCGCGCCAAGCAGCGCGGCGCTCGCCAGGCCGAGCGCGGTTCCCAGATCCGAGCGTTGCCTGAGCGGGGAAACCGACGGGTCGAGCGCCGCCGCGACCAGCGTCGCGTGGATCTCGACCCCGGGGAACACCGCCGAGACCGGCGTCGCGCGCAGGTCGGTGAGACCTGGCGCGGAGGTGCCCACCAGCACGACTCGCCCCCGGAACCGGTCCGGATTCACGCGTCCCGCGAGCACCTCGGCAGCCGACACGTACTCGAATCGGCCGGATCCGACTCCGGCCCCGGCAGCCGTGCCGGCGAACGGCACGAGCGCGCTCAGTCCGTCCGAGAGCGGGATCTCGACCGTTGCGCGCTCGCCCGCGAGGCGCAGCACGTCCGGGAGAAGCTCCAGGCTCGCCTGGCCGAGATGGCGTCGCAGCACCGATACCGCGAGCGATTCGTAGATTCGTCCGTCGAACTCCGCGAGCAGCGGCAGCGCCCTGACGACGCCGTCGCTGTCGACCACCGGGTTGAAGAACCCGGCTCCCGCGGCGGCGGCCTGGATCGAGTGCAGGTTCGCACCATAGCCGGTCCAGGTCGTGAAAGAGTGGCCCTGTTCGCGCAGCGCCTGCGATGCGGTCACCGATGGCGGAAGCGTTCCGCTCGTTTGCCCGTCGCGGTCGGAGCTGAAGTAGTAACCGAGCACGATCGGCCGGCCCGCGATTCGCCGCGCCAGCGCCTCGTCTTCGCCAGGCTGCGCCTGGACTTCGGCGAAGACGACGTCGACGCCGACCGCCGAAGCGCCGGCATCGGCGATCGCACCGAGCAGCTCCGCCATCGTGCCGCGCGACCAGGGCCACCGGCCCTGCGCGGCGAGGCTGCGCTCATCGATGTCGACGATCACCACGCTTGGGTCGGGCGCGACCGACTGCGCGCGTAGCCGGGCATCGTAGAGCGCGCGATCCAGCGCGCTGGTGAGCGGCAGGGCCGATTCGTCGAGCACCGCGACGCAGGCGAGCGCCACCAGAGCGAGCCCGAGCAGCGAGCGTCGCGACCGCCCGAGGAAGGAACGAATCATCGCGATTCTTCGCGGGTCGTGACCATGCGCAGCCTGAACCGCAACATCGTCCCGGACAGTTCGATCAGGTCGCCATCGGCGAGCGGGCGCGAGACGAGCCCGATCGATTCGCCGTTGACCAGAGGAAAGCTCAGTCCTTCCAGGTGGGTGATGAAGTAACCGGCCTTGCGCCGCGAGACGACCGCGACCTGGTTGCCCCCGCTGACCGAGACGATCGGGCGGTCGATCGATTGCTCCCGCCCGGGGTCCTCGCCGGTCAGCCACTGCAGATAGGCCGAACTGGCCGGCGCGCGCGCGACTGCGACGCCGCGTCTTTCGACCAGGTAGCGCAGCCGGTAGATGCCGATCTCGATCAGGTCGGCGTGTTCGAGCCGGCGCGACTGGATCGCGAGACCGTTGACCATCGTGCCGTTGCGGCTGTTCAGGTCGCGGATCGAGCGCTCACCGTCCGCTGTGGTGATCAGCGCGTGTTCGCCGCTCACGGTCAGGTCGTCTAGCGCGATGTCGTTGTGCGGCCGCCGTCCGATGCTGATCGACGGCTTGCCGATCGGGACGCTGCGCAGCACCAGTTCGCCGAAACTGAGCACCAGTTTCGCGTGCGGCGCCTGATCGGAACCCTGCTCCACGTGCGCGGCTCCGCTCAGCCGCGCGTGCGGTCGCCCGCCGGCCGCTCTCCGGCGGCGACTGCGACCAGTGCGGTGACGTTGTCGAGCGAGCCCGCTGCCAACGCGGCGTCGACCAGCGCGGCGGCCTGCCTGCCCGCGTCTTGCGGGGTCGCGAGCAGCGCGCACAACGCGGCATCGTCGAGCAGGTCGCTCAACCCGTCGCTGCACAGCATCACGCGATCTGCGGGCCGAAGCTCGATCTCACCAAGGTCGGGCGACACCGATGCTTCCACGCCCAGGGCGCGGGTCAGCACGCCGCGAAACGCCGCCACGCGGCTCGAGCCGGGTTCGACGCTGCCCGAGTCGATCATCGCCTGGCCGACGGTGTGGTCGCGCGTGAGGCGCAGCAGCTTGCGATCGCGCAGCAGGTAGATCCTGGAATCGCCAACATGGGCGTGAAACAGGCGCGTCCCGACGATCCACGCCAGCGCGATCGTCGTGCCCATTCCCAGGCACTCGGGCCTGCGAGCGGCGGCGGCGAGGATCGAAGCGTTCGCGGCGCACACCGCCTGCGCGAGCTGATCGAGGGGATCGGGCGCGCCAGGGTCGGCGGGGTCTTCGAACGGATGCGCGAGCGCGATGTCGACCGCGATCGCGCTCGCCACCTCGCCGGCGTTGTACCCGCCCATTCCGTCGGCGAGCGCGAACGCGCCAACGTCGGGCGCGATACGCCATGCGTCCTCGTTGTGCCCGCGACCCAGACCCGGGTCGGATGCGACCGCCCAGTCCTCGATCGACGACGACGAAAGGGATTGCCGCGGGGTCGCGTCGGAACCCGCGCGAAGGGTACCGCCGAATGCATGTTCGCCCATCCTGCGCAATGTAGGACGGGCCTGGCAAAGCCCTAAGGAACAATTTCATGAACGGCGAATCGCTGCCGCCGGGCGGCGGCGCGCCGTTGCGCCGCGGCTCAGCGCGTCGCCGACCCCCCTTGCCGGCGGGGCAGCGCAGCGCGGCGCCGCTTGATGATCTCGCCGATCGCAACGACCAGAACCGCCCCGGCGACCGCGCAGCCGTAGTAGAGAACCGTGGAGGGCGCGCCCGCGCGGCTCGTGATCGCCGGATCGGTCACGATCATCCCGCCCGCGATCCAGCCGAGCAGGGCGCCGCCGGCCGCGATGACGATCGGGAAGCGGTCGATCAGCTTGAGGACCATCTGGCTGCCCCAGACGATGATCGGAATGCTCACGAGCAGGCCGAAGATCACCAGTCCGATCTGGTGATCCGGGTCGGCCTGCTGGGCGGCCCCGGCGATCGCGATCACGTTGTCAACGCTCATCACGAGATCGGCGACGATGATCGTCTTGATCGCCGAGATCAGGTTGCCGCCGCCGTCGACGCCGTCGTGCGAGTCGTCGCCGTCGGGCGCGATCAGCCTGACCCCGATCCACAGCAGCAGCAGCCCGCCGACGATCTTCAGGAACGAGATCTTGAGCAGCGCGACGGCGAACACCACCAGGATCACGCGCAGGACGATCGCGCCGGCGGTACCCCAGAGGATGCCCTTCGTGCGCTGTCTCTTTGGCAGGTTTCGGCATGCGAGCGCGATCACGACGGCGTTGTCGCCGCCGAGCAGGATGTCGATCGCGATGATCTGCAGCACCGCTGCCCAGTGCATCGTCGTGAGGAATTCGATCATGTGCAACTGGCCTCGAGTGTCAGTCCCGCAACGAGCTTCACCAAAGACTCAAGGCAGGGTTCGCGCCGAATCCGCCGAGCCTACGCGCAAGCCCGGGAAGGGATCGTGAAGTGTCACAGGATCGACTTGAGCAGCGCGCCCATCTCCGAAGGGTCTCGCGTGACACGGATTCCGCTGGCTTGCATGACCTCGAGCTTTTCCTGCGCGGTGCCCTTGCCGCCGGAAATGATCGCCCCGGCGTGACCCATGCGCTTTCCCGGCGGCGCGGTCACTCCGGCGATGAAGCCAACGACCGGCTTGCTCATGTTGTCCTTGACCCATCGTGCGGCGGTTTCCTCGTCGGTGCCGCCGATTTCGCCGATCATGACGACCGCGTCGGTTTCGGGGTCGTCGTTGAACAGGCGCAGCACGTCGACGTGCTTGAGCCCGTTGACCGGATCGCCGCCGATGCCCACCGCAGTGGACTGCCCGAGCCCGAGCGCGCTCAGCTGTCCGACCGCCTCGTAGGTGAGCGTGCCGGAACGCGACACGACGCCAACGCGCCCCTTGCGGTGGATGTGTCCGGGCATGATCCCGATCTTCAGCTCGTCGGGCGTGATCACCCCGGGGCAGTTCGGGCCGAGCAGCAGGGTCTTCACGGCGGCCTTGCGCATGCGGTCGCGCACCACCACCATGTCGCGCACGGGGATGCCCTCGGTGATGCAGATCACCAGATCGAGTCCGGCCTCGGCCGCTTCCCAGATCGCATCGGCAGCGCCCGCCGGCGGGACGTAGATCACCGACACCGTCGCGCCGGTCTGCTTTTTCGCCTCGGCGACGGTGGCGTAGATCGGAATTCCGTCGAAGTCCTCGCCGGCGCGCTTGGGGTTCACCCCGGCGACGAAAGCGGCCTTCCCGTTAGCGTAGTCGCGGCAGGTACGGGTGTGGAACTGCCCGGTCTTGCCGGTGATTCCCTGCGTAATGACCTTCGTGTCCCTGTTGATCAGGATCGACATGTTCGCTGTTTCCTCGTGCGTCGCCGGCCCGCGCAGCGCGGGCCAATCCGCATTGTCAGACCTTGCCCGCGGCCTCGACGACCTTGCGCGCCGCCTCGCCCATCGTGTCGGCCGAGATGATCGGCAAGCCCGAAGCGGCGAGGATCTTCTTGCCTTGTTCCTCGTTGGTTCCCTTCATGCGCACCACCAGCGGCACCTTCAGCCCCACCGCGCGCGACGCGCCGACCACGCCTTCGGCGATCACGTCGCAGCGCATGATCCCGCCGAAGATGTTGACCAGGATTGCCTTGAGGTTCGGATTGCGCAGCATGATCTTGAAGGCCTCGGTCACCTTCTCGGTGGTGGCTCCGCCGCCCACGTCGAGGAAATTGGCCGGCTCGCCGCCGACCAGCTTGATCGTGTCCATCGTGGCCATCGCCAGGCCCGCGCCGTTGACCATGCACCCGATGGTGCCGTCGAGCTGGCTGTACGACAGGTCGTGCCTGGAGGCTTCGATCTCGGCCGGGTCTTCCTCGTCGAGGTCGCGCATCGCGACGATCTCGGGGTGACGAAAGAGCGCGTTGCTGTCGAAGTTGAGCTTGGCGTCGAGCGCGACCACGTCGCCCGATCCGGTCAGGATCAGCGGATTGATCTCGGCGAGGCTCGCGTCGGTTTCCCAGAAGGCCTTGTAGAGCCCCTGCAACACGGCTCGCGCCTTCGCGATCGAGGCCTTCGGCACGCCGATCGCCGCGGCGAGCGCATCGGCGTCGCCGTCGACGAGACCGACCCCAGGGTCGACGCTGACCTTGTGGATCTTCTCGGGCGCGTGGGCCGCAACTTCCTCGATGTCCATCCCGCCTTCGCTGGAGGCCATCAGCGTGACGCGCTGCGTCACCCGATCGACCACGATCCCGACGTAGAGCTCCTTGCTGATGTCGGCGCCCTCCTCGATCAGCAGGCGTCGAACCTTCTGCCCCTGCGGTCCAGTCTGGTGCGTGACCAGCTGCATTCCAAGGATCTTCGAGGCCCAGTCCTTGACCTCGGCGAGAGACTTCGCGACCTTGACTCCGCCGCCCTTGCCGCGTCCGCCAGCGTGGATCTGCGCCTTGACGACCCAGACCGGTCCGCCCAGAGACTCGGCCGCGGCGATCGCCTCATCCACCGAAAAACAAGGAATCGCACGCGGCACGGGCACTCCGTAGCGCTTGAGGATTTCCTTTCCCTGATACTCGTGGATCTTCATCGGGTGTCCTTGCATGGAGCCAGTACGGTTCGAAACGCGCCCACCGCACCCCGGCTCACCGGAACGCGCCCAAGCGACGCGCGACGCGATTCTTCGAGTTTGCCTCGCGCAATCGACGCGCCGACGCCTCGGTCCCGAGCCGCAAGACCCGCTCGATGCGATGAAACCGGGCGAAGCACGGAGATACTGCGCGGGCGCTTGTGCGCCGCAGAAAAAACGAAAATGTTAGCACAGTGCAAGGCCTGCGCTGCGCGTGCCCCAGGGCGCGTTCAATCGGCCGGATCGGCCTGCGGATCGTTCGCGTGCGCCCGGAGTTCGTCGCAGTCAGGGCCTTGTGCGCAGGCCGTCGTCGATGCCCCGTGGCGGAACACCCACTGCACCGTTTCGGCGGAAAACCCGCGTCGGACCAGGAAGCGGTACTGCCGCCCTTTCTCGGACAAGGTGTCGGGCGGCACTCCGAAGCGCCTGCTCCATAGCCGCAGCGCCCGCTCGCGCTCGCTGTCGCGCAACTTGCCCAGTAGCGGCTCGGCGATCGAGGGATCGACCCCGTGCTGGTGCAATTCCTGCGCGACGCGCGCCGTGCCGTAGCGTTCGGACCTCCGGCGCGCAAGACCGGCCGCGAACCGGGTTTCGCTGAGAAAACCCTGCTCGGCGAGCTTGTCGAGTATCGCGTCGACCTGCTCGGGCGACTCGGACAGCGGCACCAGGCGCGTGGCGATGTCGGCGCGGCTGTGCTCGCGCCGCGCGAGCATGCGCAGGGCGCGAGCTCTCAGTTGCGCTGCGCTGAGCGGCTGCGCTGCGGCCGCCGCACGACCGCGCGCCGCAGATTCCCTTGCCGCGGGCGCGCGCGCGGTGCGCGAATCGTCCGGATTCAGGCAGCCTCCTCCGCCTGCGCGCCCGGCCTTCCGTTGACGCCGTAGTGCTCGCGGACCTTGTTCTCGATCTCCAGCGCCATTTCTTCGTGCTCGCGCAGGTACTCGCGCGCGTTGTCCTTGCCCTGGCCGATCCGTTCACCGCCGTAGCTGTACCAGGCGCCGCTCTTGTCGACGATCCCGGACTCGGAGCCCAACTCGAGCAACTCGCCCAATCGGGAAATCCCTTCACCGTAGAGGATGTCGAACGATGCCTGCTTGAACGGCGGGGCGACCTTGTTCTTGACCACCTTGACGCGGGTTTCAGAGCCGATCACCTCTTCGCCCTTCTTGATCGAACCGGTGCGGCGGATG
>JAHDXY010000224.1:2291-7637 GCA_023384005.1 Burkholderiaceae bacterium | reverse complement strand
GACTCGCTCGCGATCGGGCTGAAGAACGCGATGCGCCAGGCACCCGACTGCATCCTGATCGGCGAGATCCGCGACGTCGAGACGATGACCGCCGCGATCACCTACGCGCAGTCTGGCCACCTCGTTCTCGCTACGCTGCACGCCAACAACGCAAACAACGCGCTGAATCGGATCGTCAGCTTCTACCCTCCCGAGAACCGCAGGGTGATGCTGGCCGATCTCGCCGCGACGCTGCGCGCGATCGTCTCGCAACGGCTGGTGCGTGGCAAGGAAGGCAATCGCTCGCCGGTCGTCGAGTTGCTCCTCAATACCCGGCACATCGCCGAACTGATCGAACAGGGCCAGCTCACCGAAGTGAAGGAGGCAATGGAGAAGAGCCTCGCCCCGGGCTCGCAGACCTTCGAGCAGGCATTGCTCTCGATGGTGAAGTCCAGGGCGATATCGCGCGAGGACGCGCTCGCCAATGCCGATTCGCCGACCAACCTGCTGTGGCTGCTGGAGAACGCCGGCCTGAGCGATCAGACCCCTTCCGCGGCTGGAAAGCCCGCGAGCGCGCATCCCGCGTTACCGGCGAGCCCCAAGGATGCCGACGTGTCGTTCTCCGATTTCCTTCTCAATATCTGATGGCGGGCGCTGTCGTCTACGGCATCGAACGTTGTGACCAGGTCCGCAAGGCACGGCGCTGGCTCGACGAACACCGGATCGCGCACGGCTTCCACGACTTCCGGCGTGAGGGGCTCGACGCCGCCACGCTGGACCGCTGGCTCGCGCACCTTCCCTGGGACTCTCTGCTCAATCGCCGCAGCGCCACCTGGCGCGGTCTCGATGCCCCGCGCCGCGCCGCGGTGGTCGACCTCGCGAGCGCGCGCGAGGAGTTGCTCGGCAACCCGACCCTGGTCAGGCGACCGGTTCTGGAATCGGGGAAACTCCTGATCGTCGGTTTTTCCGACGCCCTCTATCGTTCGCACTTCGGGACACCGCCCAGATGAGCTGCGCCGTACGCGAACTGGCCGAAGAATTGATCCGCTGTCGCTCGCTCACTCCGAGCGACGAAGGCTGTCAGGAAATCCTGTCGCGGCGTCTCGAGGCGATCGGCTTTCGTTGCGAGTCCTTGCCGAGTGGCGAGGTCTCGAACCTGTGGGCGCTGCGGCCCGGACGCGCGCAGCGCCCCGTCCTGGTGTTTGCCGGGCACACCGACGTGGTTCCGGCCGGGCCGCTGGAGAAATGGTCGAGCGACCCTTTCGTGCCCACCGAGCGCGACGGCAAGCTCTACGGTCGCGGCACCGCCGACATGAAGACCTCGATCGCGGCTTTCGTCGTTGCGGTCGAAGAACTGCTCGCGGGCGGCGAACCCGATGGCGGGATCGCGCTGCTGATCACCTCCGACGAGGAGGGCCCGGCCGTCGAGGGCACCGTCAAGGTTGTCGAGATGCTGCGCGACCGCGGCGCACGGCTCGATTACTGCATCGTCGGCGAACCGACGTCGGTCGAGACGCTCGGCGACACGCTGAAGAACGGACGTCGCGGGTCGATGTCCGCGCGTCTTTGGGTTCACGGGGTGCAAGGCCACGTCGCGTACCCGCACCTCGCGCGCAACCCGGTGCACCAGTTCGCGCCAGCGCTTGCCGAGCTCGTTTCCACCGAGTGGGACCAGGGCAACGCCTACTTCCCGCCGACCACCTGGCAGGTGTCGAACCTGAGCGCCGGAACCGGGGCGACGAACGTGATACCAGGCGCGCTGGTGGTCGACTTCAACTTCCGATTCGCCACCGCGAGCACGGTGAGCGATCTGCAGCAGCGCGTGATCGAGATACTCGAGCGTCACGGACTGCACTACGACATCGAATGGACCGTCTCGGGTCAGCCCTTTCTCACGCCGCGCGGCTCGCTCTCGGACGCCTTGTCCGATGCGATCAAGTCCGAACTCGGCATCGAACCGGCGCTCTCGACCAGTGGCGGCACCTCGGACGGACGATTCATCGCCTCGATCTGTCCGCAGGTCGTCGAGTTCGGGCCGGTCAACGCGAGCATCCACAAGGTCGACGAGCACGTGTCGACCGACACGCCGCGCCTGCTGAAGAACGTCTACCTGCGCACGATCGCGACGCTGCTGGGGAAGCGTTGATGGGCGCGCGCGGCGCCGCGGTCCAGGGCGAGCGCCTCGAAGATCTGGTCACGCTGCGCGACTGGCTGCGCTATGCCTGCACGCGCTTTTCGCGTGAAGGGGTCGTGTTCGGTCACGGCGCGGACAACGCGTGGGACGAGGCCGCCTGGCTCGGCCTGTGGTCGCTCGGCCTCGCGCCCGATCTGCTCGAACCGTTCCTGGACGCGCGCCTGCTCGCATCGGAACGCGACGCGCTGCACGCGCTGATCGAGCGGCGCTGCGCCGAGCGCATCCCCAGCGCGTACCTCACTGGCCAAGCCTGGCTGCGCGGCGTGCGCTTTGCGAGCGACCCGCGCGCGTTGGTCCCTCGCTCGCTGATCGCCGAGGCGATCGAGACGGTCGTGCCGGCCTGGATCGGCGGGCGGGAGCCGGACACGGTGCTCGATCTTTGCGCCGGCAGTGCGAGTCTGGCGATCCTCGCCGCGCGGCGCTTTCCGGCGGCGAGGGTTGACGCCTGCGACCTTAACGCGGACGCGCTCGCGCTGGCCGCAGAGAACGTCGCGCTGCACGGCCTTGAGGAGCGAATCGAGCTGATTCGCGGCGATCTGTTCGACGCGCTGGGCGCGCGCGAGTACGAGCTGATCCTGTGCAACCCCCCCTACGTCTGCGACGCATCGATGCAGGCGCTGGCGCGCGAGTACCTGCACGAGCCGCGCTCGGCGCTCGCCGGCGGGAGCGACGGCATGGACCTGATTCGAAGGATCGTCGCCGGGGCCCGGTCGCATCTCGCGCCTGGCGGCCTTCTCGTGCTCGAGATCGGACACGAGGCCGGGCATTTCGAGGCGGCGTTCCCGACAACCGAGTTCGCCTACCTCCCCGTCACGGCGGGCGAGAACATGATCGTCCTTCTCGCGCGCGAACAGCTTCCGGACGGCGTGCGCACCGCGTCATGATCCGCCTGCGCCAGCTCACGCTCTCTCGCGGCGGGCGTGTGCTGCTCGAGCATGTCAACGCGTCGATCGCCACCGGCGAGACGGTCGCGCTGGTCGGCCCGAACGGGAGCGGGAAGTCGACGCTTCTCGATGCGATCAGCGGGGCGGCGCTGATCGATGCCGGCGAAATCGACCTCGCGCCGATGCGCATCGTGCGCCTGGCGCAGCAGGCTCCCTCGGGCGCGGAGTCGGCCTGGCAGTGGGTCGAACTCGGCGATCGGGCACTGGCGGGCGCGCGCGCCGAGGCGGCAAGCGCGCAGCAAACCGGCGATCCGGCGCGCATCTCGGCCGTGCACGAGCGCCTCGCCGACCTGCGCGCGCACAGCGCCGAGGCGCGGGCAATGGAACTGCTCGCAGGGCTGGGTTTTTCGCACGACGAGGCGCGCGGGCCGATCGACTCGCTCTCGGGGGGTTGGCGCGTGCGGCTCAACCTCGCGCGAGCGCTGTTCGTCGACAGCGACCTGCTGCTGCTCGACGAGCCCACGAACCACCTCGACCTGGACGCGATCGTCTGGTTCGAACGCTGGTTGTCGCGCTATCCCGGGACCGCGATCGTCGTCTCGCACGATCGCGACTTCCTCGATCGCGTCGCGCGGGCAACGCTGTCGATCGAAGACACCGCTCTCGTTCGCTACAGCGGCGGCTACAGCGCGTTCGAGGCGCAGCGCGCCGAGCGGATGCAACACGCCGCGAAGGCGCAACTCGCCCAGCGCGAGCGCGTCGCGCATCTCAGCGCCTTCATCGAGCGATTTCGCGCGAAGGCCACCAAGGCGAGACAGGTACAGAGCAGGATCAAGGCGCTCGAGCGCCTCGTCGCGATCGCGCCCGCGCGCCTGCAACGCGGCGTGGACTTCACGCTGGCCGACATCGGCGACTCGCCCGACCCGCTGGTGGTCGCGGACTCGGTCGACGCGGGATACGGATCGCAGCCCGTGCTGCGTGGCGTGAACCTGACGGTGTCGCGTGCGGCGCGCATCGGAATTCTGGGACGCAACGGGGCGGGCAAGAGCACGCTCATCCGCACGCTGGTGGGCGAGCTCGCGCCGCTAGCCGGTCAATGCGAGCGGGCAAGGTCGATTCGCGTCGGATACTTCGCGCAGCACGCGGTCGACGGACTGCGTGACGACGACTCGCCGCTCGCCTACTTCCAGCGGCTCGACCCGCAGGCGAAAGAGGCGTCGCTGCGCGACGAACTCGGCCGCTATGGCTTCGGGGGCGAGAACGCGCTGCGCGCGCTCGGGCCGATGTCGGGTGGCGAAAAGGCCAGGCTGGCCCTCTCGGGCATCCTGCGAACCCGACCGCACCTGCTGGTGCTCGACGAGCCGACGAATCATCTCGACGCCCTGACGCGCGACGCCCTCACCGACGCCCTTGCCGACTACGACGGCGCGCTGCTGCTCGTCTCGCACGACCGCTACCTGTTGCGGTCGAGTGTCGACCGCTTCGTGCTCGTGCGCGGCGGCGGCGCGAGCGAGTTCGATGGCGACCTCGACGACTATCTGGTCTGGTTGCAGCGCGGCGAGAGCGCGGAATCGGCGTCGCGCGCGCAGCGCGCCGATCCCGGCAATCCACGCTCGGACCGACGCCAGGAGCGGCGCGACGCGGCGACGCGCCGCCAGGCGATGGCGCAGATCGTCGGCCCGCTGGACGAGGAGATCAGGAAGATCGAGATGCGCCTCGCCGCGACCGAGCAGCGGATCGGTCGGCTCGAGCTCGAGTTGGCCGAGCCGGAACTCTATCGCGACGCGCTGCGCCCGGTGCAACTCGCGCGCGAGCGTGGCGCGCTCTCGCGCGAGCGCGACGAGATGGAGTCGCGCTGGATCGAACTGAGCGAGTCGCGCGAAGCGAAGATCCTCGCGTTCGAGCGCGGCGATCCCTGCTGAAGCGCGAACCACGGCCTGAAGACGCACCCGCTCGCGCGACGCAGCAGTGGACGCACCCGCCGCGGTGGCGCTCGCGGCGGTTGCGACGCGCTACACTACGGCCGATCCCAACACTGTTCACCGAATGGACTGACCCAACATGGAAGGCAGCTTCTCGCGCATCGGGGTGATTGGCGCTGGTGCGATGGGCCGTGGCATCGTGCAGCTGTTCGCGCAGGCAGGTTTCGAGGTCGTGCTGCACGATGCGCAACCCGACGCGTTCGACGCCGCAATCGGGCAGCTCCGCCAGACCCTCGACCGACTGGTCGAAAAGGGCCGCATGGCCGAGGGCGATCGGCCCTTCTTTCGGAACGGAGCCGCGAGGTCG
>JAHDXY010000224.1:0-2281 GCA_023384005.1 Burkholderiaceae bacterium | reverse complement strand
ATGGCCGAGGGCGATCGCGACGCCACGCTCGCGCGCATCGTGCGTGCCGACGCGCTCGACGGGTTCGCCGGTTGCGACCTCGTGATCGAGGCGATCGTCGAGCGTCTCGATGTCAAGCGCGGCGTGTTCCGCGCACTCGAGGACATCGTCGCGACCGACGCCGTTCTCGCGAGCAACACCTCGTCGCTGTCGATCACGGCGATCGCCGCGGCCTGCGAGCATCCGGGGCGGGTAGCGGGATTTCATTTCTTCAACCCGGTCCCGCTGATGAAGGTGGTCGAAGTCGTGCGCGCGGTGCGCACCGACGCGGCGGTCGTCGAGCGCCTCGCCGCGCTCGCGCGGGCAGCGGGTCACACGCCGGTCGTGTGCCAGGACACCCCGGGCTTCATCGTCAATCACGCGGGGCGCGGATACGGAACCGAGGCGCTCAAGGCGCTGGGCGAAGGGATCGCGGACATCGCGACGATCGACCGCATCCTGCGCGAGCAGGTGAGTTTCTCCGGGCAGGGTTTCAAGCTCGGGCCATTCGAGTTGCTCGACCTCACCGGGCTCGACGTCTCGCACCCAGTGATGGAGTCGATCTACCACCAGTATTTCGAGGAACCGCGTTTCCGCCCGTCGGTGATCACCGCGCAGCGCGTCGCGGCGGGCCTGTTCGGGCGCAAGTCACGCGAGGGCTTTTACCGCTACGACGCGGGTCACGCGCCGCCGCCGGAAGACCCAGCGCCAGCGCTTGGCGGAGCCGTTCGTGCCTGGGTCGCGCCGGGCGACGCGCAACGCCAGGTACGCGAACTGGTCTCGGCGCTGGGAGCCGCGGTCGACGAGGCCGCGACGCCCGCGCCGGACTCGATCATAGTCGTCACGCCGCTGGGCGGCGACGCGACCAGCGCCGCAAGGGGGCTCGACGCGAGCCGCGTGGTCGCGATCGATACGCTGTTTCCGTTCGGCCATCGCGCCTGCAAGCGCCGCGTGCTGATGACCACTCCCGCGACGCGCCGCGAGATCCGCACGCTGGCCCACGCGCTGTTTGCCGCCGATGGCGTGAAGGTCAGCGTGCTGCACGACAGCGTCGGATTCGTCTCCCAGCGCGTGGTGGCGATGATCGTGTCGATCGCGAGCGAGATCGCCCAGCAGCGCATCGCCTCGCCCGCCGACATCGACGCGGCGGTCAGGCTCGGTCTGGGCTACCCGTTGGGGCCGCTCGCGATGGGAGACGCTCTTGGTCCCGCGCGCGTGTTCTCGATGCTCGAAGCGATGCACGCCTGCACTGCCGACCCGCGCTACCGTGTCGGCCCGTGGCTGCGCCGACGCGCCGCGCTGGGTCTGTCGTTGCTACACGAGGACTGAGCGATGACGGCACGCGCGCCAGCACCGCGCCGGGGACCGGTGGTCGTGATGCGTACGCCGCGCCCGGGCGTCGACCCAACCGTCCGGCGATGAAGCGACTCGCGTGCCCCGCGGGCTCGCGCGCCCCGCCGACGGAGGGCGAATGAGCGACATGACGACCCAGTTCTCAGGGACGATGCCGGTGCCGCAACGCCACCAGATCGACCCGCGCGCGCTCGAGGCCTACCTGCGAGAGCACTTCGCCGATTTCCGCGGGCCGGTGACGCTCGAGTTGTTCAAGGGCGGACAGTCGAACCCGACCTACAAGGTGCATACGCCCGGTCGGACTTACGCGATGCGCGCCAAACCCGGACCCGCGCACAAGCTGCTGCCATCGGCGCACGCGATCGAGCGCGAGTACCGCGTGCTGAGCGCGCTCGCACAGACCGAAGTTCCGGTGGCCGAGGTCTACTGCCTGTGCGAGGACGAGGCGGTGATCGGGCGAGCCTTCTACCTGATGGAATTCGTCGACGGGCGCGTGCTCTGGGAGCAGAGCCTGCCCGGGATGCGCGCGGAAGAACGCAGCGCGATCTATCGCGAGATGAACCGGGTGATCGCGGCGCTGCACACGGTGGACTTCGCGGCGATCGGACTGGGCAGCTACGGCAAGCCGGGCAATTATTTCGCCCGCCAGATTGCGCGCTGGAGCAAGCAGTACCAGGCATCCCAGACCGAGACGATAGAGGAGATGGACCGCCTGATCGAGTGGCTGCCCGCTCATATTCCACAGGGCGACGAAACCTCGATCGTCCACGGCGACTATCGACTGGACAACCTGGTCTTCGCGCACGACGAGCCGCGCATCCTCGCGATCCTCGACTGGGAACTGTCCACGCTGGGGCATCCGCTGGCGGATTTCTCGTACCACTGCATGAGCTGGCACATTCCCCCGGGG
>JAHDXY010000223.1 GCA_023384005.1 Burkholderiaceae bacterium | reverse complement strand
CGACCTTCTGCGCGGCGCGACTGCGCGCCTGCGCCTGCCGGATCACCAGCTCGGCGAGGCGCTTGCCGTGATCGACATGTTCGTTGAGCCACAGCTCGAGCTGGGGCCGCGCGAGCGACGCGATCAGCCGCACCGCGTCGCGCGAATTGAGCCTTTCCTTGATCTGGCCCTGGAACTGCGGATCGAGCACCCGCGCCGAGAGGACGAAGTTCGCGCGCGCGAACACGTCCTCCGGGAGCACCTTGACGCCCTTGGGCAGCAGGCTGTGCATCTCGATGAAGCCCTTGACCGCGCCGAACAGTCCCTCGCGCAGCCCCGCTTCGTGCGTGCCCCCGGCAGAGGTGGGAATCAGGTTCACGTACGACTCTCGAACCAGGGGACCTTCGTCGGTCCAGGCGACCACCCAGTGCGCGCCCTCGCCTTCGGCAAATGTCTCGTGCCCCGCCGCGACGTACTGCTCGCCTTCGTAGAGCGGAATCAGCGCTTCGGGCGCGCCCTCGCCCCTCAGGCTCTCGATCAGGTAGCCGCGCAGTCCCTCGTCGTATCGCCACTGCTCCATCCTGGCCCGCGCGACATCGGTCAGCGTGACCCGCAAGCCGGGCAGCAGCACGGCCTTCGAACGCAGCAGGCGAAGCAGCTCGCCTTCCGGTATCGCCTGCGAGTCGAAGTACTTCGGGTCGGGCCAGCAGCGCACGCGCGTTCCGCTTCGCGGTTCGCCCCGCGCCGGAGGACGCGAGCGAAGCGTCTTGACGACCTCGCCGCCGGCGAAGGCGATTTCATGCGCCGTGCCGTCGCGCCAGACGGTGACTTCCATGCGCCGCGACAGCGCGTTGGTGACCGACACGCCGACGCCGTGCAGTCCGCCGGAAAAACTGTAGGCGCCGCCCGCGTGCTTGTCGAACTTCCCTCCGGCATGCAGGCGCGTGAAGACGATCTCGACGACCGCGGCCTTCTCCTCGGGGTGCTGGCCGACCGGAATTCCGCGTCCGTCGTCTTCGACCGTGACGCTGCCGTCGTCCTCGAGCGTGACGCGAATCTCCCGACAGTGCCCTCCGAGCGCCTCGTCGGCCGCGTTGTCGATCACCTCCTGCACGATGTGCAGCGGGCTCTCGGTGCGCGTGTACATCCCCGGGCGCTGGCGCACCGGCTCGAGCCCCTTGAGGACGCGGATCGATGCCTCGCTGTACTCGCCTTTTCTTGTCGCCATCTTCCGATATCGAATCGCGCCTGACACCGCTCGCGGGCCGCGCTCAGATCCCGACCCGCGTGCCCAGTTCGATCACGCGGTTAGGGGGAAGATTGAAATAGCGGGCGACGCTGACGCTGTTGGCGAGCATCCAGCCGAACACCGAACGCCTCCAGCCCAGGAGCCCGCGCGGCGACACCGACACGACCGTGGGCTTGCTGGTGAAGAACGACGTCGTCTCGACGTCGAGTTCGAGCCCCTTGCGCGCGGCGAGGCGCAGGATCAGCCGGATGTCGGGGTCCTCGCGGTAGCCGACGTGCGCGGTCAGGCGCATCAAACCGTTCGCGCCACGCTGCACTTCGACCCGTTCGTCGTCGCGCACGACAGGAACGTCGTCGAACTCGACGTTGAGGAATACGGTGGTCTCGTGCACGACGCGATTGTGCTTGAGATTGTGCAGGAACGACACTGGACAGCCGCTACGCGAGGAGCTGAAGAACACCGCCGCGCCCTCGACGCGCGGCGCGTCGGCGAGATCGAGCAGCAGCCCGTCGCCCACGCCGCGCACCTGCGCGTCCTTCTTCGCGCGCATCACCTCGATTCCGCGACGCCAGCTCGTGAGGACGGTGAAGACGACCGCCGCGAGCGCCAGCGGAAACCATCCGCCGTGCGCGATCTTGGCGACGTTCGCGAACAGGAACGCGCACTCGAGCGCGACGAACACGACGAACAGCGGAACGAGCCAGCGCAGCCTGACGTTGCCCGCGAGCGGCAGCGCGATCAGGACGATCACGCTGCTCAGGAACAGGTCACCGGCGACCGCGATCCCGTAGGCGGCGGCGAGCCGGTCCGAACTGCGAAACTCGAGCACGACGAACAACACCAGCATCAGCAGCAGCCAGTTCACCAGCGGGATGTAGACCTGCCCCTGCGCCGAGTCCGAGGTGTGAAAGACACGAAGGCGCGGAAGGAAATTCAGGCGCGAAGCCTGTTGGGTCGCCGAGAACGCTCCCGAGATCACCGCCTGCGACGCGATCACCGTCGCCGCCGTCGCGAGCAGGATCATCGGGCCGATCAGCGGCTCGGGCAAAAGCAGATAGAACGGGTTTCGCGCGGCCTCGGGCTCGCGCAGCAGCAACGCCCCCTGTCCGAAGTAGTTGATCATCAGCGCGGGGAAAACGATCAGGAACCACGCCCTGCGCACCGGGCGCGGCCCGAAATGCCCCATGTCGGCGTACAGGGCCTCGGCGCCGGTCACGCACAGGAACACCGCGCTCGCCGCGAGCAGCGCGGTCGAGGGAAACGAAATCGCGAAGTCGATCGCGTAACGCGGGTCGAGCGCCTCGAGCACTGTGGGCGTCTGCACGACGCTGAGTGCGCCGAGCACCGCCAGGGCGCCGAACCAGAGCAGCATGATCGGCCCGAACAGCGCGCCGACTGCCGCGGTCCCGCGCCGCTGCACCGAGAACAGCACGACCAGGATCAGCATCGCGATCGGCGTCGAATACCCGGCAAGCGACGGCTCGAGCACCGCGATTCCCTCGATCGCCGAGAGCACCGAGATCGCCGGCGTGATGACCGCGTCGCCGTAGAACAGCGACACCGAGAACGCACCGAGAACGACGACCAGCCACACGCGCCTGCGGCGGTGCGCGACGGTGCCCGCCGCCCACGAAAGCAGCGCAAGCACCCCGCCTTCGCCGCGATTGTCGAAGCGCAGCATGATCAGGACGTACTTGAGCGAGACGATCAGCGTCACCACCCAGAACATCATCGACAGCACGGCGAACAGGTTGTGCGAGGTGAGAGCGATCGCGTGCGCGCCGCTGAACGCCTCGCGAAACGCATACAACGGACTGGTGCCGATGTCGCCGTACACGACGCCGAGGGCGCCAAGCGTCAGCGTTCTCGTGGCCGCTTGTTGCGTGGGGGCGGACATGGGCGCAATCTTAGCATTGCACTGCAGCATCCAACAGCCAGAACCGCAGCCAGGACCGCAATCAGGACCGCGCCCCGGTGGCGCTGGGCGCTCCCCCCGCACCGTTCGCGCACCACGCCGGGTCGGGCGGCATTCCTGCGCCCGGTTGCCGTTTCGGCGCCGTGCAAGCCGATTTTCTTGATGTTCGCGAACGAAACCGGGCCCCGGCAACTGCATGATCGCGCTGCGACGCCAACGCGAGCGGCGCGCTCGAACCGGCAACTGGAAGGGCGCTCGATGTACACGATCCACCGACGCGAAGCATTCTCCGACACGACCTTTCTCTGGGAGGTCATGGCGCCCGACGTCGCCCGGGCATCGCAGCCCGGACATTTCGTCATGCTGCGCCTTCACGAGGGCAGCGAGCGCATCCCGCTCACCGTGGCCGATTTCGATCGCGACAAGGGAACGGTCACGCTGGTGATCCAGGCGTTGGGCAGGTCCACGCTCGACATGCGCGATCACTACAAGACCGGCGACACCTTCGCCGATTTCGTCGGGCCGCTCGGGCTGCCGCAGCACGTGAGCCGGGCCGGGCACGTGGTGCTCGTCGGCGGCGGTCTGGGCGTGGCCCCGGTGTACCCGCAACTGCGCGAGTTCAAGGCGGCGGGCAACCGCACCACCGGAATCATCGGCTTTCGCAACAAGGACCTGGTGTTCTGGGAGGAGAAGTTCCGCGAGTACTGCGACGACTTGATCGTGTGCACCGACGACGGCAGCTACGGCAGACCGCGATTCGTCACCGCGGCGCTTCAGGAGGTGCTCGAGAAGGACAAGCCGGATCTGGTGATCGCGATCGGCCCGATGCCGATGATGAACGCGTGCGTCGAGACGACGCGTCCATTCGGCGTGAAGACGATGGTGTCGCTGAACGCGATCATGGTCGACGGCACCGGAATGTGCGGCTCGTGTCGGGTCACCGTCGGCGACGAGATCAAGTTCGCATGCGTCGACGGCCCCGATTTCGACGGGCACCAGGTCGACTTCAGGGAGCTGCTGCTGCGCCAGAAGCGTTTCAAGGGCGAGGAGGCGGCGGCGAATTCCGACTACGCGCACGTGTGCAATGTCGAGAAGGTCCTGTTCGAGCAGAACAAGCACAACTACAAGAAGTACAAGGATCTCGCGCCGCTCGCGACCAAGATGCCCGAGCGCGACCCGCTCGAGCGTTCACGCAACTTCAAGGAAGTCAACCTCGGGTACTCGATGGCCGACGCCCTGGCCGAATCCGAACGCTGCATCATGTGCTCGAAGGCCGCGTGCGTCGAAGGCTGCCCGGTGTCGATCGACATCCCGCGATTCATCCGCCACCTGCTGGGGCGCGACGTCGACGGCGCGCTTGCGGTGATCAACGAGTCCAACCTGCTGCCCTCGATCTGCGGGCGCGTGTGCCCGCAGGAGTCGCAGTGCGAGGCGCAGTGCGTGGTCGGGCGCAAGCACGAGTCGGTCGCGATCGGTCGGCTCGAGCGTTTCGTCGGCGACAACGCGAATCCCCGCAAGGCTGCGCCGCCGCGCTTCGAGCGAAGCCTGGGCAAGGTGGCCGTGATCGGATCGGGTCCCTCGGGACTGGCGGTGGCGGCCGACGTGTTGCGCTACGGTTGCGAGGTCACCGTCTACGAGGCGCTGCACGTCGTCGGCGGCGTGCTCCAGTACGGGATCCCCTCGTTTCGCCTGCCGCGCGAGATCATCACCCGAGAGGTCGAGAACCTCCGGGCGATGGGCGTGCGCTTCGAAACCAACAAGGTGATCGGGAAGACCTTCACCGTGCCCCAGTTGATGGAGCAGATGGGCTTCGACGCGGTATTCGTCGGAGCCGGCGCGGGCGCGCCGTCGTTCCTGGGAATCCCGGGCGAGTTCGCCGGACAGGTTTACTCGGCCAACGAGTTCCTGACCCGGGTGAACCTGATGGGCGGCGACAAGTTTCCCTACCTCGACACGCCCGTCACGCGCGGCAAGAGCGTCGTCGTGATCGGCGCGGGGAACACCGCGATGGACTGCCTGCGCGTGGCCAAACGTCTGGGCGCTCCGACGGTGCGCTGCGTGTACCGGCGCACCGAGGCCGAGGTGCCGGCGCGACTGGAGGAGCTGCGCCACGCGCGCGAGGAAGGCGTCGAGTTCTTCTTCCTGCACTCGCCGGTCGAGATCCTGGTGGACGACGAGGGCAACGTGCAGGGAATGAAGGTGCAGAAGATGACTCTGGGCGAACCCGACGAGCGCGGCCGCCGCAAACCGGTGCCGCTCGACGAGTTCGTGCAGCTCGAGTGCGACACCGTGATCTACGCGCTCGGCACCAAGGCCAATCCGATCGTGACCAAGTCCACTCCGGGGCTGGAGTTGAACAAGTGGGGGTACATCGTCGCCGACCCCGACACGCAGGCCACCAGCGTGCCCGGAGTGTTCGCCGGAGGCGACATCGTCACCGGCGGGGCGACCGTGATCCTGGCGATGGGCGCCGGTCGGCGTGCTGCCCGGGCGATCGGCGCGTACCTGTCGAGCGGCCGCACGAAGTGGCCGACAACGCAGGCCGACGCCGACGCCTTCGTGCCACCAGCGCCAAGCGACGCGCCGGCCAGCCGTGTTTCCAGCGAGGTTCAGCCATGAGTCAGTGTCCGCGGTGCCAGCGTCCGCTCGACGGCGAGGAAGCCTACATCTGCTGCGCCGGGGTCGAACTGCGCTGGCGTTGCACGTCGTGCCACAAGGTCGCCGAAGGTTTCGCCTTTCCCTACGGCCTTTGCCCATATTGCAAGGGCAAGCTGGAAATGCTCGATCGCGGTCCGATCGCCGGCGACGAGGCGATCGAAGCGATCCGCAAGGCCTTCGAGATCGAACTCGGCGGACGCGCCTTCTACCAGCGCGCCGCCCGCGACGCCGACGATCCGCATCTGCGCGACCTGTTCGGGCGCTTCGCGGCGATGGAAGACGAACACATGCAGACGCTGTCGCGGCGTTATCACGCCGACCTGCCCGAACCGTCGGACGATTTCCAGATCGACCGCGCTGCGATCTTCGCCGGCATCGATCGCAAGCCTCAGGACCCGGCCAACCTGTTTCGCATCGCCATCGCCTTCGAGCAGCGCGCGGTCGATTTCTTCAGCAGCGAGGGAGAAAAGGCGCCGCAAGGGTCGACCGAGCGCGAGCTGTACCTCGAACTGGCCGCTGAAGAGCGAGAGCACGTCGAGCTGCTCGGCGTCGAATTCCGCAGGTGGGAGTCCGGCAAGGCCGGCATCCTCTAGTCGGGAGAACTCGCGAGCCGTGCGCGCATGCCCGGCGCATGGAGCGAAGGACGTCCGCCGATTCAGCCCGGCTCCGGCTCCATCCTGATGGCCCCGCAGGGGCACTCGGCGACGCAGATCCCGCAGCCCTTGCAGTAGTCGTAGTTGATGCGAAAACGCATCCCAGCGCCGACCTTGATCACCGCGTTGTCCGGGCAAACGCCGTAGCAGTTGTCGCACTCGAAGCAGTTGCCGCAGGACAGGCAGCGGCGTGCCTCGTACAGCGCGTTGCCCTCGTCGAGCCCTCCCTGGACCTCGTCGAAATTCGACTGGCGCCGGATCGCGTCGAGCGTCGGGCGCACCACGCGCGGCGCGTCGGAGTAGTACCAGGTGTTGAGCCGCTCGAAGCTGGCCAGTTCGTTGCGCGGGCCGGGCCGGTACGAGCGCCCGGCGAGCCAGGCGTCGATGTGCCGCGCCGCCTGCTTTCCGTGTCCGACCGCGACCGTCACGGTGCGGCTCGAAGGCACCATGTCGCCACCGGCGAAGATCCCCGGATGCCCGGTCATCATGTCGTCGCCGACCTGGACGACACCGTCGCTGACCTCCAGTCCCGGCACACCCTCGAGCAGCGAGAGGTCGACGTCCTGGCCGAGCGCCAGCACGACAGAGTCGGCTTGCAGCGTCTCGAATTCACCGGTGGGTTGCGGTACGCCGTCCTGGTCCAGCGCCATCTTCTCGATCGTGAGCGTCGTGCCGCCCGCCTGGCGGATCGTCGACAGCCACTTGACCATCACGCCCTCCTGCAGCGCCTCCTCTACCTCGAGGTCGTGCGCGGGCATCCGGTCGCGCGTGCGCCTGTAGACGATCACCGCCTCGGTCGCGCCCAGGCGCTTTGCGGTGCGCGCTACGTCGACCGCGGTGTTTCCGCCGCCATAGACGACGACGCGCCGACCGAGCATCGCGGGTGCTTCGTCTTCCATGCTGCGCAGCACCGACACCGCGTCCAGGATGCGCGAGGTGTCGCCCGCCGGGATCCAGGCGCGGCGTCCGACGTGCGCGCCAACGGCGAGAAACGCGGCGTCGAAGCCGCCCGCCTTCATCGACTCGAGGATGTTCGACACCTTCGTGTCGCAGCGGATCGCGACGCCGAGCGCCGCGATCCGCCGCACCTCCGCGTCGAGCACCTCCCGCGGCAGTCGGTACTTGGGGATCCCGAATCGCATCATCCCGCCGGCGCGCGGACCCGCCTCGTGGATCTGCACCGAATGACCGGCCCGCGCGAGATGATAGGCGGCGGACAAGCCCGAGGGGCCGGACCCGACCAC
>JAHDXY010000222.1 GCA_023384005.1 Burkholderiaceae bacterium | reverse complement strand
TGGATGTAGCGCGCGATCGGCGTCGAGCCGACGAAGCTCACCGCGTCGACCTTCGGATGCGCCAGCAGCGCGTCCACCGCCACCTTGTCGCCCTGCACGACGTTGAACACGCCATCGGGCAGCCCCGCCTCCCTGAACAGCCGCGCGATCATCAGCGAAGCCGAGGGATCGCGCTCGGAGGGCTTGAGGACGAAGGTGTTGCCGCAGGCGATCGCCACCGGGAACATCCACATCGGAACCATGGCCGGGAAGTTGAACGGCGTAATGCCCACGCACACGCCCAGCGGCTGGCGCACCGAGTACATGTCGATCCCGGTGCCCACCTGCTCGCTGTACTCGCCCTTGAGCAACTGCGCAATGCCGCAGGCGAACTCGACCACCTCGAGACCGCGCGTGACTTCTCCCTCGGCATCGGAGAGCACCTTGCCGTGCTCGGCGGTGAGCAGTTTCGCCAGTTCGGCGGCGTTGCGCTCGGCGAGCTCCTTGAACCTGAACATCACGCGCGCACGGCGCAGCGCCGGCGTCGCAGCCCAGGCCGGGAACGCGCGCGCCGCCGCCTGCACCGCGGCGTCGACCTCTGCCGGCGACGCGAAGCCCACGCGACGGGCGACCTGGCCGGTGGCCGGATTGAACACCTCGCCGAAGCGCGCCCGCGCATCGGGCGCGACCGGCGCGCCGTCGAACCAGTGGCCCACCACGTCCGTGAGTTGCGCGGCGAGCGGCGAATGGGAACTGCCCATCATCGACTCCCTGGCCGGATCGGCCGGTGGCGAACGCCCGGGTGCCGCGCATCCGCGCCGCGTTCCGTCGTCCTGGCTTGATCGTTCAACCAGTTGAACGTATATTCATTCTCTGGAACAGCCAATGTTAACCGAACTCCCGCCCATGTCAATTCGACGATGACCGCACCGCAGGCTTCAGACACGGCGAAAACCGCCGCGCGCGCCCACCCGAAAGCGGGCGCGCCGCGCCTCGTGCCCGCGGTGGCGCGCGCGACGCTGCTGGTCGACGCGCTCGCCGCCGCCGGGCGCCCGCTGGCGCTCGCAGACCTCGCGCGCGACCTGGACCTGCCAAAGAGCAGCGTTCACGGCCTGCTCGGCACGCTGGTCGCGCTCGGGCTGGCGCGGCGCGACGGCGACGGCCTCTTCGCGCTTGGCGCGCGCCCGCTGCAGTGGGCCGACGCCTTCGCCAGCCAGTCGGGACTGTTGCGCGCCTTCGAGCGCCGCGCCGGCGAGTTCGCCGCGCTGCGCGCCGAGACCGTGATGCTCGCGGTACTTGACGGGGCCGAAGTCGCCTACCTGGCCTGCCGCCAGGGTTCGCGCGCGCTGGCAGTGAACTTTCGCGTTGGCGGCAGGTTTCCCGCGGCCGTGACTTCATCGGGCAAGGCAATGCTCGCGTCGCTCCCGGACGCGCGCATCCGGGAGTTGCTGCGCGACGCCGGCTTTGCCAGGCTGACACGACACTCGGTGACTTCGATCCCGGCCTTGCTGCGCCAGGTCGAGTTCGTGCGCGCCAACGGCTACGCGATCGACGACGAGGAAACGGCACAGGGAATGCAGTGCTTCGGTGCGCCCGTGTTCGCGCTGGGGGTCGCGCAGGCGCAGGCCGCGGTCGCGGTGAGCGTGATCAAGGCGGGCCTGACGCCGCGCCGGCGCGGCGAGATCGTCCGCGACATCGTCGGTCTCGCCGCTTCGATCTCTACCCAACTGGGTGGCGAGCGAAGCTGAAAGCTCCCACCGTGGCGCCAAGCTCGGCTAAGATTCCCGCAGGCGATTCTCCCAGCCGAGCACCCGAAAAATGAATGCACGAACTTTCTCGCGGCGCGCGTTTGCCGTCGCGATCGCGTTATTCGCCGCGCCCTCGTTCGCCCAGCCGCAGCAGGTGCGGCCACCGATCGCGCACTATTGGATGGACCTGGCCAACCACAGCATCGCCGGGATGCCGGAGATGCCCGACATGCCGGCGATGCCGGGCATGCCCGGCATGGGCGGCACGGGCGGCCCCACGCATTGGGGCCTGACCAGATCGATGTCGCCAGGCCGGTTCATGGACCTTGCCCTCTACACAAAGGCCAAGCCAGCCGGCAGCGACGCGAGCCACGCGATCCCCCCCGCGCTGCGCATGGGTTCGAGCCTCGACCTGGTGCCGGTGCGTGCGGAGCCGAAGCTGCGCGAACCTGGCGACCCCGACGAGGCCATGCAGGAGCGACCCACGGGGCGCGTGCTGATCTACTGGGGTTGCGGGGAAACGGTGCGCGCGGGCCAGCCGCGCGTCATCGACCTCGCCGGCAACATCGTCGAACTCGGACGCGCGTTCTCCGGGCGCATGGCGCCTGACCGGGGCGCCCGGGTCGGACCCGGTTACTCGTTGTGGCCCAACGAGCGCAACCGCGTCACTGTCCCGCGCGGCGCCTCCGCGGCAGGCTCGCACGCGATCAGCGGCGAGGGCGTCCCCGAGGGCCTGCGCTTTGCGATCGGCGCCGCGCACGACCTGATGCCGGCGATCGACCTCTCTTCCACCGGCACGCTGGCCACGAGCATCGCGCTTCGCTGGCCGGTGGTGGCGAACGCGCACGGCTACTACCTGCACGCGATGGCCTCGGCGGGCAACGACCTGATCCTCTGGAGTTCAGCCGAGACGCCCGACACCGGCATGGGGTTGTTCGACTACCTGTCGCCGCCAACCATCGCGCGCTGGATCACCGATCGCGTGCTGCTTCCCGCGACCCAGACCGCCTGCGCGGTGCCAGCCGGGATCTTTGCCACGGCCAAGGATTCGGCCATGCTGCGAATGATCGCCTACGGCGGCGAACTCAACCTGGTGCACCCGCCGCGACCAGCCGACCCGCGCACAGTTTGGGAGCAGCAGTGGACGGTGCGCGTGCGCACCAAGTCCTCGACCATGGCGATGCTGGGCGAGCAGATCGACGCGCGGTCGCAGGCCGGGTCGACGCCCTCCGGCATGACCCAGGCCGGTGGGCCGATGGGGGGTGCGCAGGGCGCACCGCGCGAGGCCGAGCAACCCGCCGCGGGGCCGATTCCCGGGCTCCCGGGGATCAATCCCGGCGGCATCCTGCGCGGGATCTTCGGGCGCTGACGGCGATGGCCCTGTCTTCACACGCGAGGACGCGCGCCGCCGCGCCCGCGATCGACAGCGTGCGCCTTTGGGACAGCCTGATGACCCTCGCGCGCATCGGAGCGACCGAGCTTGGCGGCGTGCGCCGTCTCGCGCTCAGCGAACTCGACGGCGAGGGGCGAGACCTGGTTTCGGGCTGGCTGCGCGAAGCCGGCTGCGAGATCCGCGTCGACGCGATCGGCAACATCTTCGCGATTCGCCCCGGATCGCGCGGCAACGGTTTTTGCGCCGACGGCAATCCGTCGATGAATCCCGCCGACTTGCCGGTGGCCGTAGGAAGCCACATCGACACCCAGCCCACCGGCGGGAAGTTCGACGGAAACTACGGTGTCCTGGCGGGGCTCGAGGTGCTGCGCACTCTCGCCGCCGCGACGCACCAGACCGCGCGCCCGATCGCGGTCGCGATCTGGACCAACGAGGAAGGCACCCGTTTCACGCCGGTGATGATGGGTTCGGGCGTTTACTGCGGCGCCTTTTCCGCGGCGCATTGCCAGGCGCAAGCCGACCGCGACGGCATCACGGTGGGCGCGGCGCTGCGGGCGATCGGCTATGCCGGCTCCGACCGGGCGCCGCGATTCGCCGCCTACTTCGAGCCGCACATCGAGCAGGGCCCGGTCCTCGAGCGCGAGAACGTCACGATCGGCGCGGTAGAAGGCGCACTCGGCCAGCGCTGGTTCGACGTCGTCGTCACCGGAGAGGACGCGCACGCCGGGCCGACGCCGATCGAGATGCGCCGCGACGCGATGGTCGCGGCGGCGCGGCTGGTGCTCGACGTGCGGCGCATCGCCGCCGATGCGCCCGACTACGCGCGCGGCACGGTCGGACAGATGTTCGTCCACCCCAATTCGCGCAACGTGATTCCCGGCCGGGCCGAGTTCAGCGTCGATTTGCGCAATGCGCGCGAGTCGACGCTGGCCGCCATGGTC
This sequence comes from Burkholderiaceae bacterium, assembly GCA_023384005.1. Lineage (GTDB taxonomy): Bacteria > Pseudomonadota > Gammaproteobacteria > Burkholderiales > Burkholderiaceae_E > Quisquiliibacterium. Next base: position 3,660 of record JAHDXY010000222.1, on the reverse strand, counting down.
GACGCGTTGCGCGCCGCGGCCGCGCGCGTCGCCGACGAGGATCGCGTCCGGGTCGAGATCCGCGAAGTAGTCCATTTCCCTCCGTGCGCCTTCGATCCGGCGCTGGTCGCGGGGATCGAGCGTCACGCGCATGCGCTCGGCCACAGCGTGCGGCGCATCGCCAGCGGCGCGGGCCACGACGCGGTGTACGTCGCGCGCACCTGCCCTGCGGCGATGATCTTCGTTCCCTGCGACGGCGGAATCAGCCACAACGAGATCGAGAACGCGCAACCCGGGCACCTCGCCGCCGGCTGCGAGGTGCTGCTCGCCGCAGTGCTCGAAGCCGCCGGATAGCCCGTGGCGCGACGCCCGCTGGCGATTACGCTGGGCGACGCCTGCGGCATCGGCCCCGAGATCATCCTAAAGGCATTCGCCGCCGGCCTCGCCGCGCCCGCGGTCGTGATCGGCGATCCGGCGCTGCTCGAACGCGAGGCGCGCCGGCTTCGACTGGCGCTGCGGATCGTCCCGATCGCCTCGCCCGCCGCGCTCGACGCCGCCGCGCCTGGAGGGATCGCGCCTGGGGGTATCGCGGGTGAGCAGATCGCAGGGACAGATGTCGCGGGGAATGTCTCGGGCGACATGTTCGCCGCGCAGGTCGTTCCTGTGATCGCCGCCGCAGTGCTTCCCGCCGACCTCGTGGCCGGAGCGCCCGACGCGCGCGCCGGCGAGGCCGCCTACCGCTGCATCGCCAAGGCCGCCGCGCTCGCGATGCGCGGCGAAGTGCGCGCAGTGACCACGGCGCCGATCAGCAAGAGCGCGCTGCACATGGCCGGTCGCGACTACCCGGGACACACCGAACTGCTCGCCGAGCTCGCCGGCGGCGTGCCGGTGAGGATGATGCTCGCCAACAGCGAACTGCGTACCGTGCTGGTCACGATCCACCTCGCGCTGCGCGACGCGCTCGACGCGCTCACCGCCGATGCGGTCGAACAGACGATTCGCATCGCCGATCGCGCGTTGCGCGACGCGGGCATCGCTGCGCCGCGCATCGCGGTGGCGGGCGTCAATCCGCACGCTGGCGAAAGCGGCGCCTTCGGTCGCGAGGAGATCGACTTGATCGCCCCGGCAATCGCGCGCGCGCGCGCGGCGGGCATCGACGCGACCGGCCCCCATCCGCCCGACACGGTGTTCATGCACGCGCGCGGATTCGCGCGCCACGACGTCGTGGTCGCGATGTACCACGACCAGGGCCTGATTCCGGTGAAGTACCTGGGCATCGACGACGGCGTGAACATCACGATCGGCCTGCCATTCGTGCGCACCAGCCCCGATCACGGCACGGCCTTCGACCTGGCGGGCCGGGTCGACGCGCGCGGGCACGGCCTGGCCGACGCCCGAAGCCTGCTCGCAGCGATCCGGCGCGCCGACGAGCTGTCCCGCGGCGCCTAGCCGCGGTGCTTCCCGAACGGCCTCTCGCGCCGCCATCGACCCGCGCGCAGCCTTGATGGCCAGCGAACTGGGCACCGCCCCGGGGGCTGCCGGTCGAAGTGGTCCTTGCTCAGGGCCCGGTGCTCGAGGAGATCGGGCGCCAGGCCGAGGAGATGAACGCCGACCTGGTCGTGCTCGGGGCGCGGGGCAGCGGGTTCATGCGCCACGTCGCGCTCGGCACGACGGCCGAGCGCCTGCTGCGCAAGTCGAAGCACCCGATGCTCGTGGTCAAACAGCGGGCCCACGAACCGTACCGCCGCGTGCTGGCCGCGGTCGACTTCTCGCAGTGGTCCGCCCCGCTGATCGGCCTGGCGCGGCGCGTAGCGCCGGGCGCCCACCTGGTCCTGCTGCACGCCTACGAAGGCCCGTTCGAACGGATGCTGCAATTCGCGAGCGTGGACGAAGCGACGATCGCACACTACCGGCTGCAAGCCAGACAGGAGGCCACGCAACAGATCCACGCGCTGGTCGCGAGCGCCGGCCTCGAGGCGGCGCATCGGACACCGTGCATCCGGCATGGGGAAGCCTCTCTGGCCGTTGTCGAACAGGAGCAGGAGCAGGAACAGGACTGCAACCTGATCATCATCGGCAAGCACGGACGCAACATGGCCGAAGAACTGCTGCTCGGCAGCGTGACCAAGCACGTGCTGGCCGAGTCGGCGGGCGACGTACTGGTGTCGACCGAGCGACGGGCCTGATCGGCGCGGGCGCGCGCAGTTCAATCGCATCGCCCGCACCCGGTCCCAGGTCTCGTCGCGCGAGGCAACGCGACGGAACCGGCGTCGGACGGTACCGGAACGACGTCTCAGGCGGCGCGCAGCCGATGGTGGACGCTGCTCGCCGCGACCTGGAGGCGCCGCGCTCGCTGTTGCTGCGCCCGGGCGAGCGGAGAATCCACGGTGTTCCGCTGGACGAGAGCCTGCGCGATTTCTGCGGCCCGACCGACGACGAAACCGGTCAGCCGCGCGGGGTGCGCACCGGCCTCACTCGTCGAGCGAGCGCGCGAGCGATTGCCTGATGCGCGGCAGCGCCTTGGGCAGTCCCCGTTGCAGGCGCTCGAACAGCGCGTCGTGCAGCGCGAGTTCCTCGCGCCAGGCGCCGGGATCGATCGACGTGACGCGCTCGAACGCGGCTTCCGGGAACTCGAGCCCCTCCCAGCGCAGGTCGCGGTAGCGCGGAGTGGTGCCGAAGAAGTGGCCGACGCCGTCGGCCTCGCCCTCGATTCGCCCGAGCATCCAGGCCAGCACGCGCATGTTCTCGCCGAATCCCGGCCAGACGAACTTGCCCTTCTCGTCGGTGCGAAACCAGTTCACGCAGAAGATCGCCGGCAGCTTCGCCCCCGCCTGCTGCATCCGGTTGCCAAGGTCGAGCCAGTGCGCGAAATACTCGGCCATGTTGTAGCCGCAAAACGGCAGCATCGCGAACGGGTCCCTGCGCACGACGCCCTGCCGCCCGGTGGCCGCGGCAGTGGTCTCGGAGCCCATCGTCGCCGCCATGTACACGCCCTCTTCCCAGTTGCGCGCCTCGGTCACCAGCGGCACCGTGCTCGAGCGCCGTCCGCCGAAGACGAAGGCATCGATCGCCACGCCGTCGCCGCCGTCCCAGTTCGGATCGATCGACGGGCACTGCGCCGCCGCGACGGTGAAGCGCGCATTCGGGTGCGCGGCAGGCCGCGGCTTGCCCTTGACCGGGTTGGCCGCCGCGATCTCGGGTGTCCAGTCGCGCCCCTGCCAGTCGAGCAGATGCGCCGGTGGCTCGGACAGCCCCTCCCACCAGACGTCGCCCTCGTCGGTCAGCGCGACGTTGGTGAAGATGACGTTCTTCTCGAGCGTCGCCAGGCAGTTCGGGTTCGTCTTGCCGCTCGTACCCGGGGCAACGCCGAAGAAGCCTGCCTCCGGGTTGATCGCATAGAGGCGCCCGTCGGAATGCGGCTTGATCCAGGCGATGTCGTCGCCGATCGTGCGCACGGTCCAACCCTCGAAGCCCCGGGGCGGGATCAGCATCGCGAAATTGGTCTTGCCGCAGGCCGAGGGAAACGCCGCGGCGACATGCCACTTCCTGCCTTCGGGAGAGGTCACCGACAGGATCAGCATGTGTTCGGCGAGCCAGCCGATGCCGCCGGAGAGCACGTCCTGTCGGCCCATGTTCGACGCGATGCGCAGCGCGAAGCACTTCTTGCCGAGCAGCGCGTTG
>JAHDXY010000002.1:62948-75487 GCA_023384005.1 Burkholderiaceae bacterium | reverse complement strand
TCTTCGCCGAATCGATGCCAGACGGTGCACCCATCGACTACCGCGCAGCGGTCACGGGCGCACTGGATCTGGCACCCAGCGGCGACGCGCGGAAGACGCTGGCCGAGGACTACCAGCGCATGGTCGAGGACGGCCTGCTCTTGGACGACGCCGAACCCTTCGACGTCCTGCTGCAGCGTTGCCAGGCGCTTGCCCTCAAGGTGAACGCGGCGGTGCTGGGGGCCGCATGACGCTCTGCCCGCGCATTCAAGAACGCGGGCCGACGACCGCTTGTAGGATGACGACAACAGATTGCCGCCCAGCGCCATCGCCTGGGCTCGCAGCGGAAAAATGTGGGGGTATGCATGGGGGTACCGATCAGACTGCAAGAAACAAAGTTCAATAAAAACATTAACTTAGGACTCATTTGAAACTCGCCACCTGGAACGTCAACTCCCTCAAGGTCCGCCTGCCGCAGTTGCTCGACTGGCTGGCGGCAGATCCGGTCGACGTCGTGTGCCTGCAGGAAACCAAACTGACCGACGAGCGCTTCCCGCGCGACGCGCTCGCCGAAGCCGGCTACGACGCGGCATTCTCGGGCCAGCCGACATACAACGGCGTGGCGATCCTCACGCGTGCCGCCACCGTTGGTTCCCCCCTCGACGTACAGATCGGCAACCCGCGCTTCGACGACGAGCAAAAGCGCATCATCGCGGCCACGGTGGGCGATCTGCGCGTGGTCTGCGTCTATGTTCCGAACGGCCAGTCGGTGGACTCGGACAAGTACGTCTACAAGCTCGCCTGGCTCGACGCGATGATCGCGTGGCTCGGGCCGCAGGTTTCGGCGTCGAGCAGCTTCGCGCTCGCGGGCGACTTCAACATCGCGCCCGAAGCGCGCGACGTGCATGACCCGGAGCAATGGAAGGGGCAGGTGCTGTTCACCGACGCCGAGCGCGAACGCTTTCGCCAGCTCGAGCGACTGGGCCTCGTCGACGCGTTTCGCCTGTTCGAGCAGCCCGAGAAGTCTTACTCGTGGTGGGACTACCGCCAGCTCGCGTTTCGCCGCAATCGCGGGCTGAGGATCGACCACGTCATGGTGTCGCCCGCGCTCAGGTCGCGGGTCCGTGCCTGCACGATCGATCGCGAGATGCGAAAGCGCGAGCAGCCCTCCGACCACGCGCCGGTCATCGCCGAGATCGACTGACGCGCCAGCGCGGGATCAGTCTTCGTCCAGGCCAAGCTCCTGGATCTTGCGCGTGATCGTGTTGCGCCCGATTCCGAGCCGTTGCGCGGCCTCGATCCGGCGCCCGCGCGTGTGCGCGAGCGCGGTGCGGATCAGCGTGCGCTCGAAGCGACGGACCAGCCGCTGCATCAGGTCGCTCTGCGCCGAGGCGCCCGAGGGCGATGGTTGGGCGTCGAGCATCGCCTGCGCCTCGCGCGCGAGCAACGACTCCCAGGGTTCGCCGACGGAGGACGCCGCGTCGTGCGACTTCGCGCCGGAGCGCAGCACCACTGCGGCGCCCGGCGATACGCCCGACTGCGGAGGCGCCGGCGCCGCGGCCGCCGCGACGGCCGCCGTCACTTCGGGCAACAGCGCCGCCTCGCGAATCTCGGGCGGCAAATCCTTCACTCCCACCGTCTGCGCCGGCGCCATCACCGTGAGCCAGTGGCAAACGTTCTCGAGCTGGCGCACGTTCCCGGGCCAGCGAAACGCACCCAGCGCGGTGATCGCCTCCTCGGTCAGGCGCTTGACGTCCACGCCGAGTTCGCGCGCGCTGCGCGCGAGGAAATGCCGCGCCAGCAACCCGATGTCGTCGCTCCGCTCGCGCAGCGCCGGCAGGCGCAGCCGGATCACGTTCAGTCGATGGAACAGGTCCTCGCGAAACAGGCCCTTGCGCACGCGCTCCTCGAGATCCTGATGGGTCGCGGCGATCACGCGCACGTTCGCGCGCAGCGGCTGGTGCCCTCCGACCCGGTAGAACTGCCCGTCGGCGAGCACCCGCAGCAGGCGCGTCTGCAGATCGGCCGGCATGTCGCCGATCTCGTCGAGAAACAGCGTCCCTCCCTCGGCCTGCTCGAAGCGGCCCCGACGCATCTGCTGCGCACCGGTGAAGGCCCCGCGTTCGTGGCCGAACAGCTCCGACTCGAGCAGATCGCGCGGAATCGCCGCGGTGTTGAGCGCGACGAAGGCTTCAGCGGCGCGCGGACTGTGATCGTGCAGCGCGCGCGCGACCAGTTCCTTTCCGGTGCCCGATTCGCCGGTGATCAGCACGGTGACCGCGGAGTGCGACAGCCGCCCGATCGCGCGAAACACCTCCTGCATCGCCTGTGCCTTGCCGAGGATCTCGAGGCCCTCGTCGGCCTGCGCTTCCTGCGGCGCCGCGGGGCCGCTCTCCTGCACCGCGCGCCGAATCAGTTCGATCGCCTTGGGCAGATCGAAGGGCTTGGGCAGGTACTCGAAGGCCCCGCCCTGGAACGCCGACACCGCGCTCTCCAGATCGGAGAACGCGGTCATGATGATCACCGGCAGGTTGGGTTCGCGCTGGTGGATCTGCTGCAGCAACTCGAGCCCGCTCTCGCCCGGCATGCGGATGTCGGACACGAGCACGCGCGGCGCGCCGTCGTCGAAGGCGCGCAGGCACTCGCGCGCGCTCGAGAAGCTGCGCACGTCGAATCCCTCGCGCCCGAGCGCGCGCTCGAGCACCCAGCGTATCGACTGGTCGTCGTCGACGACCCATACCGAGTTCGTCACCTTCACCTCGCACCGTCGCCCTTTGCCGCCCTCGCCGAAGGCGGCAACGGCAGCAGGATCCTGAAATCGGTCAGTCCGGGCCGGCTGTCGCAGTCGATCGTGCCCCCGTGCTGATGCACGAAGCTCTGCGCCAGCGACAGGCCGAGCCCGGTCCCACCCTCGCGGCCCGAAACGAGCGGGAAGAAGATCCGCTCGCGGATCTCGCGCGCCACGCCTGGGCCGTCATCGATCACATGCAATTCCAATGCCAGGCGGTGGCGCTGGCGGGCGATCGTGATCTGACGCGCGACGCGTGTGCGCAGCAGGATCCGCCCGCGCCCTTCGAGTGCCTGCGCCGCGTTGCGCACCAGGTTGAGCACCACCTGGATCAGCTGCGTCTTGTCGCCGACCAGTTCAGGAATGCTCGCGTCGTAGTCGCGGTCCACCACCAGCGCGCGCGGGTACTCGGCGAGCACGACCGAGCGCACCCGCTCGCACACCTCGTGGATGTTCACCTCGGCCTCGACCCGGGCGTGGCGGTGCGGCTCGAGCAGGCGATCGACCAGCGACTGCAGACGGTCGGCCTCCTTGACGATCACCTGGGTGTACTCGCGCAGACCCTGCTCAGCGAGTTCGGTCTCGAGCAGCTGTGCGGCGCCGCGAATCCCGCCCAGCGGGTTCTTGATCTCGTGAGCGAGGTTGCGCACCAGCTCGCGGTTGGCGCGCGCCGAATCGGCGATCGCCGATTCGCGCTCGAAGCGCAGGCGCTGGTCGATCTCGCGGAATTCGAGCAGCAACGCCCCAACGGGCGCGTCGAGCGCCACCGCGGTCGTGCTCAGCACCAGCAGCGGATGCCCGTGCCGCTCGAGGACGAACTCCTGGCGCTTTTGCCCGAAGGAATTCGCGCAGGCCTCGCCGACCAGTGCGTCGATCAGCGAGCCGTTGGCGAACAGCGCGGCGAACGGGTGCCCGGTCAATACGCCGAGCGAGGCGTCGAACATCTGCTCGGCGGCCTGATTCAGATGTACGACCTGCCCGCGCGCGTCGAGCACGACCACCGCGCTGCCCAGCAGGTCGAGGCCGCCGAAGCGCGAATCGGCGCGCGCCTCGCGCGTCATGCCGGCTGCGCCCGGTGCGGCGCGGCCCGCGGGCGCGCGCTCAGTCCTTGATCGCGGCGAGCTCCCGACGGATCGAGGCGACGTTGCTCTCGGAGCGCGCGACGTCGTCCTTCAGCCGCTGCACACGATCGAGGTACTTCTGGTAGTTGCGCTCGTCGCCCAGGCGGTCGGGTTCGCCGTTCTTGTACTCGCCGCGCAGGTTCGCGAGCCGCTCCTCCTCGCTGCGCAGCTCGTCCTCGAGAATCCGGCGGCGGTCGTTGTCGCGCGCGCGCTGCGCCGAGGGACGGACGCGCGGAAAGGCGTCGGGCGCGCGCGACGCCTGCGCCGGCCCCGCGGACGGGCTTGCCGGCGCGGGTCTGGGCGTCGCTGCGCCGGGCGCCGTGCCCGCGGCCGCGCCGGTGGGATTCTGCGGCGAAGCCGCCGGAAGGTTCGGGGCCGGGATCGTCGTGATCGGCGCGATCTCGATCGCGCGGCAGTTGCGTCCGTTGGCAGCGGCCGGCGAGTTGCTGTACTCGACCGCGCCCCCCGGTCCATCGCATCGGTAGATCTGCGCCTGTGCGGCGGTGGCGGCCGCGAACCCCAGCGCGGCAGCGCAAGCCCAAGCAATTCTCATCATCGCAATCCTGTTGTCGCGGGTCCGGGCACCGGCGCGACCGACGTGCCGGCGTCCAGCCGACTATACCGCGATCGCGATCGGGGCGCGTCGACCGATCGTCCGATCGCGCCCCCCGGCAGCGCACGCCTCGCCAGACGAAAGGGGCCGGTTGCCCGGCCCCCCACGCAGCGCCGGCGCAAGCCGCGCCGGCGCTGCAGCGCACTACCGTGCCAGCGGGAACCAGGGTCCCGCGGTCGGTCACGCCGAGTAGTACATGTCGAACTCGATCGGGTGCGTCGTCATCCTGAAACGCGTGACCTCCTCCATCTTCAGTTCGATGTAGGCGTCGATCATGTCGTCGTCGAACACGCCGCCGCGCGTGAGGAAGTCACGATCCTTGTCCAGATACTCCAGAGCCTGGTCGAGCGAACTGCACACCGTCGGTATCGCCTTGCCCTCTTCGGGCGGAAGGTCGTAGAGGTTCTTGTCGGCGGCCTCGCCGGGGTGGATCTTGTTCTGCACGCCGTCCATTCCGGCCATCAGCATCGCGGCGAACGCCAGGTACGGATTCGCGGTCGGATCGGGAAAGCGGACCTCGATGCGCCGCGCCTTCGGGCTGGCCACGTGCGGGATGCGGATCGACGCCGAACGGTTGCGCGCCGAGTATGCCAGCATGACGGGTGCCTCGAAGCCCGGAACCAGGCGCTTGTAGGAGTTCGTCCCCGGGTTGGTGATCGCATTCAGCGCGCGGGCGTGCTTGATGACGCCACCGATGTAGTAGAGCGCGAAATCGGACAGGCCGGCGTACTTGTCGCCCGCGAACAGGTTCTGTCCGTCTTTCCAGACCGACTGGTGGATGTGCATGCCCGAACCGTTGTCGCCAACGATCGGCTTGGGCATGAAGGTGGCGGTCTTGCCGTAGCTGTGCGCGACGTTGTGGATCACGTACTTCATGACCTGGATCCAGTCCGCGCGCTGCACCAGCGTGGAGAACCTGGTGCCGATTTCGCACTGGCCGGCGCCAGCCACCTCGTGATGGTGGACTTCGACCGGTACGCCCATCTGTTCGAGCAGCAGGCACATCTCCGAGCGCATGTCCTGCAGCGAGTCGACCGGCGGCACCGGAAAGTACCCGCCCTTGACCGCCGGGCGGTGCGCGAGGTTGCCGCCCTCGTACTCCTTGCCGGTGGACCAGCTCGCCTCCTCCGAGTTGATCTTCGCGGAGCATCCCGACATGTCGACATGCCAGGTCACCGAATCGAAGATGAAAAACTCGGGTTCGGGACCGAAATACGCGGTGTCGCCCAGCCCGCTCGACTTCAGGTAGGCCTCGGCGCGGTGCGCGATCGAGCGCGGGTCACGCGAGTAACCCTTGCCGTCGGACGGTTCGATCACGTCGCAAGAGAGCAGCAGCGTCGGCTCCTCGCGAAACGGATCCATGTTGGCGGTCTTCGGATCGGGCATCAGAAGCATGTCCGAGGCCTCGATCCCCTTCCACCCGGCGATCGACGAGCCGTCGAACGCGTGGCCGGAGACGAACTTGTCCTCGTCGAAATGGCTGACCGGCACCGAAACGTGCTGCTCCTTGCCGCGGGTATCGGTGAAACGCAGATCGACGAACTTGACTTCGTTGTCCGTGATCTGCTTCATGACTTCTTTCGGCGTCGCCATTCGGCTTTCTCCTGGTTGGATCTCTGACGGGTGAGTTTGCGAGCGAAGAACCGGGCGATTCTCGGCATTGTTCCAGCGCAACACAAGCAAGCAGTTTTCGTGCCATCCGCCGGCATCCTGCCGGATGATCGGAGTCAAGCGCTTGCAGGCGTTGCCCAAGTTCGAGGTGCGGGCGCACTAAAACGGTGCGCACAGCCCTGGTGCGCACCCGCTCCGAACTGCAGTTATGCCTCGTCTTGGTGCGCCGTCGGGCTTCGGTGCCGTGCACTCAGCTCAGGACCCCGGTGTCGCCGCACACCGGAAGCGACTGCCCCGAAACAGCCATCGCGCGGGAGCTCGCGAGACCGATCGCGAAGTCGGGCAGCTGTTCGGCCGTCACGTAGCGCTTTGTCGCGCGCTGGTTCAGTCGGGCCATTCCCAGCGTGCGTAGCGCTCTCGTAGCTTGAGTTTCCAGAACTTGCCGGTGGCGGTGCGCGGGATCGCCTCGATGAACTCGATCGCGTCGGGCAGCTGCCAGCTCGCGAAGCGCGGCGCGATGAATGCGCGCAGTTCGTCGGGTTCGGCGGACATCCCGGGCTTGAGCACGACGCAGGCGAGCGGACGCTCGGTCCACTTCGGGTGCGCGACCGCGATCACCGCCGCCTCTGCCACCGACGGATGCGCCATCAGCGCGTTCTCCAGGTCTACCGAGCTGATCCACTCGCCGCCCGACTTGATCAGGTCCTTGGTGCGGTCGGCGATTCGCAGGTATCCGTGCGCGTCGATCGCGGCGACGTCGCCGGTGCGCAGCCAGCCATCGTCGCTGAACTTCTCCGGGTCTCGCGGCACCGCGTAGTAGCCACCGGTGATCGTCGGCCCGCGCACCTGCAATTCGCCGACGTCGGTGCCGTCGTGTGCGCACTGCCTGCCCGACTCGTCGATCAGCCGCATCTGCACCAGCGGAACCGGCACGCCGGCGAGCGCCTTGCGCGCGAACCACTGGTCCTGGTCCAGCGTGCCGGCGAGTTCCGGCTTTTCGTAGAACAGCGAGGCGAGCGGCGAGGTTTCGGTCATCCCCCAGCCCTGCGCGAGGCGAACGCCGTGCCGGTCGAAACTGCGGATCAGCGCCTCGGGAACGGCGGCGCCGCCGACCATGCTGCGCATCCCCGCCGGCATCTTCCACTTGCCCGGGTGGGCCTCGAACAGCTGGATCAGCCCGAGCCAGATCGTCGGAACGCCCAGCGCGAGCGTCGGCGGCTCGATCTGCATCAGGTCGAGCAGGTCCTGCGGTTGCAGGTGCGGGCCGGGAAAGACGATCCGCGCGCCGACCATCACCGCGGCGTAGGGGATTCCCCAGCTGTTGGCATGGAACATCGGCGTCACCGGGAGCACGACGTCGCGCCCCGAGAGCGCGATCAGGTCGGGCATCGCCGCGATCAGCGAGTGGATCACCGTGGAGCGATGCGAGTACACGACGCCCTTGGGCTTTCCGGTGGTGCCCGAGGTGTAGCACATCGCCACCGGATCGTTTTCGTCGTGCGCCGGGTAGTCGAAGTGCCCGGACGCCTGCGCCAGCAGGGCCTCGTAATCGTCCACCGCCGGCTCGCCCGCGTGCGGGTCGCCGGCGCGAGTGGCCACCGGCGCGCCGGAGAAGGGCACGACGATCACGCGTTCGAAGCGATGCAGCGACTCGAACTGCCGGTACAAGGGCAGCAGGATGTCGTCGACCACCAGGAACCGGTCGTCGGCGTGATGCGCGATCCAGCCGATCTCATCGGGGGCGAGGCGCAGGTTGAGCGTGTGCATCACGCCGCCCGCGGCGGGAATCCCGAAATAGCACTCGAGGTGCGCGTGGTGGTTCCAGCACAGCGTCGCGACCCGGTCGCCCTTGCGCAGCCCGAGCCTCGCGAGCGTCCACGCGAGCGCGCGAGTGCGCCGGTAGTACTCGGCGTAGCTGTGGGTGCGAAGCGACTTGTCCGGCAGTCGCGAGACGATCCAGGATTGCGGGAACAGGCTCGCGGCGCGTTCGAGAAGGTCGTTGAGGGAAAGCGCAACGGACATCATCGTGGACTTCATCGCTCCTCCTCGAGAAAGATCTGCTGCAGGTCGTTGAGGAATCTTAGCCCGAGCGCGGTCGGGCGGATCCAGCGCGGGTCCGCGTCGAGCAGGCCACGGCGCACGCCCTGCGCGAGCGCGCGCGAAACGAAACCGATCGACACCCCTGTGCGTTGCTCGAACAACCCCGTCTCCAGGCCCTCGACCAGCCGCAGCGCGTTGAGCATGAACTCGAAACCGAGGTCCGCGCGCGTGAGGACGCGCTCGTTCTCGACCGCGTCGCCGCGCGACGCGCGCTCGACGTAGGCGCGCGGATGGCGTGCCCGCGCGTAGCGAACGATCCGGTCGTGAAACGAGAGCTTCCCGTGCGCGCCCGCGCCGATACCGAGATAGTCGCCGAAGCCCCAGTAGTTCAGGTTGTGGCGCGAGCGATGCCCGGTGCGCGCGTGTGCCGAGACCTCGTAGCGCGCCAGCCCCGCGTCGGCGAGCGTCGATTCCGCGAGCGACTGCATGTCCGCGCTCAGGTCCTCGTCAGGCAGCACCGGCGGCCTAGCCGCGAACAGCGTGTTGGGCTCGAGCGTCAGGTGGTAGCACGACAGGTGCGGCGGCGCGAACGACAGCGCGCTGCGCAAGTCGCGCTCCAGCGCGGGCAAGGACTGCCCGGGCAGCGCGTACATCAGGTCGATGTTGAAGGTGGCGAAATGGCGCGCGGCCACCTCGATCGCGCGCACGGCCTGCGCGCCGTCGTGGATGCGGCCGATGCGCCCGAGCAGGCCGTCGTCGAAGCTCTGCACCCCGATCGACAAACGGTTCACGCCGGCGTCGGCGAAAGCGCGAAAGCGTTCAGCCTCGAAGGTAACGGGGTTCGCCTCCATCGTGACCTCGGCGTCGGGCAGCACGCGCAGCCGCGCGCGCACGGCGGCGAGCAGCCGGTCGATCGACTGCGCGGCGAACAAGCTCGGCGTTCCGCCGCCGATGAAGATCGTGTGCACCGACCGCCCCCAGACCAGCTCCAGCGACGATTCCAGATCGGCGATCAGCGCGTCGACGTACTCGCGTTCGAGATCGGGCGCGAGCAACGCGCCGATCGTGGCGCCCGCGGAACCGGCCCCGGCTCCGGCGCGCAGTTCGTGCGAGTTGAAATCGCAGTAGGGGCACTTGCGAACGCACCACGGAAGGTGAAGGTAGAGCGACAGCGGCGGAAGCTCGCGCAGTCCGCCCGCGCCGCCCGGCGCCTCGAGCGCCACCGCGATCACGCGCGCAGGCTCGCGATCAGCGCGCGCATCGCGATCGCACGGTGGCTCACCCGGTTCTTGAGCGCGGGGTCGAGTTCGGCCGCGGTGTGCCCGTCGGACAACTGGAAGTGCGGGTCGTAGCCGAAGCCGTTGGCACCGCGCGGCTTCGCGATCACTTCGCCGTGCCACAGCCCTTCGGCGATCAGCGGTCGCGGGTCGTCGGCGTGGCGCACGAATACCAGCACGCAGCAGTAGTAGGCGCTGCGATCGGCGTGCTGCGAGAGTTCGGCGACAAGGCGTGCGTTGTTGGCGGCATCCTGCGCCGCGCGCGTCGCGGCGGCGGCGCTTGACGTGCCAGATTCGGCGCCAACTGCGGTGCCCGGCGTTGTGCCCGCCGTTGCGCCCGCCGTTGCGCCCGCCGTTGCGCCGCTGAGCGGCGCGTAGCGCGCCGAGCGAACGCCCGGAGCGCCCCCGAGCGCGTTGGCGCAGATGCCGGAATCGTCGGCGAGCGCGGCTAAGCCGCTGAGCCGTGACGCGTGGCGCGCTTTCGCGAGCGCGTTCTCGACGAAGCTCGGATGCGGCTCGTCCGCTTCGCCGATCCCGAGCTCGGACTGCGCGACCAGATCCATCCCGAGCGGCTCGAGCAGCGCCGAGAGCTCGCGCAGCTTGCCCGCGTTGTTCGACGCGAGCACGACGCGCTCGCGCGCCATCACGCCAGCATCACGAAGCCGGCGCGCGATCCGCCCCGATCGCGGCGCGCTGCATCGCCACCAGCCGATCGATTCCGTCGCGCGCCAGCTCGAGCAGTTCGTCGACCTGCGCGCGCGTGAACGGTTCGCCCTCGGCGGTGCCCTGCATCTCGACGAATCCGCCGGCGCCGGTCATCGCCACGTTCATGTCCGTGTCGCAGGACGAGTCCTCGTCGTAGTCCAGATCGAGGATCGGCACGCCACGCCAGATCCCGACCGACACCGCCGCGACCTGGTCGACGATCGGCGAGGCGGCCAACGCGCCCGACGCGAGCAGCGTGGCGACCGCGTCGCTCGCGGCCACCCACGCGCCGGTGATCGCGGCGGTGCGCGTGCCGCCGTCGGCCTGCAGCACGTCGCAGTCGATCTGGATCGAGCGCTCGCCGAGCGCCGCGAGGTCGAACACCGCGCGCAGGCTGCGTCCGATCAGTCGCTGGATCTCCTGCGTGCGTCCCGACTGCTTGCCGCGCGCCGCTTCGCGGTCCATTCGCGTGTGCGTCGAGCGCGGCAGCATTCCGTACTCGGCAGTGACCCAGCCGCGCCCCTTGCCGCGCAGGAACGGCGGAACCTTCTCCAGGACGCTCGCGGTGCACAGCACCTGCGTGCGTCCGAATTCGATCAGCACCGACCCTTCGGCGTGGCAGGTGAAGCCGCGCGTGATGCGCACTGCGCGCAGCTCTGCGGCGGCGCGTCGGCTGGGCCGGGCCTGCGGACCCGGGTCGCCGCCCTGCCTCGTCTGGGGATTCGCGCCGTTTCCGGTGACGCCGCCCGCTGGTTCGCTCATTGCGCGCATTCTACGCGGCTCGCGCGCGGGACCCCGGCGCCTCAGCGCGTCGCGCTGCGCTCGATCGCTTCGCGAATCTCGTCGATCGTGCGCTCGATCTCCTCGTCCGAGATATCGGCATTCGCGTCGGGCTCGATCTGCGCGAATCCGATCGTCGTGGTAACCGCCCCTCCCTGCAGGACCGGCGAAATCAGCGTGTCGATCACGCCCTCGTCGCCCTCCCAGTTCATCGCCACCGCAGTAGTGTTGTCGGCCATTCGCCCGGTGCTGAGCACGGCGTCGCGTACCAGCGCCGGCACCACCTCGGCGACCTTGCCCAGCGCCAGCCGCGCGCACAGCATCTCCTCGGGAATCCCGGACCACAGCCCGTCGGAGCACAACAGAATGGTGTCGCCCTCGACGAGATCGACGCCACGGCTGATCTCGATCGTCGGCTCGAACGGCGAGCCCAGGCAGTTGAGCACCTTGTTGCGTTCGGGGTGCTGCTCCTGTTCGCCGGCACGAAGCAGCCCGAGCGCGACCAGGCTCTCGACCTTGGAGTGATCGCGCGTTCGCGCGGCGAGCGCGCCGGCACGAACGAAGTAAAGGCGCGAATCGCCAGCGTGCGCCCACCAGGCGCGCCCGCGCTGAACAATGCACGCGACCACCGTGGTGCGCGGCGATTCGGGCAACGCGTGCACCTCCTGGTAGCGAAGGATCTCGCGGTGTGCGCTTCGCAGGGCGTGGTCGAGAAAAGCGACCGGATCGGGCACCAGCGGACGCGCGCTGTCCTGGAACGTCGCCGCCGCGCTCTGTATCGCGATCTGCGCGGCGACTTCGCCGCGCAGATGCCCGCCCATTCCGTCGGCAAGAAGCATGAGCAGGCAATCCCGGGTGAAGCAGTACCCCATCCGGTCCTGGTTGACCGAACGCGCGCCGAGCGCGGTGTCCTGGAAGATCGAGAACCGCATCGCCGCGCCCTACTGATCGAGGGTGAGCGTGCGCGGTGCAGCGCGGCGGCGCCCGAGCCTTCCGGCGATCGTGTCCAGCCAGGCGCTGAGCCATGGCGCGCGCGCGTCGCTCTCGGGTGCATCCTCTTCGCCGGATTCGCGCCGCGCGCGCTGCGCGGCGAATACGCTCTGCGGCCGGCGCAGCGGGTCGAGCTCGAGGCACCACTGCACGGTCGAGACCAGCGCACGCGGGTAGGCCTTCTCGAGCCCGGCGAGCAGCCCCGGCATCCGGTCATTCGAATCGCGCTGATCGGCGGGTTGCGGGGGGGCGCCCGCCATGCACGCGTACATGCTCGCGCCGATGCCGTAGATGTCGGTCCACGGGCCGAGTTGCTGGTTCCTGCGATACAACTCCGGTGCGGCGAAGCCGGGCGTGTACATTGGAAAGAGCTTCGGCGCATCCTGGGTGAGCGTCTGTCGGGCGGCGCCGAAGTCGAGCAGCATCGGAGATCCGTCCATCCGCAGGTAGACGTTGGCCGGCTTGAGATCGAGGTGAAGGAGACGATTCGCGTGCACTTCGCGCAAACCGTTCATGACCTGATTGAACACCCGGCGCACGTGACGCACCGCGAGCACCTCGCGCCCGTCGCGCGCCGCGCGGGCCTCGCGACCGCGATGGCGAAGGATCAGCTCCTGCAGGCTGCGACCCTCCTC
>JAHDXY010000002.1:57995-62925 GCA_023384005.1 Burkholderiaceae bacterium | reverse complement strand
ATCCATCACCAGGTAGACCGTGTCGTTGGCGCGAAAGAAGTTCACCACTCGCACCACGTTCGGGTGGATGATCCGCGCCAGCGCACGCCCTTCCTCGAAGAAGCACTTCAGGCCGTTGCGGTAGGTCGACGCGTTCTCGGTGGCGACCGAGGGAGAGAGCTCTCCCGGCGCGCGACGCACCAGCGTACTCGGCAGGTATTCCTTGACCGCGAAACGGCGCCCTTCACCGTCGAGCGCGAGGTAGACGATGGAGAAGCCCCCGCTCGCGATCTTTCTTGCGATACGATAGCCGCCGACCTCGAGGTCTTCGGGAAGCGGTGCGTTGGTCTGCGATCCCATCGTGGCGGCGTGCGGTCGGAGGCGCTACCCCGAAGCGAGGCATGCCTGTTTCAACCGGAAGTATCCAACATTCGCTGACATCGTGGCCAGACCCGCATCGATCAAGAGCATGACCGGCTACGCGTCGGCCACCCGTGACACCGCAGCGGGGCGCATCACGCTCGAACTCCGCAGTGTCAACTCCCGCTATCTCGACCTTGCGTTTCGCATGCCCGACGAGCTCCGCGCCGCCGAGCCGGGCCTGCGCGAACTGATCGCGGCAGCCGTCGCCCGAGGCAAGGTCGAGTGTCGCATCGCGATCCAGAAGTTGCCGGGAGAAACCCGACAACCGGCCATTGATCGCGGATTGCTGGCGCGACTTGTTGCTTGCGCCGAGGAGATTGGCGCCGCGGCCCCCGGGGCGAGGCCGTTGTCGGTGGCCGACCTGATGCGCTGGCCGGGCGTGCTCGCCGAGCCGCTGACCGACCCCGATGCGGTCGCGCGCGACCTGCTCGAGATGGGGCGAAGCGCGGTCGAGGAACTCGGCGCGAGCCGCGAGCGCGAGGGTGCGAAGCTGGTCGCGACGATCATCGAGCGCGCCGAGCGCATTGCGCTGATCGCGGCCGAACTGCAGGCGCGCGCGCCCGCGCTGCTGGCGGCGTTCGAGCAGCGGCTGGTCGAGCGGCTGCGCGCGGCGCTCAACGAGGCGAGCGGTGCGTCCGACCCCTCGCCCGAGGCGACGATGGAGCGGGTGCGCCAGGAGGTGCTGTTGCACGGACTGCGCATCGACATCGCCGAGGAACTGTCGCGCCTCGGGGCGCACCTGAGCGAGATGCGTCGCATCCTCGAGCGCGGCGGCCCGGCGGGCAAGCGGCTCGACTTCCTGCTCCAGGAACTGAACCGCGAGGCGAATACGGTCGGTTCCAAGGCGGTCAACATCGACCTCACGCAATCGGCGGTGGAGCTCAAGCTGCTGATCGAGCAGATCCGCGAGCAGGTGCAGAACCTTGAGTAGCTCCCCGCCCCTGCAACCGCGCGCCGCCGCCTCCGGCGCGGGCAGCGTGTTCGTCGTGGTCGCTCCCTCGGGCGCGGGCAAGACCTCGCTGGTCAACGCACTGCTGCGCGCGCGCAGCGGCATCGAGTTGTCGATCTCGTTCACGACGCGCGCGCCGCGTCCGGGCGAAACCGACGGCACCGAGTACTGGTTCATCGACCGTGCGCAGTTCGAGCGCCGCCGCGACGCCGGCGAATTCCTCGAGTGGGCCGAAGTCCACGGCAACCTCTACGGCACCTCGCGCGAGTGGATCGCAGGGCGCACCGCCGCCGGGGTGGACATCGTGCTGGAGATCGACTGGCAAGGCGCGTCGCAGGTGTTCGCGCTTTTTGCCGACGCGGTGGGCATCTTCATCGCGCCGCCCTCTCTCGAGGCTCTGGGCGAACGCATGCGGGCGCGAGGCCAGGATCCGGAGCAAGTGATCGAGCGCCGTCTGGCCGCCGCGAAGGGTGAGTTGGCACGGGCCGAACGCTTCCAATATGTTATTATTAATCAAGAGTTTGCAACGGCGCTCGAACAGCTGCTCAGCGTCGTCGATAGTGCGCGACTTCGGTTCTCGAAGCAGCGTGCGCGCGAACCGGAGCTGTTCGCCCGGCTGTTCGAGCCTCCGTCCGGGTCCTGAACCAAGGCGCCGGAGCGCTCGGCTAGCGTGTACTTCGTCCCCATCACG
The DNA here is from genome assembly GCA_023384005.1 of Burkholderiaceae bacterium. Lineage (GTDB taxonomy): Bacteria > Pseudomonadota > Gammaproteobacteria > Burkholderiales > Burkholderiaceae_E > Quisquiliibacterium. Next base: position 60,883 of record JAHDXY010000002.1, on the reverse strand, counting down.
ATCGCCGCGGCGATCAAACGATCGAGAGTTCAATGGCCCGCATCACCGTCGAAGACTGCCTGAAACAGATCCCGAACCGCTTCGAACTCACGCTCGCGGCAACCTACCGGGCGCGGATGCTGGCCCAGGGGCATACGCCGAAGATCGAGGCAAAGGACAAGCCCACGGTGGTCGCGCTGCGCGAGATCGCTGCGGGTTTGGTCGGAATCGAGATGCTGCGCCGGGTTCCATCCTGAGCCCGTCGCGGCATGGCTGACGATGGACGTCACCGGCAGCCGTTCCGCCTTGCCGGGCGCAGCACGCAGAAAGAGAACGCGCCCTTCCCGAAAGACTGAAGGCCTGCCCAGGGACGCACCCGAGCCGCACCCCGCGGTTGCCGGGTCGGGTTCCGCCGGCGTGGGCTCGCCGGTTGACGACAGCATGTTCGAGCCGGCGTTCACCAGCGCCCCCGACGATCGCAAGGTCGTCACGCTCGCCGCGCTCACGCGCAAGGTGAGCGAGTACCTGCCGGCGAGCGACGTCAAGCGCATTCGCGAGGCCTACCGCTACAGCGACGACGCGCACCTCGGGCAGTTCCGCAGCAGCGGCGAACCGTACATCTCGCACCCGATCGCGGTCGCCGAGATCTGCGCCGGATGGCGGCTCGACACCGACTCGATGATCGCCGCGCTGCTGCACGACGTAATGGAAGACTCGGGGATCACGAAGGATGCGCTGATCGCGCGGTTCGGCACGCAGGTCGGCGAACTGGTCGACGGACTCTCGAAGCTCGATCGCGTCGAGTTCACTTCGCGCGAGCAGCAGCAGGCCGAGAGCTTTCGCAAGATGCTGCTGGCGATGGCACGCGACGTGCGCGTGATCCTGATCAAGCTCGCCGATCGGCTGCACAACATGCGCACGCTCGACGCGGTCGACGCACCCAAGCGCCAGCGCATCGCGATCGAAACAGCCGAGATCTACGCGCCGATCGCCAACCGCCTCGGGCTGCGCGACATCTACCTCGAACTGCTCGACCGCGCCTTCAAGGGACGCTATCCGAACCGCTATGCGGTGCTGCGCAAGGCCGTGCTAGCGGCGCGCGGCAATCGCCGCGAGGCGCTGGGGCGAGTGCTCGAAGCGGTCCAAAAGGTGCTTCCGGAGGCCGGCGTCACGGCGGCGGTCTATGGCCGCGAGAAAGCGCTGTGGGGCATCTACCAGAAGATGGTCGCGCGACACCTGTCGTTCACGCAGGTGCTCGACGTCTACGGCTTTCGTGTCGTGGTCGAGAGCGTACCGGATTGCTATCTCGCGCTCGGCGCGCTGCACGCGACCTACAAGCCGGTTCCGGGCAGATTCAAGGACTACATCGCGATTCCGAAAGTCAACGGATACCAGTCGCTGCACACCACGCTGGTGGGTCCGTTCGGAACGCCGGTGGAGTTCCAGATCCGCACCCGCGAAATGCAGCGCATCGCCGAGTCCGGGGTCGCGGCGCACTGGCTGTACAAGGCGAAGAAGGAGACCTTCTCCGACCTGCAAAAGCGCACCCATCAGTGGTTGCAGTCGCTGCTCGACATCCAGACGCAGACGGGCGACTCGCTCGAATTCATCGAGCACGTCAAGGTCGACCTGTTTCCGGACGCCGTGTACGTGTTCACCCCGCAGGGGCAGATCCGCTCGCTGCCGCGCGGAGCGACCGTGATCGACTTCGCCTACAGCGTGCACACCGACATCGGCGACCAGGCGGTCGCGGCGCGCGTCAACAACGACTCGGTGCCCTTGCGCACCGAGTTGCACAACGGCGACGTGGTCGAAGTGCTCACCGACCCGAACTCGAGGCCCAACCCCGCCTGGCTGGCCTACGTTCGCACCGGCAAGGCGCGCGCCGAGATCCGCCACTCGCTGCGCACGATGAAGCACAGTGAGTCGGTGGATCTTGGGCGCAGACTGCTCGACCAGGCGCTGGCGGCGCTGCGCATCGATTCCTCGTCGATGGAACCGGCCGCGATCGAGCGCGGAACGCGCGACGTCGGCGCGCGCTCGATCGAGGAACTGTACGAGGACATCGGTCTCGGCAAACGGCTCGCGCCGGTGGTCGCGCGCACGATCGCGTTGCAGTTTTCGACCAAGCCGGCGGCCGCGGCGCTGATCGTGCCGCCCGCGGCGCCGATCCTGGTGCAGGGCACCGAGGGCTCGGCAGTGCAGTACTCGAGCTGCTGTTATCCGCTTCCGGGCGACACCGTGCTCGGACACCTGCGCGGCGGCCACGGACTGGCGCTGCACCGCGAGGAATGCACGCTGGCCCGGCGCCAGCGCAGCAAGGACGCCGAGCGCTGGGTAGAGGTGCAATGGGCCGAGGACATCAAGGGGCTGCACCGCTGCGCGATCGAGATGTACGTGAGCGGCGACCGTGGCGTCCTGGGCAAGGTCGCCGCCGAGATCGCCGCGTCCGAAGCGAACATCGTGCACGTGTCGATGGACGACGACGCCGGGAAGACGGTGGCGCTGCGATTCGTGCTGCAGGTGCGCGATCGCACCCACCTCGCCCGACTGATGCGCAACCTGCGCAGGCTGTCCGAGATCTCCAGGCTCACGCGCACCTAGCCGGGGGCGTCGTGCCTCTCGCCCGAGCCCGGGTAGGCGACGGCGATCACCTCGAGCTCGTCCTCGCCCGCGGGGGTTCGCACGGTCACGACATCCCCCTCGCGCGCCTTGAGCAGCGCGCGCGCGACCGGCGAGATCCAGCTCACGCGCCCGGCCGCCGGGTCCACCTCGTCCACGCCCACGATCGTCACGCGTTCCTCGTTCGCACCGTTGCGCAGGTATCTGACGGTTGCGCCGAAAAAGACCTGCTCGAGTTCCTGCTGGCGCGCGGGATCGACCACCACCGCGAGATCGAGGCGCCTGGT
>JAHDXY010000002.1:20079-57985 GCA_023384005.1 Burkholderiaceae bacterium | reverse complement strand
TGGCTTGCGGATGAACGTCTTGCCACGAACAATGGACGCATTGACCAGCGTGAGGGAGATCGAGGCGCCTGGTGAGGAAACGGATGCGCCGGTCGATCTCGCGCAGCCGGCGCTTGCCATAGATGTAATCGCCATTCTCCGAGCGATCGCCGTTGGACGCCGCCCAGGACACCACGCTCACCACTTCTGGACGTTCGACGTCGAGCAGACGCAGCAGCTCCGAGCGCAGACGCGCGTGCCCGCCCGGCGTGATGTAGTTGGGGCCGGCGGCGGTGGTTTCGGGCTGGAGCACACCCTCGTCGTCGTCCCCGGCCGCGTCTTCGCGAACAAAGGCCTTGTTCACGCGCAATTGTTCCTTTCCGGTCGGTTCCCGGAGAGACTAGCCTGTAGCGATCTTAACTCCGCGGACCGAACCATGGGCGACGCGACCTTGACGCGGTACGGGCAACTCGCGATGCGCACCAGGGCGCTGCTCGACGCGCTCGATCTCGACTGGAACGACCAGGGCGACGACCCGGTGCTGCGCGCCGCTGTGGATCTTCTCGCCGAGACCGAGCGCAAACTCTCGTTGTACGTCTCGGCGATGCCCAGCGCCGGGTCGACTCCTCCGAGTCGCGACGAACTGCGGGACCTGTGGTTCGACGCCGGTGTGCTCGACGCGATTCAGAGTCCGGCCACCGACATCTGATCGAGCAGCACCGAACCGCTTTGCTTCGTACCGCGGCGGATCACGTCGCTTCCGACCGCGACGATCCCGGCAAACATCGCCGCCAGGTTGCTCGCGATCGTGACCTCCTCGACCGGGAAGGCGATCTCGCCGCGCTCGACCCAGAAGCCCGAAGCCCCGCGCGAGTAGTCGCCGGTGACGTAGTTCACGCCCTGCCCCATCAGGTCGGTGACGAAAAACCCGGTGCCCAGGCGCTCGAGCATCGCCGGCAGGTCGTCGAGCTGTCGCGTGCGCCTGCTTGCGAGTGAGAGGTTGTGCGAGCCGCCCGCGTTGCCGGTCGTCTTCATGCCGAGCTTGCGGGCGCTGTAGGTCGAGAGGAAGTACCCGTTGAGCCGCCCGGCCGCGACGAGCTGCCTGCGCGTAGTTGCCACCCCCTCGCTGTCGAAGGGACTGCTGCCGCTCTCGGCCGGAATATGCGGATCCTCGACGACGTCGACGTGCGGCGCGAAGACGTCGCGCCCGAGCGAGTCGACGAGGAAGCTCGCGCGCCGGTACAGCGCGCTGCCGTTTGCCGCCTGTGCCAGGTGCCCCAGCAAGCCGCAGGCGAGCGGCGCTTCGAACAGCACCGGCACCCTGCAAGTCGGAATCGCGCGCGCGCCGAGTCGCGCGAGCGCGCGTTCGGCGGCGTAGCGCCCGAGCTTGGCGGGATCGGCCAGACGCGCAGGCACCGCAGACGAGCTGTACCAGTCGTCGCGTTGCATCGCGCCTCCGCGCGTTCGCGCGGCGATCGGCGCGCAGCCGATTCCGTGACGGCTGTAGGGGTAGCCCCCGATGAAGCCCAGCGAGTTGGCGGCGACGAACTGGCCGTGGCTGACGTTGACCGACGCGCCCTCGGAGTTGCGGATCATCGGGCTGGTATCGAAGGCAGCGGCTTCGGTGGCGCAGGCGAGCGCGATCGCGTCCTGCACCGAGATGTCCCACGGATGGAACAGGTCGAGTTCGGGAATCACCTGCGCCAGGGTGTCGGCGTCGGGCAATCCCGCACAGTCGTCCTCGCCGGTGTGCCGCGCGATCTGGTACGCGGCGTCGACCGCCGCGTGCAGCGCGTTGGCCGAGAAGTCGCTGGTGCTGGAGTGGCCGCGGCGCTTGCCGTCGTAGACCGTCACGCTCACGCCCTTGTCGCGCGTCTGCTCGATCGTCTCGACCGCGCCGCGGCGCACGTTCACCGCGAGCCCGCTCGATTCCGAAACCTCGACCGCGGCGTCGCTCGCCCCGAGTTTCCTGGCGCTGGAGAGTACGTCTGCGGCGATCTCGTGCAGTCGCTCGTTGGAGTAGTCGAACATCGTCTCGGAGGGTGGGATGCGGCGGGGGGATGGGCGCGGCTATCATAACAGCGTGAACAAGCGGCAACGCCCCGATCCGAAGCCCGAGCAGCCAGCACGCGAACGCCCGAGCAAGTCGCAGCTCAAGCGGGAAATGAGCGAGTTGCAGGCGCTGGGCGAGCGACTTCTCGCACTGCCTGCGGCCAAGCTGCGAGGGCTTCCGATCGGCGAAGACCTGATCGAGGCGGTCGAACTCGCGCAACGCATCACCGCGCGCGAAGGCCTTCGGCGCCAGCGCCAGTACATCGGGCGGCTGATGCGCGACACCGACCCGCAACCGCTGCGCGACGCGCTCGACGCCGACGGCGCGCAGCACCGGCTCGAGGTGGAAACGATGCACGCCGCCGAGCGCTGGCGCGAGCGGCTGCTGAACGAGACCGACGCGCTCGCACGCTTCGACGCGGCGCATCCCGGCGCCGGCGCGACGATCGCCGCGCTGGTCGCGCAGGTCCGTGCAACGGGCGCGCGCGAGGCCGGCGCCAGCGCGCACCGCGCGCTGTACCGGACGCTTCGCGATATCCTCGGCGCTGAACAGGCGTCGACGACGCGCGAGCACGCGGCGCCGAACCGACCCCCAGCAACGGAACCCCGATGAACGACTCCTTCAGGATCGGCCTGGTCTCGGTGAGCGACCGCGCCTCGCAGGGCGTCTACCAGGACCAGGGAATCCCGGCCCTGGAGCAGTGGCTGCAAAGCGCGCTGCTCACCGCACACGTGTGCGAACAGCGCCTGATTCCGGACGATCGCGCGACGATCGAACGGACCCTGATCGAGCTGGTCGATGAGCGCGGCTGCTCGCTCGTGCTCACCACCGGCGGCACCGGACCGGCGGTGCGCGACGTCACCCCCGAAGCGACGCTCGCGGTGGCCGATCGCGAGATGCCCGGGTTCGGCGAACAGATGCGCCAGATCAGCCTGAACTTCGTGCCCACGGCGATCCTCTCGCGCCAGGTCGCGGTGATCCGCGGGCGCTCGCTGATCATCAACCTTCCAGGGCAGCCGAAATCGATACGCGAGACGCTCGAAGGCCTGAGGGACGCCGACGGGCACCAGACCGTGCACGGCATCTTCGCGGCCGTTCCCTACTGCATCGACCTGATCGGCGGGCCGTACCTCGAAACCGACGCCAAGGTCTGCAAGGCGTTCCGTCCCAAGTCGGCGCTGCGCCCGCCCGCCGGCTGAGCGCCGAGGCGCACCCGCGCGCGCCGGCAGTTGAGCCGCCAGTTGAGCCGCTACTTGCGCCGCTACTTGCGCCGCGCCTCGAATACTCCCTTCACCTCGCCGATCGCGAGCAGGGTCTTCGCCAGCGCGGCGGCGTCGGCGACCTCGACCGTGAACTGCATGCGCGCCACCTGCGCGCGCGTGACCGTGCTGCCGGCCACGACGTTCATCCGCTCGCGCGCGAACAGTTCGGTCACGTCGCGCAGCAAGCCGGGCCGATCGACCGCGCGCACCACGACGTCTACTGGATAGCCGCGCGCGCGATCGGGCCCGCCGCGGCGTTCGCCCCAGCCGGTGTCGATCACCCGCTCGGGCGCGCGCTGCGCCATCCGTGCGAGCGTCGCGCAATCCGCGCGGTGCACCGAGACCCCTCGCCCCAGCGTGACGAAGCCCGCGATCGCGTCGGGCGGCACGGGCCGACAGCACTTCGCGAGCTGCGTCATCAGAAGGTCGACCCCAACCACCAGCACGCCGTCGTCGCTCGCCGCGCGTCGCGAGTGACCCGCGCGCTCGATCGCCGCGAGCGCGGCGGCGTCCCCGTCCGGATCGGGCGCGCGTTGTGCCTGCCCGCGCGCGGCATCCTCGAGCTGGCGCGGTCCGATCTCCTCGCGCGCGACCGCGACGAACATCGCATCGACGTCGGCGCTTCCGATCCGGCGCGCGAGTTCGTCGAACGACAGCGCGGTGCGCCCCTCGCGCTGCAGCACGCGCTCGACGCGCTCGCGTCCCTCGGCGCGGTCGCGTTCGAGCTCGAGCGCGTTGAACCACTGGCGAACCTTCGCGCGCGCGCGGTGCGAGCGCACGAACCCCAGCTGCGGGTTGAGCCAGTCGCGCGACGGTCCGTCGCTTCCCCCCGCCTCCTTCGCCGAGACGATTGTCACGGTCTGCCCGGTATGCAGCGCGGTATTCAACGGCACAAGCTGCCCGTCGACACGCGCGCCGCGGCATCGGTGCCCGAGCGAGGTGTGCACGTGGTAGGCGAAGTCCACCGGCGTCGACCCGGCGGGAAGCTCGATCACGCGCGCCTGCGGAGTGAGCACGAAAACGTGCCCGCTCTCGGTGGAAGTGGCCGAGCCGCCGCTGCCCAGCCCGGCGCCGACCTCGCGCTGCCAGGCGAGCAACTGACGCAACCACACGATGCGCGCATCGAGCGATTCGTCGGTCTTCGTCGCGCCAGAAGCGGCGGCCGAAGCCTCCTTGTACCGCCAGTGCGACGCGACCCCGTACTCGGCGAAGCGGTGCATCTCGCGGGTGCGGACCTGCACCTCGAGCGGCTTGCCGTCGTGCGCGATCACGACCGTGTGCAGCGACTGATAGCCGTTCGGTTTCGGCCGCGAGATGTAATCGTCGAACTCCTCGGCGACCGACGCCCAGCGCGCGTGGATCAGCGAGAGCGCCGAATAGCACGCATCGACGTCCTCGACGATCACGCGCAGCCCGCGCAGGTCGCGGATCTCGTCGAGCGGGCGCGCCTTCGCGCGCATCTTGTTCCAGATGCTGTAGATGTGCTTGGGCCGACCGCTGACTTCGGCGCGAATTCCTTCGCGCGCGAGCAGCACGCGCAGGCGCTCGCCCTGCTCCGCGATGAAGGACTCGCGCTCGCGGCGCTTCTCCTCGAGCGCGCGCGCGAGCTCGCGATACGCGTGCGGCTCCTCGAAGCGAAACGCGAGATCCTCCAGCTCCCACTTGAGCTGCCACAGGCCGAGCCTGTTGGCCAGCGGAGCGAGCACCTGCAGCGTCTGCCTGGCGAGCCCGTCCTCGGGCGTACGCCGGTTCGCCGCGTGCCATCGCAGCACCTGCACCCGCGTGGCCAGGCGCACCAGCACGACGCGGATGTCGACCGCCATCGCGAGCATCATCCGGCGAAGCGTTTCGATCTGCTCGGCGTCGGCCTTTCCGGAAAGGCGCAGCTGCAGGGTGCGCAGCCTGAGCAGCTGGCGCAGGCCGTCGACGAGTCTGGCGATCTCGGCACCGAAGACGCGCTCGATCTCGTCGCGCGGGATCGCGTCGCCGGCATCGGCGAGCGCCGCGGCGACCTGCGCGGAATCGTCGGCGTGCAATTCGCGCAGAATCGCGATCGTCGCGCGCGCCTGCTCGAGCAACGGCTCGCCGCTGGGCGCCGACGCGCCACCCACGCGCTCGGCGAGCATCGCGAGCGCGCGCGCGACGTCCCCGCCCGAGCGAAGCTGCGAATCGGTCTCGATCTGCCCAATCTCCTGTGTCGTCACCATTGCACCGCTGCGGCGCTCGTCGCGCCCGGGATCTTCCGCATCGCCGCGCCGCCGATCGGCGCGAACCCTGTCATTATAAAAACTCCAGCCGCACGGCGTCCCTTCGCAACGCTCGACGATGTTCTCCTCCCTTTTTCGCGCGCGACAACCGGTCGAGATCGACGAACGCACCTGGCGCGCCGTGCTCGACGGCTTCGGGCTGAGCGCGCACCTCGACGCGCATGCGCACGCTCGGCTGCGTGCATTGTGCGGCGAGTTTCTCGCGGACAAGACGATCAGCGGCGCGCGAGGCTTCGAGGTCACGCCGCTGGTGCGCGCGGCGATCGCGTACCAGGCCTGCCTTCCCGTGCTCGAACTCGGTTTGTCCGGCTACGAGGACTTCGTCGAAGTGATCGTCTATCCGGCGCAGTTTCTCGTGCCGCGCACGCAGGTCGACGAAGCGGGGGTCGTGCACGAGAGCGTCGACGCGCTTTCTGGCGAAGCGATGGAGCGCGGCCCGATCGTTCTGTCCTGGGCCGACGTCGCGCCCGACGCTCAGCCAACGGGCTGGAGCGTCGCGATTCACGAGTTCGTGCACAAGCTCGACATGGCCGACGGCGAGCCCGATGGCGTTCCGCCGCTCGCGGCGCGCGCGCGCGCACGGTGGCGCAAGGCACTTCACTCAGCGTACCGCCGATTCTGCCGTGAGCTCGATTCGGCCGAACGCGCGATCCCGCGCGACGTCGACCCGGAAAGCGAAGCAGCCGATCGGTATTTCGGCGCGCTCGCGCTCGATCCCTACGCCGCGACCGACCACGCCGAGTTCTTCGCCGTAAGCGGCGAGGCCTTCTTCGTTTCTCCCGATTCGCTGGCCGACGCCTTTCCCGACTGGTACGCCGAACTGGCTGCTTTCTTTCGCCAGGATCCGCGCAATCGCGCGCCAGAAACCGACGCTCACCCGATTGGGTGAAGCACCCGCGCGAAATGCCTAATCCGTTTGCGTGAGGCAACGGCTTGGCGCCGCTCGCGGGCGTGATTCCGACCGACGAACGGCTGCGTCGCCCGGTTTGGTCGGCTATCCTTACAGTGAAAAATTCCTCGACGAATGCGCAGAGCGGACGCTCGAAGGTGCGCAAGTTCACGAAACACGAGCGCAAACACCGATAGGCTTCGAAGGTGTCGGATTTTCTGACACTTGCGAACGAGCGAACAATGATCCGTCTCTTCAACCACTACCTGTCGGTGCGCACGCTGATGCTCACGCTGGCCGAAGCGCTGGTGCTGTTCCAGTCGATGGTGCTCGGCTTTCAGGTGCGGCTCTGGGAGGTCGCCACACCGCTGCCGATCGTCGAGGCCGGGGTGTTCACGCTCGTCATGCTGCTCACGATGACCGCGCTTGGCCTGTACCAGCCGCAACCCGAACCGTTTCGCACGACCGTCCAGCGCGTCGTCGTCGCCTACGGGCTCGCACTGATGGTGATGAGCGTCGTCTTCTACCTGTTCCCGGGAACTTACGTCGGGCGCGGCGTGTTCGCGCTGACTTCGGTGTTCGCGCTCGGCGGCGTCCTGCTCGTTCGCTTGCTGTTTTTTCGCGTCACCGACCTCGGGCTGCCGCGGCGCCGGGTGCTGGTGATCGGCAACGGGCCCGACGCTGAACAGGCGATCCGTTTTCTGCACGAGGGCGAGCGCAGCCGCACGACCCAGTACGCGGGGATGTACCCGGTCGTGACCGAGCGCGAGGTCGGTGCGCCGGCGCGGCGAATCAACCACGACCAGCTGCTGCGCACCGTGCGCGACCTCAACGTCTCCGAGGTCGTGATCGCGGTGCGCGAGCGCCGAGGCGGCGTGCTGCCGCTGCGCCAGCTGCTCGACTGCAAGCTCAAGGGAATCCGGGTGGTCGACCTCGCCTCGTTCTACGAGCGCGAACTCGGGCTGCTCAAGCTCGACAGCGTGCGCGCGAGCTGGCTCATCTTCGGTCGCGGCTTCGATCGCGGCATCACGCGCGACATCGTCAAACGCATGTTCGACGTCCTGGTGAGCCTGGTGATGCTGATGCTGACCTTTCCGATCCTGATCCTCGCGATGGCCGCGGTGTTCGTCGAATCGGGGCGGCCGGTGTTGTACCGCCAGGAACGCGTCGGCGAGGGCGGCCGCCCGTTCACGATCTACAAGCTGCGCTCGATGCGCAAGGACGCGGAGAGCGACGGCAAGCCACGCTGGGCAAGCACCGACGACACCCGCGTCACCCTTGTCGGCAAGGTGATCCGCAAGACGCGCATCGACGAACTGCCGCAGCTGTTCAACGTCCTGCGCGGCGACATGAGTTTCGTCGGCCCGCGCCCCGAGCGCCCGTTCTTCGTTCGCCAGCTCATCCAGGACATCGCCTACTACGACGTGCGACACAGCGTCAAGCCCGGCGTCACCGGCTGGTCGCAGGTGCGCTACCCCTACGGCGCATCTGTCGAGGACGCGCTCGCAAAGCTCGAGTACGACCTGTACTACGTGAAGAACCACTCGCTGTTCCTCGATCTGCTGATCCTTGTCGAGACCGCGCAGGTCGTGCTTCTGGGCAAGGGTGCGCGCTAGTGCTGGCGCGCCGCTGAGGTCACGATGGTGATCGACCTCGCCGTGCTCGGCTACGCAGCGGCGGCGCTGGCCTTTTTCGCGCTCGCGATCCTGCTGCTCGTGCGCGGCGCGCCCAACGCGACCGGGCGGCTGTTCGTCGCGGCGGTGCTCGTCGAGGCGATCTGGGCGAGCGCGATCGCCGCGGCGATTGGACGTTGGCCGGTGCCGCTCGCCGTGGTCGCGATCGGCGAATCGGCGCGGCTGTTCCTTTGGCTGCTGTTCATGCTCACGATGCTCCGTAGCGCCGGCGGCGCGCGCACAGGCCCGAGCGACGCGACCGTCGCCGGTGCGCAGGCTCGCGCCGGCCCGGACGCGCGCATCGGCAACCCGGCGGGAACAGCGTCGGCGTCAGCGTCGGCGTCGGCGGCGAACGCGAACGACGAGAGTGCGCTGGTTCGCGCCGCCAACGCGGGCGTCGTCGCGGCCGCGACGATCGCCGCGGCGGTGGTCGCGATCGACCTGCTCGCGTTCGGCGGGCGCGCCGCGCTGATCGCGAAGGTGATCGCCGCGGTGTTCGCGCTCGTTTGCCTCGAGCAGCTCTACCGCAACACGCCGGCCTCATCGCGCTGGTCGCTCAAGTTCCTCTCGCTCGCGCTGCTCGCGCTGTTCGGCTACGACCTGGCGATGTACAGCGAGGCGCTGCTGTTCGCGAGGACGAACCCGGCGCTTTGGGGCGCGCGCGGATTCGCCAACGCCCTGCTCGTTCCGCTGTTCGCGATCGCCGCGGCGCGCAACCGCGAGTGGAGGCTCGACATCACCGTGTCGCGCCAGGTCGTGTTCCACTCCGCGACGCTGTTCGTCGCCGGCCTCTACCTGATCATGATGGCCGGTGGAGGTTACTGGGTTCGCCTGTTCGGTGGCGAGTGGGGCGAAGTCGCGCAGGCGCTGTTCGTGTTCGCGGCGCTGATCGGTCTCGCGGTGGCTCTGCTCTCGGGAACGGTGCGCGCGCGCCTGCGCGTTTTCCTGGCGAAGCACTTCTTCAGCTATCGCTACGACTACCGCACCGAGTGGCTCAAGCTCACCGAGCTGCTCGCCGGCGCGGCGCCCGGTTCGACCGGCGAACCGGTGTCGGACGCGCCGCTCGAGCAGCGCGCGGTGCAGGGGCTCGCGGCGCTGGTCGAGAGCGGCTCGGGCGCGATCTGGGTCTCCGCCGAGGGGGGAGCCTTCGAGTGCGCGGCCCGCTGGCAGTTCCACGGCGATGCGCCTGCGGTCGCCGAATCGGCGCAGATGCTGGAGTTCATGCGCGCCAGGCAGTGGATCATCGACCTGGACGAATGGCGCGCGCGCCCCGACGCCTACGACGGAATCGACATCCCGGCCCCGCTCGCCCGGGGCAGCGAGAACTGGCTCGTCGTTCCGCTGCTGCTGCGCGACACGCTGATCGGGTTCGTGCTGCTCGCGCGCGCGCTCGCCCCGGTGAAGGTCGACTGGGAGGTTCGCGACGCGCTCAAGGCCGCCGCGCGGCAGGTGGCCGGTTACCTCGAGATGAAGCGCGCCCTCGAGGCGCTGGTTCAGGCGCAGCAATTCGATTCGTTCAACCGCATGTCGGCTTTCGTGGTTCACGACCTGAAAAACCTGGTCGCGCAACTCTCGCTGCTGATGGGCAACGCAGCCAGGCATCGCGACAACCCCGAGTTCCAGCGCGACATGATCGACACCGTGGAAAACGTCCTCGCGCGGATGCAGGGACTTCTGATGCAATTGCGTTCCGGGACCACGCCGATCGAAAAGCCGGCGCGCGTGCGCATCGCGCGGGCGGTCGAAGCGGCGGTCGGAGCGAGGCGCTCGCTGCGGCCGGTTCCGCAGGTCTCGTTCTCGGACGAGATCGAGCAGTCGCTGGTCAGGGCGCACGGCGATCGACTCGAGAGGGTCATCGGGCACCTGGTGCAGAACGCGGCCGAGGCGACGAGCGGCGACGGCCACATCTGGGTGCGCGCGCGGCGAGAGGGCGAACAGGCGGTGATCGAGGTCGAAGACGATGGCAAGGGAATGAGCGAACGCTTCATCCGCGAGAACCTGTTCCGGCCGTTCTCGTCGACCAAGGAGCACGGGATGGGAATCGGCACTTTCGAGAGCCGCGAGTACATCAGGGAACTCGGCGGACGGCTCGAAGTCACGAGCCGCGAACACGAAGGCACGACCTTTCGCATCGTCCTTCCACTCGAATCGAGCGAGCTGGCGGCCTGAGGCCGCCCGAAGATCGGAGCAGGCACAATGGCAGCTGTCCTCGACCACTCACGACGCCCGGCGCGAAAGAACTCTGGCCACCCGATGACCGAAACGAAGCCGACCCTGTTGATCGTCGAAGACGACCTCGGACTGCAGAAGCAGATGCGCTGGTCCTTCGACCGCTACCACGTCGTGTTCGCGGACAGCTGCGAAACGGCACTGGCGCAGCTTCGCCGCCACGAGCCGACGGTGGCCACGCTCGATCTCGGGCTGCCACCCGATCCGGACACCCCGATCGAGGGCTTCAGGACACTGACCGAACTCCTCGCAGCCGCTCCCGACCTGAAGGTGATCGCTCTCACCGGCCAGAGCGACCGCTCGAACGCTCTTCGGGCGATCGCGATGGGCGCCTACGATTTCTTCGCCAAGCCCTTCGAACCCGAGGTTCTCGGCCTGGTGATCGACCGGGCGTTCCGGATCGCCGACCTCGAGCGCGAGAACCGTCAACTCGCCGAGATGGTGGGCGAGACGCCGCTTTCAGGCCTGCTCACGCGCGATCCCGGCATGCAGAAGATCTGCCGCCAGATCGAGAAGGTGGCGCCGGCCAACGCCACCGTGCTTCTGCTGGGTGACTCGGGCACGGGCAAGGAGCTCCTCGCGCGCGCGCTGCACCAGCTCTCGCCGCGCAAGGACAAGCGCTTCGTCGCGATCAATTGCGCCGCGATTCCCGACACGCTGCTCGAGGCCGAGCTGTTCGGCTACGAGAAGGGGGCGTTCACCGGCGCGGCGAAGACCACTCCGGGGAAGATCGAGACCGCCGACGGTGGTACGCTGTTCCTCGACGAGATCGGCGACTTGCCGCAAACACTGCAGGCGAAGCTGCTCAGGTTCCTCCAGGAGCGCGAGATCGAACGCATCGGAGGGCGCGAGGAGATCGCGGTCGACGTGCGCGTGGTTTGCGCGACGCACCGCAACCTGCGTGAATCGATCGTCGAGGGAACGTTTCGCGAGGATCTCTTCTATCGCCTGTCGGAGGTGGTGGTCACGATCCCGCCGCTGCGCGACAGGGCCGGCGACGCGTCGTTGCTTGCGCACGCGTTCGTCCAGCGGCTTGCCGCCCAGAACGGACGCGAGCGAATGACCTTGCGCGACGACGCGCTCGACGCGATCGAGCAGCACGAGTGGCCGGGCAACGTGCGCGAGCTGGAGAACTGCATCAAGCGCGCGGTGATCATGTCCGAGGGAAGCGCGATCACCGCTAGCGACCTCGGACTGCGCACCGACGAGGATCCGCTTTCGTTCAACCTGCGCATGGTGCGCGACGAGGCCGAGAAGCAGGCAGTACTCAAGGTCATGGCACGCGTCGACGGCAACATCGCCAAGGCGGCCGAGTTGCTGGGTATCAGCCGGCCCACCCTGTACGACCTGCTCAACCGATTCGGACTGCGTTGAGTCCCAGACACGGAATCAATCGATGAAACGCTACGCCTCGCATCACCCGCTCCGCCACGCAGTCGCGGCGGCGATCCTCGCGTTCTCGCTCGCGGCGTGCGCCGACTCGCCCGAGTCGCTCCTCGTCAAGGCGAAGGACTCGCTGGCGAAGAACGAGACCAAAGCGGCCGAGATCCACCTGAAGAACCTGCTGCAGAAGCAGGACATCGCCGAGGCGCGCTACCTGCTGGGCAAGATCTACCTCGAGTCGGGCGACTCGCGCTCCGCCGAGAAGGAGTTGCAGCGCGCGCTCGACGGCGGCTTCGACCACGGCACGGTCGCACCCGCGCTCGCCAGCGCGTTGATGCAGCTGGGCAGCTTCCAGAAGGTGCTCGACCAGGCGGCGAAGGCGACGCCCGAACAACCCGAAGAGCGCGCCAGACTGCTCACGGCGGCGGGACGCGCCCACATCGCGCTCGGCAAGCCCGACGCGGCGCGCGCGAGCTTCGAATCGGCGCTCGCGGCGAAGACCAGCTATGCCCCGGCCCAAGTCGGTCTGATCGCTCTGCAGGCGAGTCGGGGCGACATTCCGGGAGCGAGTGCGCAGGTCGACAAGGTGCTGGCCGAACAACCCGGATCAGCCGAGGCGCTCGCGCTCAAGGGCGATCTCGAACTCGCGCAGGGCCGGCGCAAGGAGGCGCGCGAGCTGTTCGTCAAGGCGGCTCGCGCCGACGCGCAGGATCGTCCGTCGCGCGCGAAGATCGCCGCGATCGACATCGAGCTCAAGGACTTCGACTCCGCGCAGAAATCGGTCGACGACCTGAAGAGGATCACCGGCCCGGCGGCGGCCACGATGCAGCTGCAGGCGACGCTGTACGCGCGTCAGGGCAAGTTCGAGCCGGCGCGCGACGCGATCCAGCAGGCGCTTAAGGTCGCTCCCGATTACCTTCCATCGCTCGCCCTCGGCGCGCAGGTGCACCTCGCACTGAACTCGATCGATCAGGCCGAGAGCTACGCGAAGCGCGTGCTGGACGCCGCGCCGAACTCGTCGCTCGGCTACCGGCTGCTCGCCGGCGTGCACATCCGCAGGAACTCGCCCGAGAAGGCGCTGGCGCTGGTCGAGCCGGTGCTGCAACGCGGCGCGAAGGACCCGGCGATCTGGGCGCTCGCCGGAGAGGCGGCGCTGCGCAGCAACGAGCCGAAGAAGGCGGAGAAGTACTTCGAGCAGGCGACGAAACTCGATCCGAAGAACCCGCTGAACAAGACCGGCCTGGCGATGTCGCACCTCGCGCAAGGCGACAAGACCCGCGGCATCGCCGAGCTCGAACTCGCCTCGGACATGAGCGACTCTGCGGTCCAGGCCGACCTCGCGCTGGTCATGACTTACCTGCGCGAGCGCAACTACGACAAGGCGCTCGCGGCGGTCGGCGAGATCGAGAAGAAGCAGCCCACGAGCGCGATCGCGGCGAACCTGCGCGGCTCGGTGCTCACCGCCAAGGGCGATGTCGCGGGCGCGCGCAAGGCCTTCGAGAACGCGATCGAGCGCGATCCGAAGTTCCTCCCCGCGGTGGCGAACCTCGCGTCGCTGGACCTGCGCGAGAAGAAGGTCGAGAGCGCGAAGAAGCGCTATGTCGCTTTTCTGGCGACCGATCCGAAGAACGTGCGCGCGATGCTCGCGCTGGCGCAGATCGCGCAGGGCAGCGCCGCCATCGAACACGCCGAGAAGCGCGCGGCCGACCTGAAGGCCGGCAGGACGCCGTCCGCGCCGGCGCCGGGAGCGAGCAACGAAGCCCTCGACTGGCTCAAGAAGGCGCGCGAAGCGGACAAGAGCTCGGTTCCGGCCGCGCTCGCACTGGCGAGCTGGTACCTCGGCAACGGGCAGGAGAAGGATGCCGTTCCGCTGCTGCAGGAGGCGCTCGCCGCCGCGCCCGACAACATCCAGCTGCTCGATGCGCTGGGCACCGCGTACATGCGCACCGACCAGCCAGTGCAGGCGATGGGTGCGTTCGAGAAGATCCTGCGGGTCAAGCCCGATTCGGCGCAACTGCACCTGCGCATGGGCCAGTTGAAGCTCTCGCGCGGCGATACGGTCGGCGCGATGCAGAACCTGCGCCGGGCGGTGGAACTCGACCCGAAGGCACTCGAGGCGCGCGCGACGATGGCCGCCGCGCACGTGCGTGCAGGGAAGCCGGAGGAGGCCCGCAAGATCGCCGCCGCCATCCAGAAGGAACAACCGAAGAACCCGCTCGGCTTCGTCCTCGATGGCGACATCGCGATGTCCGAGCGCAGGTTCGGCGACGCGGCCGGCAGTTTTCGCAAGGCGCTCGCGATCGACAAGGCGCTGCCGATCTCTCTCAAGCTGCATCGCGCGACCTACGCGGCGGGCGGCATGGCCGATGCCGACAAGCAGCTCCAGGCGCTGCTCAAGGATTCGCCGGACAACCTGCAGCTGAGAATGTACGCCGGCGAGGTCGAGATCTCGCGCAAGCGCTGGGCCGAGGCGGTCGCCAACTACGAGGTGGTGCTCGCGCAACAACCGGGCAACGCGCTTGCACTGAACAATGCGGCCTGGGCACTGCACGAACTGAAGGACCCGAAGGCGCTCGGGTACGCGGACAAGGCCGCGGCGGCGGCACCACAGGCGCCGGCAGTCCTCGACACGCTGGGCGTGATCCTCACCCAGACCAGCGATGCCGCCCGTGCGGTGCAGGTGCTCAAGAAGGCCGTCTCGCTCGCGCCGAAGGCGACGCAGTTCCGGCTGCACCTGGCCGAGGCGCTGATCAAGGCCGGTGATCGCGAAGGGGCGAGACAGGAGCTCGATGCCCTGCTCAGCGAGGCTCCCGAGGGGCCGCTGTCGGAGCGGGTGCGCGAACTGAAGAAGCAGATCTAGACAAGCTCGCGCGCGAGCGGCAACCCCGCTGGCGAGCTTCAACCGCGCTCGCGACCAGCCGCGCGCGACGCGGCGCTACCAGGGCCAGTGCGCCGCGCGCTTGCCGAGGCGGCCGGTCTTCTTGCTGCGCCAGGTTGGCGCGCGCGGCCCGAGGAACAACCGCTCGAGGTCCCGCCCGCGCAGAAGTTCCATGAAACGGGCGTCGAGGAATCCGGTACCGTGCGCTACCTGCACGAGATCGAGATCGCCGAAATCGTTGACCTCGAGAACGACCGGACCCTGGTCGCACAATGCAACGTCCCACCCCTGGCAAATGAATCCCGGGAACGCCCCCGCCGTGCTCTCGACCAACCGCACCAGCTCCTGCCAGTGGGGAATCACGAAGCCGAGCAGTTGCGCGCCGCTCACCGGATGCGCGCTCAGTTCGCGTTGCTGCGATCCCAGACCGGTCACGACGCGGGTCACCGTTCCGTTCGCGAGGTCGACAGCGGCGACCAGATTGCCCGAGCGCCCGGCGTCGAAGTTGTCCGAGTCACCCACCACGTTGATTTTCCAGGTGGCGCGCAGCAGCCTGGGCCCTTCGTTCGAAAGAAACACGTTCACGCGTACGCCGGAAACGCGTTCGCCGCATCTCGCGGCGATCTCGCGATGCGCGCTGAGTTCGCGCTGGACCATCCATCCGAGCCCTGCCCGCGGCTCGAGGCGGGCCAGCAGCTGCTCGACGCTCATCCGCTCACCGCTGCGCGTTCGAACGCCGCTCGCGTCGCCCTCGACAACCGACAGGTTGCCCTTGCCCTTGACGCCGAACGCGGCCTTGAAGTAGAGCGGAAAGCGCGCAGTGCTCGCGAGAAAACGCGACATCTCGGCGGCGGTGCGAATCCGTTCGAAGGGTCCGGGACGCGGAGCGTGCGAGTACACGGCGAGCAACTCGGGCATCGGCACCGAAAGGCCTTGCAGCAGCAACTGGGCGGTGACCTTGTCGAGCGTCAGCATCCGCGAGTACTGGTCGACCAGGCATTCCTCGAGCGCGTGCTGCGCCCGCCATCCTCCGAAGGCCGCCTTCGTCTCGAAGGCGGCGTCGCGCATGTGCAGCCGGTAGTCGAAGTACTCGGTCAGCCCGAGTCGGCCCCGGTTCAGGCGCAGGGCGAGCCACTCGCCAAGGATCGCGAGGCGCGCGCGGCCCGACTCGCGCGCCGCGACGCCCAACGCTTCGACCAGGCCGGCGCGGGCGGTCACGGTGGTGCCCGGAGCCACGTCGCCCTACCTGCCGCAGCCTGCAATTCCTCACAATCGCCCTCGCGGCCTGCGGGCATAATTGCCGCGACCGGCATCGGCAAAGGCCGGCGCAAACCGGCGCCCTCGGGCGGCGCACCCGCGCGCGACTCAGCGAAGTCTCGCGTCTCACCCGGAACGACTCGATGCGCATCGCCAGACTGATCGAAGCACTGCGACGGGCGCGCGAGGCGAGCGGCAAGCCGATGCTTCGTCAACTCGCCGAGATCGTCGCGTTGCGGCGAGGCCGCGGCGCACTGGGCATCGGAGAGTACTTCGAGTTCCAGCTGTTCGACGACGAGCGCTACACCTCCGAACAGAAGCGCGAGTTCGCCGGCTGGCGAACGAAGTACCCGCTGCACGACGCGCTCGACCTCCCTGCCTGGAAGGCGTTCTCGATCGAGAAGAGCACCTTCGACACCTTCGCGCGCGGCGCCGGGCTGCCGACGCCGAAGCTCCACGCGGTCTACAGCGAACGCCCGCGCCTGGTCCGGCACGGGCGCTGGATCCGAAGCACCGGCGAGCTCGAGTCGTTTCTGCGCCGCGATCTCCAATATCCGGCCTTCGCGAAACCGGCGGTCTCGCAATGGGGGCAAGGCGCGCACGTTCTGCACCGCGTCGACACGCTGCGCGATACGCTCACGATCGACCGGCAATCGACCCGCGAGGTCGCCGACTTCGCACGCGAAATCGCCTCCAAGGCCGGCGGCTACCTCTTTCAGGAACTGCTGCGCCCGGAACCGGCGATCGCCGAACTCACCGGCGGCGGTTTGTGCACGCTGCGCATCGTCGTCCTCAACGGCGGCGCCGGCGGGCCGCGCATGCACCGCGCGTTGTGGAAGCTGAGCGCCAAGGGCAACGTGCAGGACAATTTCCATCATGGCGAAAGCGGAAACCTTCTCGCGAAAGTCGATCTCGCGAGCGGACGGGTGATCCACCTGATCCAGGGCGGTTGGCCCTGGCCGCAGCAAACCGACCGGCACCCCGATACCGGGCGCGTGATGATCGGCTTCGAGATCCCGCACTGGCGCGACGCGGTCGCTCTCACGCTCGAGGCCGCGACCGCCTTTCCGGGCGCTCGCCTGCAGGGATGGGATGTCGCGCTCACCGATCGTGGTCCGGTCCTGCTCGAAATCAATACTCCGATGGATGCCGACCTGGTTCAGCTTGCTTCGGGTCAAGGACTCTGGGACGCTGACTTCGACGCCTTCTATCGCGAGATTACCGGTTTCAAGGGCCCCTGGTTCGAGACGATCTGATCGCGCTCAGAAACTGTGCCGGAACTCGGCCCAGACGCGGTCGCGATTCGCATAGCGCCCGAACTGTCCGTGGGGCTCGCCGCCAAACAGGTCGGCGCCCAGGCGCACGCGCCGATTCGATCCGCTCTTCCAGATCAGCGCCGCGCGCAACAGCCAGTCGCTGCGGTTGACGCTGGCGATGCCCAGCAGCTCCGCGTCCAGCCCCTCGGAGAGAACGTGCGCCGAGAGCAGGCTCAGCCCGGTCTCGTAGCGCCTCGATCCGATTCCCTCGTCGTGATCGAGAAAGGCGCGCTGGAACAACTGCAGGTTCAACCGCCACCCGTCTGCCGGCGTCAGGTCGACCCCGACCGCCCAGTCGAGCGTCCTGAGCGCCACCAGCCCGTTGCCCGCGTCCAGCGCCGTGAGCGCGAACTGCCTTCCGTGCGTGTACACGATCTCGGCCTTGGCGACGATGCCATCGAAATCCTTCGCGACCGTCGCGCCGGCACGCGTGACCCTGTCGTGGCGCGGCTCGTAGGAAACAGTCGTACTCGATCCCGGCAACAGCGATCGGTAGAACGTTTCCTGCGAATCGATTCCACGGTAGGCGAACGCGGCCAGGTCCCAGCCCTCGATCAGCGTCGACGCGCGCACGCCGAACCCGGTGTTGGACAGTTTGCGCGTGGGCCGCCGCTCGTTGACGATGTCGTAGCCCAGCCCGTCGTAGCGCAGCGGCGACGGGTAGAACTCGGCCCCAGGGCGGCCGATCCGGTCGACCGCCGGGGCGGCGAGCCAGACGAACTCGAGGTGCCGGTCGTCGCCGAACCACTCGGCACGCGCCGCCCACTGCGGGATGCGGATCTGATCGAACTCGGGCAGGATGAATTCGCGCAAGTCCTTGGCCGATACGACGTCGGCGAAGAACAGCCCGACCATCTCGCCCCAGACGATGTTCTGCTTGCCGAGCCTGAACTCCCAGCTTCCGCGCGAGAAGTCGACGTAGGCCTCGTGCAGCCTGAGCTCCGATCGCTGGTCGCTGCGCACGCCCGGCGGAAAGTGGTCGGACCCGTCGTAGGCGCCGTCGTAGGAGGCACGCGCCGAGAGCTTCCATTTCGCGCCGCCTTCCCAGCTTCCCCTGCCGACGACTTCGCCGCGGGTCCTCATGTTCGCCAGATGCGAGGGTTCGTGCCAGGCGTAGGCCGAGTCGATCTGCGCCCATCCCGACCACTTCGCCTGCACGCCCGAGCCGCCTGGCGCGGGCGGGCCACGCTGCGCCCCGGCCGAACCCGCCGCGGCGAGCAAGCCCGCCAGCAGCAAAGCTCTTGCGCAGCACGCAAGCGATCCGCCGCGGCCCATCACGCACTCGACTCGAGGGCCGCCCGACGGGGCGCGGTCGGCTCGAACGCGTGCCCTTCCTCTCGTCCTTCCTCTCGTCCTTCCTGTCGTCCTTCCTGCCGCTCGTCCTGCCGCCCGGGCCCGTCGGACGACGCGAGCGGGCGCACCGTGCGCCACTTCACCCCCGACCGGATGGCGAGCGCGCGAATCCGCCCGTCTTCGATCCGCACCAGCCGATCGGCGGCGCTGATCACCCGTTCGTCGTGTGTCGAGAACACGAAGGTCGTTCCGTACTTCGCGTTGATCGCGCGCATCAGGCCGAGGATCTCGCTGCCCGTGTCGTGGTCCAGGTTCGCGGTCGGTTCGTCGGCGAGCACGATGCGCGGTTTCGTCGCCAGGGCTCGGGCGATCGCGACTCGCTGGCGCTGCCCACCCGACAACTGGTTTGGGCGGTGCCGCGCGAAGCGTGTAAGGTCGACCAGGCGCAGGAACGACGCGACCCGATCGCGACGTTGCGCGGCGGACAACTCGGGGAACTGCAGCAGCGGGTACTCGACATTTTCCCGCGCGGTGAGCATCGGAAAGAGATTGAAGGTCTGGAAGATGAACCCTACGGTCCGCGCCCGGTTCGCGGCGAGCTGGTCCGGCGTGCGCCCCGTGACGTCGTTGCCGTCGATCACGATTCTGCCCGAATCGGGGCTGTCGATGCAGCCGATCAGGTTCAGCAGCGTCGACTTGCCGCTGCCCGAGGGGCCCGCGATCGCGAGGAGCACACCCTCGTCGATCGCCAGGCTCACGTCGCGAAGGGCATCAACCGCGCGGCCGTCGAGCCGATAACTCTTGTTGACGTGTTCGATCGAGATCAGGGCCAAGCCGGCCTCCCGGGAGCGCGCCACGCGCGTGGCTTCCTACACCTTCCACACTCTAGTCTAGCAACCGAAATGAAAGCGACCAGAAATCTGATCGGCGGCGCAATTCTCGGCCTGACCTGCGCCTTGCCTGTCGCGTCGTGGGCACAGGACACGAACCGAGCGTCGCGCGTGGAATCGGCCGCGAGCGCCACGGTCCAGACCGACACCGCGCCGGACGAGGCCGCCGCCAGGGCGATCGTGCAAAAGGCCGACGAGATCAGGCTGCCCCGGGACCCGTTCCAGGTCGAGGTCAGCGTGGCGACGCGCGCCGGCGGCCAGGACCTGGACGCGAGGCGCTACCGCATCCTGTCACGGGGCAGCGACAACACGATCGTCCTCACGCAGGAGCCCGCGACCGAGCGCGGCCAGAACCTTCTGATGAAGGGGCGCGAGCTGTGGCTTTACATGCCCAGCGTGTCGCAACCGGTGCGCCTGTCGCTGTCGCAGCGGCTCACCGGCCTGGTGTCGAACGGCGACCTCGCGCGAGCGAACTTCTCCGGCGACTACACGCCGCGGGTCGTGGGCACCGAGCGGCTCGACGGTCGCGAGCACCACATCGTCGAGCTGATCGCGAGTGAGCGCGGGGTCACCTATCCGAAGGTCGTGTACTGGGTGCGCACGGGCGACTTCCACCCGGCGAAGGCGGAGTTCTACTCGCTCTCCGGTCGCCTGATGAAAACCTGCCGCTACGAGAACTACCGCACGCTCGGCGGGCGCTCGCGCCCCACCCGGCTGGTGATGAGCGACGCGCTCAAGCCGGGCGACGAATCGATCCTCGACTACAGCGAGATGAAACTGGTCGAGCTGCCCGAGCGGATGTTCACCAAGGACTACCTGAAGAAGCTGGACTGAGCGCCGCTCACAGCGCGTGCCGCAGGCCGTCGACCACCGGGATCGACGAAGCGCGCCAGGCCGGCGCGAGACCCGCAACGACTGCCGCGGCCAGTCCGATCGACCCGGCCCAGGCGAGGATCTGCGGCGTCACCAGCACCCTTGCGAGGTAACCCGCCTCCGAGTTCGGCGGCGGCGGCATCGGGATCCCGACATACGACAGGATCGCCGCGCCGGCGAGCGAGAGCACGGTCGCCGCGAGCACCGCGAGCGCGCCGATCAGCAACGATTCGAGCACGATCAGCCCGAACACGAAGCTGCCGCGGTTTCCCAGCGCGCGCATCGTGCCGAACTCGGCGGTACGCTCGAAGACGGTCATGTTCAGGCTGTTGACCACGCCCATCACCATCAGCACCAGCGCGATCACCTGCAGCACGCCGAACTGCTGCGCGTACATCTCCCGTACGCTGCGATAGAACTCCGACAGCTCCTGCCAGGCGTGGATCTCCATTCCCGCTTCACCGATCGGCGCCGCGAGTCGCGCGAGTGTCGCGTCGGTCGCGGAAGTGCTTCGCAGCTGCACCACGATCGTGTTCACGCCTTCGGTCTGCAGCAGGTCCTGCGCGAGCGCCAGCGGAACGCGGACCGTGCGCTCGTCGAAATCCTTGGAAATGCTGCGAAAGACGCCGACGACCTCGAGTTCGTAGCTGTTGAGCGCACCGTCGAGCGTCGCCGCGGTCAGGTTCAGCAAGGCCCCGGGGGCGACGCGCAATTGCGCGGCGACGCCTTCGCCCAGCATCACCGCCAGGCGGTCGTCGCCGGCCAGCGCGCGCCCGGAGAGCGACACCAGGTGCGTGCCCAGCCGCGCCTCGGGGTCGGGTTCGATCGCCTCGACGCTCACCGCGAGTTCGGCGCGCTCGCCGGCGAGCAGCGCGTCGAAGCCGATCCGCCCCATCGTCGCGAGCACCTCCGGGTCGGCGGCGATGCGCCGGCGCAGCGAAGCGGCCTGCTCGATCATGAAGGCCTCGGGGCGCCCGGCGCCCTGCTCGCGATAGCCCGACTTCGTCACCTGCAGGTGCCCGAGCTGCGAGTGAATCGTGCGTTCGGCGAGCTGGACGTACATGTCCTCGACGAAGCCGCCCGCCAGCGCGAGTCCGGTCACGCCGAGCGCCACGGCCGCGAGGCTGAGCGCGCTCCTGCGCACGTTGCGCCGCAGGTTGCGCAGCGCGACGAAGGCCATCGTCCGCATCGCAGCCATTCCCGGAACGCGTCGCATGCTCAGCGCTCGGCGCGCAGCGCGTCGACGATCGCCAGCCGCGCGGCGCGCCACGCGGGCAGCGCGGAGGCCACCAGCGCGGCCGCCAGCGCGAGACCCGCGGCGTTCGCCGCCGACCCGGCCGAGAACAGGATGCCCGTCTCGAAACCGCGGGCCGTTCCCGGCGGCGGCGGCATGTCGATTCCGATCGCGCTGACCAGCGCCGCCAGAGCGCCTCCGGCGACGATTCCGAGCACCGCCCCGACCACGCCGATCCCGAAGGCCTCGCCGACGAAACGCCTGGCCACCGACGCGCGCGTCGCGCCCAGCGCCATCATCGTGCCGATCTCCCGGGTGCGCTCGAACACGTTGCGCGCGATCGAGTTCGAGATCGAAAGCAGCACGATCGCGAGAATGATCGCGCGAACCACGTTCAGCTGGCGCGTAAACAACTCCACCGTCTTGTTGTAGAAGTCGGCCAGGTCGCTCCACTCCCTGACCTGAACGTCCGACCCGGCGAGGGCCTTCGCGACGCTTTGCCGCGCGCGGCCCGAGTCGGCGGTGCGCTCGAGCACCGCGATGATCTGCGACACGCCCTCGACTCGCACCAGGCGCTGTGCGGTGCGCAACGGCAAGCGCAGCGCGCGATCGTCGTAGGCCTTGGTCGCGGTGTAGAACAGCCCGACCACCTCGGCCTCGACCGCGTTCACGCCGCCGCCCGGCGTGTTGGTGAGCAGCGTCAGCTTCTGGCCGACGCCCACCGCGAGGCTTCGCGCCAGGCCTTCGCCGACGATCACCTCGCGCGCGTCGTTCGCCCCTAGATCGCGGCCCTGCCCGATCACGACGGCGCGCGACAGGGTCCGCTCGCTGTCGGGTTCGACCCCCTCGCCGATGAAGGAAACGCTGCGCTCGCCGTTGCTGGCCAGTCCGGCGAAACCGATCCGCCCGGCGATGACCGCCCCGGGAAAGGCGTCGAGCGCAGCGGCGACCCTTTTCCGGACGTCTGGCAGCGTGACCACCCCGCCAGGCCCGGCCGCGGAGCGCGCGTCTGCGGCCGGCACCACCTGCACGTGGCCGTAGTGCGAGCGCACGATGTCCTCGCGGAAGTCACGGAAGATCTGCTCGATGAAACCTTCTGCAAGGATCATCCCGGCCGTTCCGGCCGCGACCGCGATCGCCGCGGTGATCCAGCGACGCGGCTCGCGCAGGAAAGCGAGCGAGATCGCCACCCGCGTGGACCACGGACGCCGAGGGAAGATCGAGTTTGCCGGCATGTCTGGATTGCTCAAGCGCTGCCCGACGCGAGTTGCGATGAGGCCGCGCGCGCCCGAGGCCGGCCTAGGCTAGCACCGTCGCGGCGCCGCGACGCCCCGATCATCGCCGGCAAGCGCCCGGTCATCCGTCGATTGGCGCCGGGTCGGGGCGGGGCCAGCCGCCGATCCAGCACACGTCTGGCGATTCGCCCGCGCGGGTCTGCGCGGGTCTGCGCGGTCAGGGCGGACCGCGCCGTCGGTGCGGGTCGCGCGGGTCGCGGAACTCGCGAAGTTCCGGCGGTTCGCGCGCGGCGACCGCCGGTCGACCCGATCGCGCCGCCGGGTCACGCCGGGCGCGCGCGCTGCAGCGCCGGGCCGATATGTTCGGTTGGAGAGATACCCGGGGACAAATGCGATGGGCGAGCGCGTGCGTTTCATCTGCGACCAGCGCAGCATGGAGCACTATTTCTACTTCGAGCTGCTCGGGTCGGAGGAACTGCTGCGCGCATCGTACGCACTTCGCTTCGAGGTGTACTGCCGCGAGCGCGGCTTCCTGCCCGTCGACGCGTTTCCCGACGGCCTGGAGACCGACTCCTTCGACCGGCACTCGCTGCACTTCGGCGCGTTTCACCGCAACAGCGCGATCGCGGGCACCGTGCGCCTCGTGCGCGCCCCGTTGGCCGAACTGCCACTGGCCGAGCGATGCACGCTCGATCGGACGCTGCTGCCTCGCGACATGGCCAACGCGGGACTGGCCGAGGTCTCGCGTCTGGCGGTCAGCGCGAACTTCCGCAGGCGGGCCGAAGACGGCGTGCTGCCGGCAGAACTGCTCACGACCGTCCTGCCCGCTGCGGAGCGCGGCGACGCGCGGCGGCGCGGCTGCCCCGAACTCGTGCTCGGGCTGTACAAGATCATGTACCACGAGAGCAAGCGGCGCGGCATCGCTTTCTGGTTCGCCGCGATGGAACCCTCGCTCGCTCGCCTGCTGCGGCGCTTCAACTTCTCGTTCCAGCCGGTGGGCCCGGAAGTCGACTACTACGGACCGGTGACTCCGTACGTCGCGCGCATCGCCGACCTGGAAGCGGAGGTCTTTGCGCACCGTCCCGAGTTGTTGCGCGAGATGGCCGACGGGCTCGAGCCGGAGCTGATGCCGCCGCAGCTGCAGGCCGCGCTCGCGGTGGCGACGACCGACTGAGCAGCGCGTCGCAGGCCTCCGAAAAACGAAAACGGCCCCGAAGGGCCGTTTCCGATTCGCCGGAGCGGTTTGCTGTTTGCTCAGGCCTTCTTGCCGGCGAGGCGACGGCGGGCTGCGAAGCCGAGGCCCAGCAGGCCGGCGCCGAACAGTCCGATGATCGAAGGCTCGGGCACCTGGACCTCGCGAACGCTCCAGGCCATCGTCACGAAGATCTCGCTGTTCTGGCCTTCAGGCGTGTAGATCGCGATCTGGCCAGCGGGTGGCGTGGACGCAGGCGTGCAAGCAGGGTCGCCCGGACAGATCACCGTGCCCGCGCCCGGCAACAGACCGAAGCTGACGGTAACGAGGTCCGCCCCGATGTTGAAGTTGATGTCGGCGAGCGAGGCACTGAGCACCGTGTAGATGTCGTTGCACACCGAACCCGCCGGATTCGGGTTCGCGCAGGGGGCGTTGTTCACCGTCTCCCAGAAGCTGATGCGCGTCGGGCTGTTCGGGTCAATGTGGATCTGGTTGCCACCGACCGCGTCGTCGAAGAAGCGCAGGTTGGCCAGCGTATCTGCCACCCAGAGCGGATTCGGGAAGTTGTTCGCCGTGATGACCTGGTTATTCTGGAACAGACGGTCGATCACCCAGTATTCGTTCTGGTTCCATTGACCGTTTGCGTCGGTGAGGGCGGTCGGACTGGTGGTCGAAGTGAACGAGGCCAAGCCGATCGAACTGATCGCGCCGTTCAGACCCTGCCACTGCATTCCGGCATACGTCCCTGCCGGGTACGGCGGGTCGGCCAGCGGGGCGCCTTGCATCGAGAACGCCAAGCCAGTGCCGGCGGCGAAGAACGTGGCGGCTGCGGCGTCCGTGGTCGGGTTGACCCAGCCCGCGGACTGCTGGAAGTAGAGCTGCGACGGGACTGCCATGGCCGACGGCGCGCACACCGTCAACGTGAGCGCTGCGGCAGCTGCGATTCGGTTGAGTTTGGTTTTCACTATCTGACTCCGTTTTTTGCGAACTATCTGGATTGTGCTTTGCGAGCGACAATCGCTCCACCCAACTATAAGCAAGGACCGGGCCAGAACTATAAGTTCATTATAAATCAATGCCTTGAGAAACGGAAGCCGTCCTGGACGCCAGTGCGTGTAAACTTTTTCGACAGGCTCCCAGTCTCACGCGCGTCATGCTCTTTCCTTGGTCGTTCGCCGAACGAGGTCCGCAACGATGCATTGGCACCTTCTTCCGGCCGCGGCACCATGGATCAACAGTTTCACTTCGAGCATCTCGTCTCCGGTGCCGCGCGGCGCGCCTCGTTCGCGCTGCGCTACCAAGTCTACTGCCAGGAACGCGGATTCCTGCGCCCGATCGACTACCCGAAGGGGCTGGAATCGGACCGCTACGACGAGATCGCGCTGCACTTCGGCGCCTTCCATCCCGACGGAACGCTGGGAGGAACGGTGCGGCTAGTGCCCGGTGCGCTGCATCAGTTGCCAATGTCGTCGCATTGCGGCGTCGACCAGGCCAGCCTTCCGCCAGGGCTCGACACCGCGGAACTGGCCGAAGTCTCCAGGCTCGCGGTCAGCCGGCGCTTTCGCCGGCGCGCCACCGACCGCGACCTGCCCGACGAACTGGCCGACATCGCTCCGGGGACGGGGCGCAACACGATGCGACGGCAGGGAAACCCGGGGCTCGTTCTCGGGCTGTACAGGACGATGTACCAGCATTCGAAGCGCCTGGGCATCGACGTCTGGTTCGCTGCGATGGAACCCTCGCTGGTGCGGCTTCTGGGCAGGATGTTCTTCCGCTTTCGCGCGGTCGGCCCGGAAGTGGACTACTACGGTCCGGTCAGGCCCTATGTCGCTCGCCTGAGGGACCTCGACGCCGAGATCTTCGCGCAGTGCCCGGAACTGCTGCGCGAGCTGGCCGACGGGCTCGAGCCCGAGCTGCTGCCGCGACAGTTGCGTTCCCCGGCGGGCACGGGCATCTTGCGCAAGGCCGGGGCAAGCGACGGCCAGCCGCACGAGGTGCCGATGCAGTACGCAGAGAACACGACGACGACCGGATGATCGCCGGCGCGCGCAAGGCCTGGCGCCGCCTGCTGCTGCGCCAGCTGTCCCGGATGACGGCCGAAGATCTGCGCCGCGCCGGCGAGGCGCGGCTGCTGGCGACCTTCAGGCGCGCCAGCGGGCGCAGCAGCGGCTACGCGAAGCTGCTCGCCGAAGCCGGCGTCGACCCGGGCGCGATCCGTTCGGCGGCCGATTTCGTCGCCAGCGCACCGGTGCTCGACAAGCGATCGACCTTTTCCCGCTTCGGGCTGGACGAACTGTGCCAGCGCGGCGCGCTGGAGCGAATCGCAGGCGTTCTCACCAGCTCCGGGCACGGAGGGCAGTTCGCCTTCGGGCTGAGCACCTGGTCGCAGGCGCGCCGCAGCCCGGCGCTGATCGACCTGGGACTGGAGCAGAGCTTCGGCGTCGACCGGCGCAGGACGCTTGTGATCAACTGCCTGCCGATGGGTGTTCGCTTCCAGTCGCGCGCGGTGGCGATCGCCGACGTGAGCGTTCGCGAGGACATGGCACTCGCGCTGGCCGCGAAGTTCGGCCCGCGCTTCGAGCAGCTGATCCTGGTGATCGATCCGCTGTTCGGCAAGCGGCTGCTCGATCACGGCGACGAGACAGGGTTCGACTGGCGCGCGCACCGGGTGCACGTGATCGTCGGCGAGGAGCCGTTCGGCGAGCGCTTTCGCGACTACGTCGCGGCCCGACTGGGAGTCGACCTCGACGACGCTGGCGGCGGGCTGATCGCCTCGTCGATGGGAGTGGCCGAACTCGGGCTGAACCTGTTCTTCGAGACCCGCGACACGATCGCGATGCGCCGCGCGCTCGATCGCGACGAGGCGGCCCGGCAGGCGCTCTTCGGCGCCAGCCCGTTCGCGACGCCCGCGCCCGGGGTGTTCGCCTACAACCCGCTGCGCAGCTTCGTCGAGGTGCTCGATCCGGACGCGAGCGGCTTGGGCGAACTCGTCGTGTCGCAGCTCGACAAGGACGCGCCGCTGCCGCTGTTGCGCTATCGCACCGGCGACGTCGCGCGGCTGCTGGGCGACGACGAGGCCGATCGGTTGCGCCGCGCGAGCGCGGCGGGCCCGCTCGCGCCGGCGCCGATGCCGTTCCCGCTGATCGCGATCGCCGGGCGTCGCAAGGACCTGCTGCCCAACGGCCGGTCGGTGCTGCGTTACAGGGACGCGCTCTACCGCGACCCGCGGCTCGCGTCCAGCCTCAGCGGCGCGCTGCGCCTGCAGTGGGACGAGGCGGCGGCCGGCAATGCGGCGGCCGCCAGGACGACCGTAAGATCCCCCGACAAGACCGCTGCGACAGCCTCCGGCGAGGCCCTGGAGGAAACCTTCGCGAAGGCCCCTGAGGAAGCGACCGGAGGATCGCCCGGCGAAGCGCTGCGCGCGCAGGTCCAGCTGCGCCGGGGGGTCGAACCCGATCCGGCGATCGAAAGCGCGCTGGCCCAGGCGTTGCGTGCCAGCGGTGCACCGGCCAGCGTGCAGTGCTGGCGCTTCGCTGAGTTCCCGTTCGGAATGAACCTCGACTACGAGCGCAAGTTCAGCTACTACGTTCCGTAGCGCGCCAGGTACCAGTCAAGCGCGGCGGCAAGCCCTTCCTCGAAACGGTGGGTCGGGCGGTAGCCCAGAAGTGTCGTCGCCAGCGAGATGTCGGCGAGCGAGTGCCTGACGTCGCCGGCGCGGAACTCGCGGAACTCGATCGGCGACTCGGGCAGGCCGGGCACGCGCGCCGCGATCGCGCCGCGGATCGCCGCGGCCGCTTCGAGCAGCGAGGTCTGCTCCCCGACAGCGACGTTGAACACCTGGCTGCCCGCCCCGCGCACGCAATCCGAAACCGCGGCCAGCAGGTTCGCCTGCACCGCGTTGGCCACGTAGCAGAAATCGCGGCTGGTCAGCCCGTCGCCGTTGACGTAGACCGGGTCGCCCCTGAGCTGCGCGGCGAACCACTGCGGGATCACCGCCGCGTACGCGCCCTCGGGATCCTGCCTCGGGCCGAAGACGTTGAAATAGCGCAGGCCCACGCACTGCATCGCGTAGGTACGCGCGTAGACCTCGGCG
The DNA here is from genome assembly GCA_023384005.1 of Burkholderiaceae bacterium. Classification (GTDB taxonomy): domain Bacteria; phylum Pseudomonadota; class Gammaproteobacteria; order Burkholderiales; family Burkholderiaceae_E; genus Quisquiliibacterium. The sequence goes on along the minus strand of JAHDXY010000002.1, from coordinate 29,989 downwards.
AACAGCTCGTTCGCGACCTTCGTCGCGGCGTAGGGCGAGAGCGGGCGACCAGCCTCGCTCTCGACTTTCGGGAGCTTCTCGCTGTCGCCGTAGACCGAACTCGACGACGCGTAGACGAAGCGCTTCACGCCCGCGGTGCGCGCCGCGTCGAGCACGCGGATGAATCCGTCGACGTTGGCGTTGAACGAGGCGATCGGATCCTCGATCGAGCGCGGCACCGACCCGAGCGCCGCCTGGTGCAGGACGTAGTCGACTCCGGAGCAGGCCTCGCCCACCAGCGACGCGCTGCGCACGTCGCCCCGGACGAAACGAAAGCGCCGCCACGAATCGGCTTCGAGTCCCTCGCGCACCTCGTCCAGGTTGCGCTCGAAGCCGGTGGAGAAGTCGTCGATCCCGATCACGCGCTGGCCGGCGCGCAGCAGCGCCTCGAGCAGGTTCGATCCGATGAAGCCGGCCACACCGGTCACGAGCCAGCGCGCCGGCCGTTCGAGCAGGCGTCGCTGCAGTTCGGCGGAAAGTAGTTCAGGCAATTTGTCGCTCGCGTCGGCGCTCGAACCCGATGCCGGGTCGGCGGTCGATGCCGAGTCTACAGTCTCCAGACGACGAAGCCCTCAGCCTGCAGCGCGTCCCGGTCGAAGGCGCCTTTCACGTCGGCGAACACCCCGCCCCGTGCAAGTTTTGCGGCGAGCTTCGCGTGCCCCATCGCCTTGTACTGCCGGTGCGCCACCGCGGCCACCATCGCGCTGGCCTCGGGCAACTCGTCCCAGGGCGTGAGCGCCACCCCGTACTCGTGCACCGCCTCGTCGCTCGCGGCCACCGGATCGTGCACGTACACCTTCGCGCCATAGGACTGAAGTTCGCGGATCACGTCGATCACCTTCGAGTTGCGCAGGTCCGGAACGTCCTCCTTGAAGGTGAGGCCCAGCACGATCACCGGCGCGTCCTTCACGTTCCTGCCGGAGCGGATCAGGCGCTTGACCACCTGCTCGGCCACGTGCTTGCCCATGCCGTCGTTGATCCTGCGCCCGGCGAGGATCACCTGCGGGTGGTAGCCGAGCTTGTCGGCCTTGTGCGTGAGGTAGTAGGGGTCGACTCCGATGCAATGCCCGCCGACCAGCCCGGGGCGAAACGGCAGGAAGTTCCACTTCGTGCCCGCGGCGGCGAGCACTTCGAGCGTGTCGATCCCGATGCGCTCGAAGATCAGCGACAGCTCGTTCATCAGCGCGATGTTCAGGTCGCGCTGCGTGTTCTCGATCACCTTCGCCGCCTCGGCGACCTTGATGCTGCTCGCCTTGTGCACGCCGGCGCTCACGACCGCGGCGTAGAGCCCGGCGACTGCGTCGAGCGTGGCCGCGTCGTCGCCCGAGACCACCTTCACGATCCGCGCCAGCGTGTGTTCCTTGTCGCCGGGGTTGATCCGCTCCGGCGAATAGCCGACGTGGAAGTCGCGCTTCCACGTCATTGCCGAGGCCTGCTCGAGCACCGGGATGCACACCTCTTCGGTCGCTCCCGGATAGACGGTCGATTCGTAGACGACGATCGCGCCGCGCTTCATGTGCTTGCCCACCGCCCTGCTCGCCCCGACCAGCGGCGAGAAGTCGGGCTGGTGCGCGTCGTCGATCGGCGTCGGCACCGCGACCACGATGAAGTCGGCCGCGGCGAGCGCGGCCGGATCGGAACTCACGCTCAGGTGCCGGGCCTGTTCGAACTGCTCGCGCGACACCTCGCCGGTCGGGTCCTCGAAGCGGCGAAAACTGGCGATCTTCGACTCGGCGAGGTCGTAGCCGATCGTGGGCATCACGCGGGCGAACTCGACCGCGAGCGGCAGTCCGACGTATCCGAGTCCGACAACGGCGACAGTGGGCATGGGCGATCCGTTCCTTTGCGAAGAGGCGACGATAAGATAACCGCGGCCCTGCCGGCCGGGGCGCGACATTGTTCCTGCACCGACGGCGGGACGAGTCTACAATCGAAGACCCCGTGAACAGGATCACACCAGGATGATGTCCCGCCCGACGGCTGCTGCCGATCGACCGTCGCCAGTCGCGAGTCGCGCGCTCGCGACGTTCGCGCTCGCGCTGTCGTGCATGTCGGCCGCCGCGTCCGGGCAGGCGGGCAGCGCCGTCGAACGTTCGCACGCGGCCTCGACCGCGACCAGCGTGCTCGAGGCGCCCGGTGTCAGCGTTCCGGGCACGGCTCCCGGCTACGAGAACCACATCGTGCTCGCTCTGGAGCGCGCGCAGCGTGCGCAGATTCTGATCGACCGCGGCGTGCGGCTCGAGCACGCCGAAGGCGTCGAGCGCGATTTCGTTCGCGCCCACGCGCTGTACTGCGCGGCGGCGCGGCTCGATCACGTCGATGCGCTCCTTCGGCTGGGGTGGATGTACGCGAACGGACGCGGCGTCGCGCGCGACGACTCGTCCGCGCACGCGTTGTTTCGCCGTGCCGGCGAACTCGGCAGCGAACTCGGTGCACGCCTCGCGCAATCGATCCGCGGCCCCGAAGACAGGTTGCCGCGCTGCATGACGCCGCCAAGCATCGTGGCCGAAGACCCGGTGCTCGAGCAGGTGCTCGCCGAGCGCCGGGCACCCGCCGAAGCGGTCGCGAACTACGGGCCCACGCCGGTATTCGAGAACCCGGCGCAGTTCCGCCCTGCGAGCACCTCGGCCGAGATCAGGCGGCACGTGGCGCTCGTCGTGGAAATGGCGCGAGAGTTCCGGCTCGACCCCCGGCTGGTGTTCGCGCTGATCCGGGTCGAGTCCGGATTCGACGCGCGTGCCCGCTCGCCGAAGAACGCGCAGGGACTGATGCAGCTGATTCCGGAAACGGCCGAGCGCTTCGCGGTCAGGGACGTCTGGAATCCAGCCGAGAACCTGCGCGGCGGGATGAGCTACCTGCGCTGGCTGTTGTCCTACTTCAGGGGCGACGTCGTGCTCACGCTCGCCGCGTACAACGCAGGCGAGGGAGCGGTCGATCGCTATCGCGGCGTGCCGCCCTTTTCCGAAACGCTCGCTTACGTCCAGCGCATCCGCGCGATGTACCCCTTCGACCGGCACGCATTCGATCCACGCATCGCGGCGGACAATCCGCCCACCGGGCCCAAACGCATCGCGGGCGCGGGCAACGCGACGCGCGCGCAGTGACTCGGGCTCGGGAAGCGTCCACGGCCACGGCCAAGCCCCGGGACTCGCGCCCCGGCTGGCTTGGTCGCATGCCCACGGCCTTGCTGATCGCGGCGTCGATCGTTGCGCTGCGCCCATCGCATGGCGCCGACGCGGCTGCGGTGGTCGCCTCGGCCAAGCCGTCGATCGTCGCGATCGGCACGTTCTCGCGACTGCAGAACCCGCAGTTCCGTTTCGCGGGTTCGGGGTTCGTGGCCGGAAACGGGCGCCAGATCGTGACCAGCGCGCACGTGCTGCCGATTCTCGATCCGGCCCGCAACGAGGTGCTCGCGATCGCGATTCCGCTCGGGCAGCAAAGCCGGGTGTACGAAGCCAGGCCGCAGACGATCAATCGCGACGCAGATCTCGCGGTGCTCGAATCGAGCGGCCCCGCCATGCCCGCACTCGCGATCGCCGGCGTCGACGAGGCGCAAGAAGGCAACGAAGTGCTGCTACTCGGTTTCCCGATCGGCGGCGCGCTCGGCCTGTTCCCGGCCGTGCACCGTGGCATCATCGCAGCGATCACCCCGATGATCAGCCCGGCGTCGACCTCGTCCGCGCTCAAGGCGAGCCAGTTGACGGTCATGCGCGGCGACCCGATCACGCTGCTGCAACTCGACGCGACCACCTTCCCGGGCAACAGCGGCGGTCCGGTGATCGACACCGGCACCGGGCGCGTGGTCGGTGTCGTCAATCTCGGCCTGGCCAAGGGCAACCGCGAAAGCGCGATCCAGTACCCGTCCGGGATCAGCTACGCGATCCCGGTTCGATACCTGCTGCCGCTTCTTCCGCTTCGTTGAGCCGCGATCCACCCACGATCCACCCAAACGGGTGAGGCTTGGCGGCACCAGTTCCCGCTCGTGGGCGCATCGCGCGGCCCCGCGGTGAAATACTTCCTCGCGGTGGCTGTTGCGCCTGAAGCATCATTGCAGGTGAATCCGACGTACGGTCGGAAGCGCGGCCGCGATTCCCGCTTACCTTTGAGGAGTTGCCTCAAGGCAGTAAGCTAACAGGCTGGTTCTACTCGTTTTTCAGCCATGTTTTCAGCCATGTTCAGGAGAGTGCAGATGAAACGCTATGCCGTCGTGCTTGCCGCCTTGCTCGCGCTGGCCGGTTGCGCGTCAACCGGCGACCAGCCGCCCGCGCCGCAAAAGGCCGCAGTCCCGGACTACAAGTACGTGATCGGGCCCGGCGATTCGTTGAACATCCAGGTCTGGCGCAATCCGGAGTTGTCCGCGTCGGTGCCGGTGCGTCCGGACGGCAAGGTCACCGCGCCGCTGATCGAGGACCTCGTCGCGATCGGGAAGAACCCGACCGCTCTCGCGCGCGAGATCGAGACGCAGTTGAAGAAGTACATCCAGGATCCGGTCGTGACCGTGATCGTCACCTCGTTCGTCGGTCCGACCAGCGAACAGGTGCGCATCGTCGGCGCGGCCGCGCGGCCTGCCGCCTTGCCGTACCGGCAGAACATGACGGTGCTCGACGCGATGATCGCCGTCGGCGGGATCACCGAGTTCGCCGCGGGCAATCGCGCCGTGCTGGTGCGCGCCGCCGAAGGGAACAAGGAATACAACCTGCGGCTGCGCGACCTGCTCAAGCGCGGTGACGTCAGCGCCAACGTCGACTTGCGTCCGGGCGACATCATGATCATTCCCGAGAGCTACTTCTGACGTCGGCGAACAGGCTCGAGTCAGACCCGGAGACAAGCGTATGCAGGAAGTCCTCGAACTCATCCGCTCCACCTTGCGCGGCATCTGGATGTACCGCTGGTGGGGACTCGTCACCGCGGTGCTCGTGGGCGCCGCCGGGACGGTCGCGGTTTGGAACATCCCGAACCAGTACGAGGCCTCGGCGCGCGTCTACGTCGACACACAGTCGATCCTCAAGCCCTTGATGAGCGGCCTGGCGATCCAGCCGAACGTCGAGCAGCAGATATCGATGATGAGCCGCACGCTCGTCAGCCGTCCGAACGTCGAGCGCGTGGTTCGCATGGCCGACTTCGACCTGAAGGCGAAGACGCCGCAGGAGCGCGACGCGATCGTCGACGCGCTGATGAAGGAGATCAGGTTCAGCGCCGCCGGGGGCATGAACCTGTACTCGATCGGATATCGCAGCTCGCAACCCGAGCAGGCCCGCAAGATCGTGCAGTCGTTCCTGTCGATCTTCGTCGAGTCCAACCTGGGCGACAAGCGCCGCGATTCCGATCAGGCGCGCAAGTTCATCGACGAGCAGATCAAGATCTACGAGCAGCGCCTCGTCGAAGCCGAGGATTCGCTCAAGCAGTTCAAGATACGCAACATCACGCAGATGACCAATCTCGGGCAGGAGGCGATCGCGCGCACGGGCGACCTGCAGGGCCAGCTCGCTTCGGCGCGGATGGAACTCTCGCAAAGCGAATACGCCCGCGACGAGCTGAAGAAGCAGCTCTCGCTCGAGCCGCAGCAGGTTCCGGGCGATCGCGCGCTCTTCGAGTTCCCGATCCTTGGCAGCACCGGTCCGGTGGCGGCCACCCAGCGCCGCTCCGAATACGACGACCGCATCGAGGCGCAGCGCCGCCGCCTCGATGAGCTCAAGCTGCGCTTCACCGACCAGCACCCCGACGTGATCGGAACCAAGCGCGTGCTCGATCAGCTCGAGCTTGCGCGCGACGCCGAGCGCAAGGCCGAAGACAGGCGCCTCGAGGCTGCGAAGGCCGCCGCGGCGAAGGCCGCGACGCCCGAGGCACCAAAACGCGAAGCCGGGATGGTGCAAAACCCCGTGTACAACCAGTTGCGCGTCTCGCTCGCCGAGACCGAGGCGCGCGTCGCCTCGAATCGGGCGCGAGTGCGCGAGTACGAATCGCGCATCGTGCAGCTTCGCGCCAACGCCGCGAACGTTCCCAGGCTCGAGGCCGAGTTGACCCAGCTCACGCGCGACTACGACGTGACGAAGCGCAACTACGACCAGCTCGTTTCACGCAGGGAGTCGGTCCAGCTCTCGGGCGAGATGGAAGCCAGCGCGGGTGTCGCGGAATTCAGGGTGATCGATCCGCCGCGGGTCTCGGGCCAGCCGGTGTTTCCGAACCGCTCGGCGCTGCTCGCCGGAGTGCTCGCGCTTTCGCTGAGCGCGGGCGTCGCGGTGGCGTTCCTGCGCGACCAGGTCAAGCCGACCTTCTTCGACCTGCGCGGTCTTCGCCTGGCCACCGGAATGCCGATCCTCGGCGCGGTGTCCTGGGTCTCGGACGCAGCCGGCCGCGCGCGCACGCGCCGAGGAGTGATCGCCTTCTCCGCCTCGGCGCTGCTGTACCTGGGGCTATTCGCGGCCTTGTTGAGTTGGGCCTGGCTTCGCCAGCTCGTGAAATAGCGGAGTGCCTCAATGAGTCTGATCGAACGTGCAGTCAACCGCCTCTCTGGAGGCGAACCGGGCGAGACGCCGCAGGCGCCCAAACCGCGCCCGCTGCCCGAGGCCTCCCCGGAGAAGCCCTCGACGATCGAGTCCTTCGTCGAACGCGCCGCGGCATCGGCGAGCCAGCCGCTGCGCGACTCACTGCCGACGAGTCGCACGGTCCACGTCCAGACCGAACCGCTGCGCGCGCGCGGATTCGTCATGCCTACGGGCGAACAGAACCACATCTCTCAGGAGTTCAGGGTCATCAAGCGCCCGCTGCTCGCCAACGCGTTCGGCAAGGGTGTGACGCAGGTCAAGAACGGCAAGCGGGTGATGGTCACCAGCGCGTTTCCCGGCGAAGGCAAGAGCTTCGTCGCGATCAACCTGGCGCTGTCGATCGCCGCCGAGCGCGACCAGAAGGTGCTGCTGGTGGACGCGGACGTCGCGCGTCCGACGATTCCGGACGAGTTGGGCTTCGAAGCGCAGGCCGGGCTGATGGACTGGCTGATCGACGGCAACCTCGATGTCGCGCAGCTCGTCCTGCAGACCGACGTCGACAAGCTCGCGATCCTGCCCGCGGGGCGGCAGCACGCACAAGCCACCGAACTGCTCGCGAGCGCCTCGATGAACCGCCTGCTCGACCAGATCAGCGCGCGCTTCCCGGACCGGATCGTGATCTTCGACTCGGCGCCGCTGCTGGCGACCACCGAGACCCGGGTGCTGGCCCAGTACATGGGTCAGGTCGTGATGGTCGTCGAGTCAGGACGCACGCCCAAGGCAGCCGTTCAGGAAGCGCTCGCTACAATCGAGGGCACTGCGGAAGTGATCGGCATGGTGCTGAACAAGGCGCGGGGCATCGGAGCGGGCGGCTATGGCTATGGTTACGGGTACGGCGGATACGGCGGATACGGATACGGCTATGGTCGCGCTGCGAAGGGCGCCTAGGCTGGCAACCCGGTCCTGGGTCGCATCCGCGGCCGGCGCGCTGTGCGTCGCCGCCCCGATCGCGGCATTCGCGCAACTCGCGCCGCTGCCATCGGCCGCCGGCTCGGGACTCGGCGGCGGACAGGCGTCGGCGCTGACCTTTCTGCCCGGGGTGCGGGTTTCCCAGACGGTTTCCGACAATCTCGGACACGGGCCCTCCGGGCAGGAGCGCGCCGGCTGGCAGACCGACGTCTCGCCGCACATCACCGCGTCGATGCGAACGAGCCGCGCGCAGGCGAGCCTGAACTATTCGCTGCACGCGCTCTACCGCAGCACCGACGGTGACAGCGACAGCTCGCTGCGCCACGACCTGCGCGCCTCGGGCAACGCGTTGCTGGTGGGAGACTGGTTCGGCGTGCAGGGGTCGGCGTCGACCTACTACGTGAACACCTCGCCCTTCGGCGTGCTCTCGGCCGATCCGATCACCTCCGACCTGAACACCTCGCGCGTGTCGACCGCGACGCTCACCCCCTACGTCGTCGGACGACTGGGCACCTTCGCCGACTATCGCGCGCAGTACTCGCTGTCGCGATCGAGCACCTCGGAGAACACCTCGGCCATCGTCTCGCGCGGTTCGGACGAGGTGCAGCTCACGCTGGTGAGCGGGCCGCAGTTCCGCAAGTGGGGCTGGTCGGTCTTGTCGCGTGGCTCGAACCGCGAGTATCGCAACGGCCTGGACCTGAGCAGCGTGTCGACGTCGCTCAGTGCCTACTACGTCGTCAGCCCCGAGTTGCGGCTGGGAGCGTCGGCCACGCACAGCTACATCGAGGGACTCGCGAACTCGAAGGGCGAGACGCGCGGCTGGGGGCCCGGCGTGTCGCTCGACTGGGCACCGAACCCGAGAACCACGCTGCGCGCGAGCGCCGCCGACCTCTACTACGGCTCGTCCTCGGCGCTCGCGCTGTCGCACCGCGCCGAGCGCTGGACCTTCGGGCTGAACTACTCGCGCGGCGTGTTCACGAGCAACAACGCCGGCATCCTGCTCTACAACCCCTCGACCACGCTCACCGGGGGCGTCTACGACGCGGCACTGAACACGGTGTTCCAGCAACTCGTCGCGCAGGGGCTGATCACGAACAACGACACCGTGCTCGCGAGCGGCGTCGTGAACGACGCACTGGTGCGCAGCCACGCGCTAAGCGCGACGCTGGGCTACCGGCTCGCACGCGGATCGGTCGCGCTCACCGCGTACCGCAACGTTCGCGAAACGCTGCTCGACAGCACGCTCTTCCTTACGCCCGGCAATCCCCTGATCACCTCGTCCTTCGGTCGCTTCCTCTCGCGCGGCGTCTCACTCAGCGTGGGCGTCCCGCTCAGCTCGCGTTCGAACGTGGCGATGGGCCTCTCGAGCAGTGAAACGGAATCGCTCACCAGCGCAGACGCGGCGCGTCTCACCACGCTCAACGCGACGCTTTCGACCCGCTTCGACGCCCGGACCACCGGCTCGATCGGTTACCGGCGCACGGTGCAAAGCGCCGTCCAGGGCGGAGTCTCCAGCTACGACGAAAACGCGTTGATCGGCACCGTCGACATGAGGTTCTGAGCCGTGTACGAGCAGTTCTTCGGTCTGTCCGGCAAGCCGTTCCAGCTCAACCCGGACCCCGACTTCTTCTTCGGCTCGCGCGGCCACAAGCGCGCGATGGCCTACCTCGAGTACGGACTGCACCAGGGCGAAGGCTTCATCGTCATCACCGGTGAAGTCGGCGCCGGAAAGACCACGCTGGTGCGCAACCTCCTGCGCCGCGTCCCGTCGGACACGGTGAGCGCTGCGCAGATCGTCAGCACCCAGGTCGACGCCGAAGACCTGCTGCGCCTGGTCGCGTCGGGCTTCGGGATCGACCCAGTCCAGCTGGACAAGCCGACGCTGCTCACGCGCCTCGAGGACCACTTCCGCTACCTGCACGCAGACGGTCGCCGGGCGCTTCTGATCGTCGACGAGGCGCAGAACCTCACGGCACGCGCGGTCGAGGAACTCAGGATGCTGTCGAACTTCCAGGTCGGCAGCCAGTCGCTGGTGCAGAGTTTTCTCGTCGGCCAGCCGGAGTTCCGCAACATCATGCAGCGCCCCGAGATGCGCCAGCTCAAGCAGCGCGTGATCGCCTCTTATCACCTCGGTCCGCTCGACCTGCCCGAGACGCAGGCCTATGTCGAGCATCGCCTGCGCCACGTGGGATGGACCAGCGACCCGCTCTTCGAGGCCGCCGCCTTCGAACGGATTCACGCGCATACGGGCGGCGTGCCCAGGCGGATCAACACGCTTTGCGATCGCACGCTGCTCGCCACCTTTCTCTCCGAGCAGCATCAGGTCACGCGCGGCGACGTCGACGAAGTGGCGCTCGAACTGACCGACGAACTCGGGTCGTGCGGACCGGCGCCGCTGCGCACGTACGCATCGGCGC
>JAHDXY010000002.1:0-20069 GCA_023384005.1 Burkholderiaceae bacterium | reverse complement strand
ACCCCTTGGGCGCCCCCCGCACCCCCACCCCCCGCCACCGAACCCCCCGCCACCCCACCCCCCGCGGCCGCCACCCCCGCGGCCCCACCGCCCGACGGCGCAGCTGGCGCGCACGCTCCCTCCCCCGCGCAGCACGCCGCGCAGCAACCCGGGCAGCGCCCGCAGAGCCTGCAGGCGATGGCCGAGCAGTGGCTCGATCCCGACGCGTCGAACCGGCTGTCGCAACTCGAAGATCGCGTCTCGCTGCTCGAGGCGTCCACCAGCATGACCTACGGGATGCTGAAGAAGGTCTTGCGCGCGCTGCGCAGCCAGCGCAGCGTGGAAAAGGACGTCTCCTGAGGTTGCGCGCGCGGGACCGCGCGACGATCGCGTGGCGGCGCGCATCGGCGCGGTCGAGCCATGCGGCGGCTTCGAGGCACGAACAGTGATCAACGCATTTTCGATCGACGTCGAGGACTGGTTCCAGGTGTCGGCGTTCGCGCCGCACATCGAGCGTTCGCGCTGGGACGCACTGCCTTGCCGCGTCGAGCGAAACGTCGACCTGCTGCTCGGGCTGCTTCAGGAATCCGGGTGCGCGGCCACGTTCTTCACATTGGGCTGGATCGCCGAGCGCTATCCGGCGATGGTGCGCAGGATCGTCGCCGCCGGTCACGAACTCGCGAGTCACGGATACGCGCACCTGCGCGCGAGCGAACAGGAGCGCGAGGAGTTCCGCGCCGACCTGGTGCGTGCGAAAGCCATTCTCGAAGGCATCTCGGGCGCGCCGGTCCTGGGCTACCGCGCTCCGAGCTTCTCGATCGGCCCGCGCAACGCCTGGGCGCACGACCTGATCGCCGAGACTGGCCACGTCTACAGCTCGAGCGTCTATCCGGTCGCGCACGATCACTACGGTACGCCGGACGCTCCGCGATTCGCGCACCGCCTCGACACCGGCCTGGTCGAGATCCCGCCGAGCACCGTTCGCTGGGGCGGGCGCAACTGGCCGATCGGCGGCGGGGGCTATTTCAGGCTCCTGCCCTATCGCGTCTCGGCCTGGGGAATTCGCCGCGTGAACGCCGTCGACGCGCGCCCGGCCATGGTCTACTTCCATCCGTGGGAGTTCGACCCCGGCCAGCCGCGCGTGCGCGACGCGGGCGCGAAAGCGCGGTTTCGCCACTACCTGAATCTGGGCCGAACCGAGGCGCGCATCCGCAGGCTGCTGCGCGAATTCAGCTGGGACCGCGTCGACCGGGCTTTCGCTGGCGAGATCGCTTCCGGCGCCGGCGCGCCGGGCCCCGCGAGCAGCCAAGAGGACATCGCCCACGCCGATTCGCGCGGAGTCGCCGCATGATGGCCGACTCGCACGCGAACCTGTCGCAACCGGTCGCCGTTAGCAGCGCGGGCGAGGCCGACCGCGCCGCCTGGAGCGGCTACGTCGACGGACGCGCCGATGCGAGCTTCTTTCACCGCTTCGAGTGGCGCGAACTGATCGCGCGGCAGTGGCGGCACACGCCGCACTACCTGATCGCCAGGCGCGGAGCAACCGTCACCGGGGTGCTGCCGCTCGCGATGGTGAAGACGAGGCTTTTCGGCACTGCGCTGGTGTCGTTGCCGTTTTGCGTCTACGGCGGCCCGCTCGCGGACGACGAACGCACGCTCGCCGCGCTCGACGCGCGTGCGCTCGAGATCGCGGCCGGCGAGAGAGCCGCGCACATCGAGTATCGCGCCATGTCGGCGCTGCACCCCGATTGGCCGTCGAGCAAACTGTACGTGAGCTTTCGCAAGCAGATCAGCGCCGACGACGATGAAAACATGCTCGCGATCCCGCGCAAGCAGCGCGCGATGGTGCGCAAGGGGATCGGCAACCGGCTCGAAGCGAAACTCGAGGACGTCGACGCCTTCTTTCCGCTGTACGCCGACAACGTCCATCGGCACGGCACGCCGGGGATGCCGCGCAGCTGGTTTCGGGCGCTGCACGAGAGCTTTGGCCGTGACTGCGAAGTGCTGGTCGTGCGCGACGGGCAGGGTCGCGCCCTGTCGGCGGTGATCAGCTTCTACTTCCGCGACCAGGTACTGCCCTACTACGCCGGCGACATCGATGCCGCGCGCGGCCTCGCGGCGAACGACTTCAAGTACTGGGCGCTGATGCGCCGCGCCGCCGCGCGCGGTTCGCGCCTGTTCGACTTCGGTCGCAGCAAGCTCGACACCGGCGCGCATGCGTTCAAGCGAAACTGGGGCTTCGAGCCGACGCCGCTGGCGTACGAATACCGGCTGCTGAGCCGCGACAGCGTGCCGCAGAACAACCCCTCGAATCCGAAGTACCGGCTGGCGATCGAGGCGTGGCGCAGACTGCCGCGGCCGATCGTGAACTGGCTCGGCCCGTCGATCGTTCGCGGTCTGGGTTAGAGGCCCTCGCGATGGCGCTCGCTTTCCCGCAGACAATGCGCGTCGCGCTCTGGCCGATCGCGCTGGCGGGCGTGCTTTTCACCGCCGTCGCCGCACTGTTCTTCGACACCGCGCAGGCGATGGCGCAGGTCTGGCGCAGCAGCGAGTCGTTCGCGCACGGCCCGCTGATTCCGCTCGCGACCGCGTGGCTCGTCTGGCGCAAGCGCGACGAGTTGTCCGGCATCGCGCTCAAGCCCTGGTGGCCGGCGCTCGCGCCGCTCGCCGCCTGTGGCTTCGCGTGGCTGCTGGCCAACCTCGCCGGTGTGAACACCGCCGAGCAGTTCGCGCTCGTGGCAATGGTTCCCGCGCTGGTCGCGCTCGTGCTCGGGTGGCGAATTGCGTGGGCGATCGCGTTCCCGCTGGCATTCCTGCTGTTCGCGGTGCCCTTCGGCACCTTCATGCTTCCGACGCTGATGGACTGGACCGCCGATTTCACCGTTTCCGCGGTGCGCGCGACGGGCGTTCCGGTGCTGCGCGAGGGCACGAGCTTCACGCTGCCCTCGGGTCGCTGGTCGGTGGTCGAGTCGTGCAGTGGAATTCGCTACCTGCTCGCGGCGGTGCCGCTTTCCTGCCTGTACGCGTACCTCAGCTACCAGACGCTGCGCGCGCGCACGCTGTTCATCGCCCTGACGGTGGTCGTCGCGCTGGTCGCGAACTGGATACGCGCCTACATCATCGTGATGCTCGGGCACGTGAGCGGGATGAAGATCGCGGTCGGGGCCGATCACCTCGTGTACGGCTGGCTCTTCTTCGGCATCGTGATGGGCATCACGTTCTGGCTCGGCGGCTTCATCCGCGATCCCGCGCAGCGCTCGCCGCGCGCACGCGAGTCGGGCGGCGCGGCGCGCGAGATCGACGCGGACGCATCCGGGGCAGACCGCGACGCGGCGCGGCGCTCGCGCGACGGGCAGACTCCTTCGAGTCCGGGTGCGGGCCTGGTCGCGGCGCTGGCCGCGCTCGCGCTGTCGGCTGCCTGGCCGGGCGCCGCCACCCAACTGCGCGCGCACGCACCGGTGACGATCGACCTGTCGCGTCTGGCGGATCTGTTCGCGCCTCTCGCGGCGCCCGACAACGCGCAGCGCAGCTATCGCCCGGTCTACCGCGGCGACACCGCGCGCTTCGTCGGGGTGTCGCGCACCGATCCGACCTTGGGCCTCGCGGTCTTTCACTACGCGCGCCAGGGAGAAGGGTCCGAGATGATCCACGAATCGAACCGCCCGATGCCCGGACGCCCCGACGATTCGACCTGGCAGGTCCGGGCACGCAAGCGCGTCGACCTGTCGAAGTTCGGGGCCGGCGCTGCTCGCGGGGCGGCCAACGAGTACCTGATCGCCGGACCCGACGGGCTGCACCTGGTCTGGGAGTGGTTCCAGGTCGATGGAAAGACGCTCGCCAGCCCCGCGGAGGTGAAGCTGCACACCGCACGCTCGATGTTGCTGGGCAACGGCGACGAGTCGCTCGCCTGGTATCTCTGGGCGCCGGTGCGCGACATGCGCGACGACCCGCGCGACCGGCTCGCGGCGCTCGCCGCGCGTCTCGCCGTCGTGCCGATCAGGCCGGGCCGATGACACGCGCGCGCGGCGCAGGCGAAGTGCCGCTGATCGTCCACGTCGTGCACCGCTTCGACGTCGGCGGGATGGAGAACGGCGTGGTCAACCTGATCAACGGACTGCCCGAGGGGTTCGCCCGCCACTGCGTGGTGGCGCTCACCGAGGTCGCGAGTTCGTTCGCGCGGCGTATCGGTCGCGGCGATGTGCGTTTCGTCGAACTGCACAAGCCCCCGGGCCAGACCGTGCGCGTCCTGCCGCGGCTTTGGCGCGAGCTGCGCGCGCTGCGCCCGGCGATCGTGCACACCCGCAACGTCGCCACGATCGAAGCGCAGCTCGCCGCGGTCGCGGCGGGCGTCCCGGCGCGCATCCACGGCGAGCACGGCTGGGACATCGGCGACCTGGACGGCAGCAACCTGCGCATGCTTTGGCTGCGCAGGCTACTCAAGCCGCTGGTTCACCGGCAGGTCGCGCTTTCGGCGGCCACCGAACGGTATCTGATCGAGCGCGTGCACGTACCGCGATCGCGCGTGTCGAACATCTGCAACGGCGTGGACACCGCGCGCTTCGCGATCGCCGGCGATCGCGAAGCCGCGCGCCGCGCGACGCTGCCGCCACACTGGCCCGAACAGGCCTTCGTCGTCGGGCTCGTCGGCCGCGTCGCGGCGGTCAAGAACCTCCAGTTGGCGCTCGACGCCTTCGCGCGTCTGCGCGGGCAGGATTCCAGCTTCGCGCAACGCGCGCGCCTCGCGGTCGTGGGCGACGGTCCGGAGCTGCCAGCGGTGCGGGCGCGCGCGTCGGCGCTGGGACTCGGTTCCGTGGTCTGGTTCGCAGGTGCGAGGGAAGACGTCGCGCGCTGCCTGCAGGCGATCGACCTGGTTTGCCTGCCCTCGCTGGCCGAAGGCATCTCCAACGCCGTGCTCGAGGCGATGGCTTGCGGCGTCGCCGTGGTCGCAACCGAGGTCGGCGGAAATCCCGACCTCGTCGTCGCCGGGGTCACCGGCGAGCTGGTGCCATCGGCCGACGCTGGCGCGATGGCGCGCGCGATCGCGACATATTTCACGGATGCGCGTCGCCTGCGCGCGCACGGCGCGGCGGCTCGCGAGCGCGCCGTGACCGAATTCAGTCTTGCCGCGATGCTGAGCGGTTACCATCGAATCTACGCCGAACAGCTGCGCCGGATCGGCTTTGCCGCCGGCACGCGATCCGATCCGGACGCCCTGTCCCCGGGTCGTTGACACGGAGCCCACTAGAGACGATGTGCGGACTGGCTGGACTGTTCTCTCCGCGGGCCGACGCGCCGCGCGTGTTCGAGCGCGCGCTGCTCAAGCGCATGACCGACTCGATCGCGCATCGCGGGCCCGACGCCGAGGGGTTTCACGTCGAACCGCACGTCGCGCTGGGCCATCGGCGCCTGTCGATCATCGACATCGCCACCGGCCAGCAGCCGATGTTCAACGAGGACGGCAGCGTCGTCGTCTCGTACAACGGCGAGATCTACAACTTCCAGGAACTCGCCGCGGAACTCGAACGCTCCGGCCACCACTTCCACACCCGCAGCGACACCGAAGTCATCGTGCATGCGTGGGAGCAATGGGGCGAGGACTGCGTCAAACGGTTTCGCGGGATGTTCGCGTTCGCGCTGTGGGACCGCAACCGCAGGACGCTGTTCCTGGCCCGGGACAGGCTGGGGGTCAAGCCGCTGTTCTGGTGCGTGCTCGCCGACGGCGCCGTCGGCTTCGCGTCCGAACTCAAGGCACTCAAGCTGCTGCCGGGCTTCGACACCGGGCTCAACGACCACGCGATCGAGGATTACTTCGCCTTCGGCTACATCCCGGACCCCAAGACGATCCACCGCAACGCGTACAAGCTCGAGCCAGCGCACACGCTGCGGTGGTCGGTCGGCGAGCGCGAGCCGCGCGTGCGGCAGTACTGGGACATTTCCTTCGAGCCGGACCAGCGGATCACGCTGCAGGACGCGGCGCACGAACTGCGCGAACGGATCTCCGAGGCGGTGCGGATCCGGATGATCTCGGAAGTGCCCCTGGGCGCGTTTCTCTCGGGCGGAGTCGATTCGAGCGCGGTCGTCGCGGCGATGGCTGGCCTGACGAGCGAAGCGGTCAAGACCTGCTCGATCGCGTTCGACGTCGCGGAATTCGACGAGTCGCGCTTCGCGCAGATGGTGGCCGAGCGCTATCGCACCGATCACTACGTCGAGACGGTCCGCAGCGACGACTTCGACCTGATCGACCGCCTGCCCGACCTGTTCGACGAGCCCTTCGCCGACAGCTCGGCGCTTCCGACCTACAGGGTCTGCGAGCTCGCACGCAAGCGCGTGACGGTGGCGCTATCGGGCGATGGCGGCGACGAGACCTTCGGCGGCTATCGCCGCTACCGTCTGCACCTGATGGAAGACAGGCTGCGCGCGATGCTGCCGATCGCGCTCAGGCGCCCGGTGTTCGGCGCGCTCGGGCGCGCCTTTCCGAAGCTCGACTGGATGCCGCGCCCGTTTCGCGCGAAGACGACGCTGCAGGCGCTGGCACGCGATTCGGTCGAGGCCTACTTTCACAGCGTTTCGGTGATGCGCGACGAGGACCGCCAGGCGCTGTACTCGCCCGAGTTCAAGCGCCGGCTCGGCGGCTACAACGCGATCGAGGTGTTCCGTGCCCATGCGGCACGCGCACCAAGCGACCAGCCGCTCGCGCTGATACAGTACCTGGACTACAAGACCTACCTGCCGGGCGACATCAACACCAAGGTCGACCGTGCGAGCATGGCGAATTCGCTGGAAGTTCGCGAACCGCTGATGGACCACCTTCTCGTCGAGTGGGCGGCGCGGCTCGACCAGTCTTTGAAGATCTCGGGCGCGGAGTCCAAGCTGGTGCTCAAGCGCGCGATGGAGCCGCAGCTGCCCGACGAGGTGCTCTATCGGCCGAAGGCTGGTTTCGCGGTTCCGCTGGCGAACTGGTTCCGCGGGCCGCTCGCGGCGCGTTCGAGGGCACGGATCAGCAGCGTCGCGTCCGAATCCAGGTTCAACACCGGGCACCTTGGCCGGTTGCAGCAGGAGCACGCACGGGGCAGGCGGGACTGGAGCGCATCGATCTGGAGCGTGATGTGTTTCCCGCAGGGCCTGCCTCCCGAACAGATCGAGGCGACCAGATGAACCCGAACCGCATTTCCCTCACCAGGACGATTTCCGCCGTCGCGCTGTCGCTCGGCCTGACGAGCGGCGCGCTCGCCGATGTGCCGCCGAACATCACCCCCGAGGAGCGCGCGCTGTTGCCGCGCTGGTGCGCCTATGTCCAGGGCGGCGGGGGCGCTCAGCATCCCGAGGTCTACAAGGCGATGATCAACCGCTACGGCGACGGGTGGACCCACATGCACCACTACTGCTACGCGCTGGTGGACAACATGCGGCTCGACCGCTATTCGGTGCGCAACAATCCCTCCTACGCGAACTGGTCGCGCGCGATCGCCAACATCGACTACGTCCTTCGCAGCACCGACACCGCGCGCGACTTCCCGTTCCGGCAGGAAGCGCTCGCGCGCAAGGCGCGCCTGCAGATGCGCTTCTCCGATCCGGCAGCGGCACTGGCGACCGCGGGGCAACTGATGGCCGAGTGGCCGACGATTCCCGACGGCTACATCATGGTGGCCGACATCCTGCTGCGCGCCGGCAAGCGCGAGCAGGCGCTCGCCATCCTCGCCAAGGGGGAGGCCGCTGTCGAGGACAAGAAGGGCTTCGCCCTGCAGCGCGGCATGCTCAAGCTGAACTGAGCGGCGTCGGCCCCACGCCCGCGAGCCCGCAACATGCGCGACATCGTCCTCTCGATCATTCTCTTCGCGTGCATTCCGGTCGCGCTCGCGCGCCCCTTCGTCGGGGCGGTGGTGTTCGCGTGGCTGTCGCTGATGAACCCGCACCGCCTGACCTGGGATTTCGCCTACGACATCCCATGGGCGCAGATGGTCGCGATCGCGACGCTGATCGGTCTGGTCTTCGCCACCGATCGCCAGGTGTTCGACAGCCTGCGACGGATGCGCCTGCTCATCGCCTATCTCGCCTGGACGGCGATCACGACGATGTTCGCGCTGAGCGAGACAGCCGCGCTGCCCAAGCTGATCGAGTTCGCCAAGATCCAGTTGATGTGCCTTGTCACCCTCGCCTTGCTGTCGAACTGGAGACGGATCGAGATCCTGACGATCGCCGCGACGCTCTCCGTCGCGTTCTTCGGCATCAAGGGCGGGGTGTTCACCGTCCTCACCGGCGGCGCGTTCCGGGTCTGGGGCCCCCCCGGGTCGGTGATCGCCGACAACAACCAGCTCGCCGCCGCGCTGGTGATGACCATGCCGCTGCTGTTCTGGCTTCGCCAGCGCACGCGAAACCTCTGGTACCGGTGGGCCTTTCTCGGCTGCATCGCGTTGAGCGGGATCTCGATTCTCGGCTCGCATTCGCGCGGCGCTTTCGTCGCGGTGCTCGCGATGGCTCTATTCCTGGTGCTGCGCAGCTCGCGAAGATTCGAGGCGCTGATCGCGGTCTTCGTTGGCGCCGCGCTCGCGATCGTGCTGATGCCGGCCGAGTACTGGGCGCGGATCGCATCGATCGGCGCGTACGAGCAGGACGCATCGACCATTGGCCGTCTCGAAATGTGGAAGACGGCGCTGAACGTGGCGAACGCACGCATCACCGGTGGCGGCTTCGACATGTACGTCGGAGGCGCGGTGGGCGAATTCGCCGCCGGCCAGGTGCGATCGTCGCACAGCATCTACTTCCAGGCGTTGGGCGAGCACGGCTGGCCGGGGCTCGTCCTGTTCCTCAGCTTCGGCCTGTCGGTATGGTTCACCGCGGGCCGCCTGATCCGCCGCCTTCCCGCCGGCGAAGAGAACGACAGCCTCGTCTTCCTGATGCGGATGAGCCAGGTCGCGCTGGTCGGCTTCGGAGTCGGCGGTGCTTTCGTGAACATCGGGTACTGGGATTACCCGTACTACCTTTCGGTGGTCGTGTTCGCCTGCGCGCGGCTCAAGGAGCGCGAACTCGTCAGGCTCCGAGGCGGACCCGCGGGCCTGCCCGCAGGCAGCGGCGAGCCGGCGCTCCCGATCGACCCGACCCTGGCTCGGCGCCAGATCAACGAAATCCGCTGAGCGTTCCGCGGACTCGCGATTGCGTCGTCTTCCGGGTCCGGTGCTGGTCGTCACGGCGTTGCTGGTCATCGCATCGCTGTGGTATCCGCCGTTGCGCCACTACTACACCGTTGCCGACTGGCCGTCGCGGTCGGACCCCGCGCGTCTGGTGACGCAGCTCGACCCGGTCGCGATCGATCGCGTCAGGCAGTATCGGCTGGTGCACGGCACGCCGGGAAGCCAGAGCGGAGAGGCGAGCGAATCGCCGGCGACCAGGTCGGGGGTTTTCGAGCCGCGCGACCTCCACGCCGGCTCCCCGGGCGAGCAACTCAGCTTCGCGGGATTTCGTGTCCCGAACCGGCAGCTCGCCGAGTTCCGAAAAACCGGCCGGCCCGAGCCGCTTCGTGCCGCGGTGCGCTACGTCGCGGACTGGAACCGCTACGAAGCCGCGAAATGGACCAACGAAGGTTTTCTGTGGAACGACCACGCGCTGGCCGAGCGGATCTACGTCGTCGTCGATCTGCTGGCGCAGGTCAACGCGTCGATCCCCTCCGATCACTCGCTGATCGCACCGCTGGCCGAGCAGGCGGGCCGCGCGATCGCGCTTCTCGCGAAGCGCTCGCACTATGTCTACAGGACCAACCACGGGCTGATGCAGAACCTGGCGCTGCTTCACGCGTCGCTTGCCTTCGGTCGGCCCGATCAGCTGCGCGCCCACGAGGAACTCGCCTGGTCGAGAAGCGTCGAGCTGCTCGGGTACTACGTCACCCACTCCGGCGCGATCGCCGAG
Organism: Burkholderiaceae bacterium; assembly: GCA_023384005.1. Taxonomy (GTDB): domain Bacteria; phylum Pseudomonadota; class Gammaproteobacteria; order Burkholderiales; family Burkholderiaceae_E; genus Quisquiliibacterium. The sequence continues at coordinate 10,190 of JAHDXY010000002.1, read as the reverse complement.
CACTCGTCGCAGTATCACCTGTTCGGTCACAGGCTGATCGCGATGTTGCGAGAGTACGGCGAGATGAGCGCACGGTCGCTGCCCCCGGGAATCGAAGCCAAGATCGCAGCCGTTCCCAGGCTCGCGGCGCGCCTGGTGCGGCCCGACGCGACGTTGCCGCTGATCGGCGACTCCACCGATCTGGCTGCCTTCGGTCACGCGTCGAGTGCCGCGATCAACGATGCGGCAGACCCGTCGATCGTCGCGAGCGAATGGACACCGAGCTGGCGGCGCTGGCCGGGCGAGGAGTCCGGGTCCGGGTCCGGGTCCGGGTCCGGGTCCGGGTCCGCGTCTGCGTCCGCGTCTGCGTCCGCAGCTGCCCCCGCGAAGGCGCAAGCTACGCTGTCGTGGATGAACTTCCCGCGACGCGGTCACTACAAGTCGAACCAGCTCGCGACCACCTTCTGGTCCGGCGGGGTCGAGTGGATCACCGCGATCGGCAACGTCCCCTACGGCGACGTCCGGCGCGTCGCTTCGGACGGCTGGACCGGGTCGAACGCGCCGCATCGCGTGGGCGAGCCCGCGGGCAGCGCGCTCGACGCGCGGCTGCTCCATCTGCTCGACAACGGTGAGACCTTCTTCGCGCATGCCGTCAGGTCGAACCAGGACGGCGATTCGTTTCATCGGCAACTCATCGAACTCGAACCCGGCGCTTGGATCGTGCTCGACTTCGCGAGCCTTCGCTCGCCGGGCCGGATGCAGACGATCTGGCGCACCGCACCGCGCGTCGCGGTCACGCCGATGCCGGGCGGTCTCTACCGGCTATCCGCCGCTTCCGAGGCGACGGCGGCGGCTTCGCTGTCGCTTCGATTCGCGTCGACACCAGCGCCGGCAGTCTCGCTCGTGCGCGGCGGCAGCGACGCGGACGCCGCCGGTTGGGGGCTCGAGCGGGCCAGGCCCGCGCAGACCAGCGCCTGGCGCGCCCGCACGAGCCCTTCGCCAGCCTCGGCGCAGGCGCTCGCGTGGTGGCACCCGCGCGCGCCGAGCGCCGCATTGCTCGCCGAGGATCTGCAACTCGTGCAGGCCGGCCCTGACGACTGGACGATCCACGCGGGCCAGCAACGCACCCCGATCGCCCGGCGCCTGGGCGAGCGCCTGACGATAGGCGAGCGTTCGGTGCGATTGACCGCGCTCGAACTCGGTGCGCGCGATGCTGCCGTGGCGGACGAAGAGCGCGCGCTCTCCCGCGCGCACGCGGCCTACCCCCCCTACCGGGAACTGTCGTTCTACAGGCTGCGCCTGAGCTACCTTCTGCTGGGGGTTCTGGCGCTCAACCTCGCGCTCGTTGCCTTCGTCTCGGTCCGCGGACCTGCGAGAATGCGCGCACCGCTGCACCTGCTGTCGCTCGCCGCCTGGATCGCGATCCTGTTCTGGGCACATTTCTCGTACCTCGTCGTGCGCTGAGCGCGCGATCCTCGTGACGCGCGAAGGCCGCGGCATGCCGACCAGGAGTCGTTCTGAAGCCCACTGCTGACCCGAGCCGGTCGATCGGCGCGCACGACGCGGGGGCGCGCAACTCGATCGCGGGAAGCGCGTCGATCATGGTCGGCTGGCGCCTGATCGACCGCCTGATCAGCCTCGTCAGCACGCCGATCCTCGCACGACTGCTTGCACCGGAGGATTTCGGCCTGGTCGCGATGGCGATGCTCGCCGCCGGGATCGTCACCGTTCTGCTCGACCTCGGGGTGGGCACCGCCTTGATCCAGCTGCGGTCCCCGACAACCGAACACTACGATTCGGCCTGGACCTTGAGGATGATCCAGGCGGCGGTGATGGGGTCGTTCGTCTTCGCCTTCGCCTGGCCGGCGGCGACCTACTTCGACGAACCGCGGCTGGTGGCCGTCGCGCAGATGGTCGCTCTGTCGGTCGCGATCAGTGGCGTCGAGAACATCGGCCTCGTCCTGCTCCAGAAGAACTTCGAGTTCCAGCGCGAACTGCGCTTCTTCCTCGCGCGGCGCCTGCTTTCGTTCGCGATCACGATCGGGCTGGCGTTCTGGCTGATGAACTACTGGGCGGTCGTGATCGGCGCGGTGGCGACGCAGGCCGTGTCGGTCGTGCTGAGCTTCAGGATGCATCCGTTCAGGCCGCGCCTGAGCCTCGCGAAGCTGCGCGAACTGCTCTCGTTTTCGCAGTGGATGATCGTGCGCGGCGTCGGCGCGTACCTGTCGGCCTCGCTGCCCTCGCTGATGCTGGGCAGGCTCTCGGGGGCGGTCAGTCTCGGGATCTACAGGGTGTCGAGCGAACTCGCGACGCTTTCCTCGGTCGAGATCCTGGCACCGCTGGCGCGTGTCCTTTATCCGGCACTGGTCGAGGCACGCGAGTCGAGCGCGTCGTTTCGGCGCGCGCTGTCGCTCGCGCTAGCGGTGCAGTTCCTGATCACGCTGCCGGTGTGCGTCGGCCTCGCCTTCGTCTCGAACGAGGTGGTCGCGGTATTCCTGGGGCCGAAGTGGACGAGCGCCGGGCCGGTGCTGATGCTGCTCGCGCTCGCGGGCCTGTTCCTCGTGTTCCAGCACACCGGCGGCTACGCGTTGCTGGCGATCGGCAAGATCAAGGTCCAGGCGATCCTCACCTGGATCGAGGCCGGCCTGTTCGCGTCGCTCGCGGCGGTGCTGCTGGTGGTCCCCACGCCCGAGGCCTTCGCGCTCGTCAGACTCGTCTCGTCGACGCTGATGGCGTGGATCTTCGCGTTCCTGCTGAGCCGCGATCCGATCGGGGTTCCGTGGCGCGCGCTGCTGGGCAGTTTCGCCCGCCCGATGTGCGCCTGCGCCGCGATGGCGGTGTGCCTGACGGCGTTCTCCCCGTACGCCCCGGCCGCCGCGACGCTGGCGCTGCTCTCGAAAGTCGCCCTTGGCGCCGCGGTCTATCCCGCGTCGCTGGCGCTCGCCTGGCGTATCGCGGGAAGGCCCCAGGGCGCGGAGACCTACCTCCTGGCACATGCGCGAACGCTGCTGTCGAAGATCAGGAGATAGCCTCGCCCGACCTACCGCGGACCCGCCCCGAGGGAGCCGCGAAGCATTCGGTGAACGGCGCCAAGGTGGCGGTATCCTCCCTTGCCGAAGACCGCGCGCAGGTACCACTGCCAGGCCTGGCGCACTTGCCCGCGCTCGAGCAGGCGCAACGCCGCCATCTGCTGCCCCACGCTCAGGCGCCTGAGGAACACATCCCTGACGTCCGCGGGCAACTCGAGCCTGCAAATCGCCGCGATCGCGCACGCCTGACCGAGCAGGTAGGCGTCCGAACCCGAGAGCGACGCGACCGTGCCCGATTGGTAGAGGTACGACGGGGCGTCGAGAAAGAGCAGCCGGCAGCGCAGGCTCAGATAGCAGGCCAGGTAGGTCCACTCCAGGTACTTCGGCATGCCAGCGATCACCTGGGCGGTGACGCTCGCCGCCCTGAACAGCGCGGCGCCCGGGCCGAGCCAGTTCCCCGAGCACAGCGCGCGCAACGGATCGCCGCGGATCTCGTGCAAATTCGACAGCCGCAGCGTGTCGCCGTCGTGATCGCGCGACCACCCATTCGAGATCACCGCGTCGCAACGTGGATCCGCGTTGCCGGCCGACCAGCGCGCGAGCAACGCGCCGGGCAGCAGCAGGTCGTCGTCGTCGAGTTGCGAGAACCACTCGGTGTCGACGCAGGCTCTGCCGGCATGCAGGGCGCCGGGGTAGTTCCCCTCGTCGAGCGACAGCAGCCGAATCGTCCGGTCGCCTTCGAGCCTGGCCATGACCTGCGGGTCGCGCGAGGGCCCGTTGGCGACGACGACGGGAACGGCGCGAACGCCTTCCTGCGATCTGATCGTCTCGAGCGCCTGCCAGAGCTGCGCCGCGCGCTCGCGCCGCGCGGCGGTCGCCACGATGACTGCGATCTCAGGGGTCATTCGGCATGTCGGCTTGCGCGCTGCCCGCATCGAACGGTTGGCGTCGCGCACGGATGCAAAACTGGTAGGTAAGGAACTCGCGAACCGGCGCAAGTTTGTCAAGTGCATCGCCGTACCTGTTCAGCAGCCGGTTCATTGCTCCCCCTCCGCGATCCCCGAACCGCAGGTTGCAGGAGACCTTGTCGACCACGAAACCCTGTTCCTCGAGCAGCGCGCGCGCATCGCGGTACGTGAACCACCGAAGGTGCGTCTGATCGAAGATCCCTCTTTCTCGTCGCGGAAACGTCCCGCTGACCGCGATCGCCCACAGCGCGGAAACGTGCCGGACATTCGGGAGGCTGACGATCATCGCCCCTGTCGGCGCGAGATACTTGGCTGCCTTTGCGAGTACGGTCCACGGCGACGGAAGATGTTCGAGAACATCCCCGAACACGATGCAGTCGAAGCTGTGCCCGGCGAGCACCTGATCCAGTTCGTCGCTGCCTAGGTCGAGGCAGGCGACTCGGTCGAGTCTCGCGGACGCCTCGCTGGCGAGTGTCCGATCTATCTCAACTCCCATCACCGTGCGCCCGGGCGTCTGAGCCCGTAGCGCAGAGCCCAGCGCCCCGTTGCTGCAGCCCAGGTCGAGTATTGCCCTGGCTCGCGCAGGGACCATGGCAAGTATGTCCGCACGAGGGCCGGTGTAGGCGGCTCGCCGCGATCCGCCGTCGTGTTCCTGGTTCGTTCGCACCGATCGACTCCGTTGCGCTTTCCGGGCATCGCCTGACGAAGGGCAGTATCAGCGCGTGCCGACGGCTGGCCCTAAGGCAGGCACTCGAAAACCCTTGCCAGCAGGTCCGCCTGGCGATGCTGAGAGTATCGGTCGAGCACCGCTTCGCGCGCAGCCGCGCCGATCGTTCGGCGCAGGTCGGGGCTGCGAAGCTCGGCGAACATGTCGATCCAATCGCTTCGAGTGCGGGCAATGAAACCATTGGCCCCTTGCCGGATCACTGGAAGATAAGAGGGCACGGGGGACGCGATCACAGGCAAGCCTACGCTCATCTTGAGCGTCAGCCGATTCTCTGACTTCACCTGCCAGTAGGAAACTCCAACATCCGGCAAGGAGCTGTGCGAGTGATCGACCGGAATGATCCCGATGTCGGCACGCCTGAGTTGATCGTAGACGCCGTCGGGATCCCAATCCACTCGCTTGAACGCTGGCCGCAACAGCTCGCCGACCCGTCGAATCCTATCGCCGAACGCCGGGGCCGCGAGTATTCGCCGCGTGGCGCCGATGATCGATGACCTCGATGATCGGGGGGGGTACCGGCCCACGATCGTCAACGCGAGGAAATCCGGCAGTCGCCCAATGAAGGGCACCGTTTCAAGTGCAGACGACGTCACCAGGACCACGTTCAGGGGGTCCGCCCGTGTCGCGTAGACGTCGTCTCGCGGCCCCGGATCCCTCTGGACGTCGGGCCGCTCGATTCCATCGTGCACGACGAAGATCTTGCTCCGCAGCGGCGGTGGATAGAGTTCCCGCAGGTAGTCGGTTACTACGACCGTCGCATCACAATGAGCGGTCATCTCGGAGTCGATCAGATCGCAGACGCCGAACACGGTCCGGATACCGAGACGACGCAGTGCGGCAACTTCCGCGACGACGCTTCGTCCGCGCGCTTTCTGAAAGTACACCACCTCGATTCCGAGTGCCTTCGCGCGCGGCGCCAGACCATCGACAACCGGCGTTTCGGTCGCCTGCTCAGGCTGAAAGAGCACGATCGGCTCGACTCCGCGCTCACGCAGCAGCGCGACGACATTGAGCACTGAAATCCGTGTGCTGGGAAGCGGGTCCGCTGTCGGGGACGCAAGGACGAATCCGACCTTCATTTCGCGAGTCAGGAGCTTGTTCAATGGCTTGCTCGCGAACGACTCGAGCCGCCGAGCTTGTTTGCCCCTAGGATACCTCTCCCGCGAGCAGCACCCGCAACGCCTGCGACTTGAAACGCAGTGCGTCGCGTTGCCAGGGCGTGCACCTGGGGAGCAGGAACGGGTCGCTCGACACATTCGCCGCGCCATGGTGCGTGGTGAACGCGTAGCGAAACCCCGCCTCGCGCGCCAGTTCGCGATGCGAGGCGTCGAAATCCTCGCCCAGCCTCCCATTGGGGTAGGCGAACAGTTCCGGTGCACGACCAACGATCGCGCGCAGATCGGCGTGGCCGCCACCGATCTCCTCGCGGGCCTGGTCCGCTTCCAGGCCGCGCAGGATCGGGTGAGTTCGCGTGTGCCCCCCGATCTCCATGCCTGCCGCGGCGAGTGCGCGCACCTCGGACTCGGTCATCATCAGCCGGTGCGCGCGATCGCCAGCGCCGTGCGAGAACCGGCACGCTCGCTCGATTCGCTCGGCCGCGGCAATGCGCTCGTGCGGGGGCATGTGCTTGATCGTCGCGATGACCGTTTCCACCGCCAGCAGTTTCGCAGCGGTGTCGGACACGTCGAGCTCACCGAGCCCTATCGCGCGAGCATCGAGCTTCGCATCGCTGCAGGCGCGCAGCGACTCGCGCACGCGATCGTTGAACATCGCCCCGCCCTGCAGGTAACCGGTGGCGATGAAAAACGCCGCGGACATCCGATGCCTGAGCAGGATCGGCAGCGCGACATCGTGGTTGTCGCGATAACCGTCGTCGAAGGTGACGATCGCCGCGCGCGGCGGCAGGCTGCGGGCGAACAGCCTTTCGCAGGCCTCGCGCGCGGGCAGGACCCTGAACTGCGCGCCGATCCTGCCCAGGATCAGGTCGAATCGCGTCGCGTCGGGCTCGTCGGGCAGCAGCGGGTCGGGCTGCGCGAGCACGCGATGGAAAATGAACGCCGACAGCCGCCCGCGCTCGCCGCCGGGCGAGAGGATCGAGGTCGCGAGCCGAAACATCGCTCAGCCGCGCCCGGCTGGCAGCGCCGCACCCTGGCCCTGCGCGGCCGAACCGACGAGGCGCCGGTAGACCGGCGCGTAGCGCGCCACGCTCGCTGCCCAGCTGCGCTCGGTCTCGACGAAGCGGCGCGCCGCGCCGGTCAGGCGCGCGCGAAGCGGCTCGTCGCTCAGCAGCCGCAGCACCGCGCCGGCGAGCGCCCCGGCGTCGCCCGCGCTGTGCAACAGACCCGTCTCCTCGTCGCGGATCAGCTCGCGGTGCCCGCCCACGTCGGACGCGACCACCGCCCGGCCCTGCGCCATCGCCTCGAGCGGCTTGAGCGGCGTCACGAGCTCGGTCAGTCGCATCCGCTGGCGCGGGAACGCGAGCACGTCGATCAGCGAGTAGTAGCGGTCGATCTGCGCGTTCGGCACGCGTCCGGCGAAGATCACCCGCTGCGCGAGGCCGAGTTCCTGCGCCAGCGCGCGCAACTGCGGTTCCTGCGCGCCGCCGCCCACCAGCAGCAGTCGTACGGTGGGGCGCAGCGCGGCGATCGCCGGCAGCGCGCGAAGCAGCAGATCTAGACCCTCGTAGGCGTAGAACGATCCGCAAAAACCCACGACGTCGTGCCCGGCGAGGCCCCATCGCGCCTCGAGCTCAGCGTCGCGCCGGGCGAGCACCGGGAAGCGATCGATGTCGACCGCGTTCGGGATCACCGTGACCTTGTCGGCGGCGATCGAGCGCGCGACGATGTCGGCGCGCAATCCCTCGCAGATCGTCGTGATCGCATCGGCGCGACGAAACGCCGCGGTCTCCAGCGCGCGGCTCAGCCGGTAGCGCAGGCCGCTCTCGCGATGCGTGCCGTGATCTACCGCTGCGTCCTCCCAGAAGGCGCGCACCTCGTAGACGACCGGAAGCCCGAGCTTGCGGCCGACGCGCAGCGCCGGCCAGGCATCGAGCACCGGCGAATGCGCGTGCAACAGGTCGGGGCGTTCGGCGCGCGCGAGCGATTCGAGCCGGCGCTGCGTCGCGCGCATCTGGTCGAACACCCAGCCGCCGGGCAATCGCGCGAGCGCAGAGCGCACCGGGCGCGTGCGGTGGAACACGAGCTCGTCGACCGTCTCGACCTCGGAGGCGACGTCGCCCTGCTTGGGCGAGCTCAGGTGCACGGTTTCCCACCCCAGCCTGCGCTGCTCGCGCAGGATCGCCGCCGTGCGAAAGGTATAGCCGCTGTGCAGCGGCAGCGAGTGATCGAGCACGTGCAGGATCTTCACACCGGCGCCCCGGCATCGACCCGATCGGGCGCGCGATCTCCGCCCGCCGGCGATCGATCGGCGTGCTCGCGCATCCAGAGCTCGAGCATCATCAGCACCCAGGCCATCGTTCCGTAGTAGCCGGCGTGCTCGGTGTGAATCGCCGTGCGCAGCTGCGCCAGGAACGGCGTTTGGATCAGCCCGCGCCCCGCGAGACCCGCCAGTGCGTCGTCGGCGCGTTCGGCGAGCCGAGGCTTGCTCAGCAGCCACTCGCCGAACGGCATCCCGAACCCGTGCTTGCGCTTGTCGACGATCTCGTCCGGGAGAAACCCGCGCAAGGCCTCGCGAAAGAAGTAGCGCAGCCGCGTGCGCCTGAGCTTCTGGCCGGGGGGCAATCCGAGCGAATGGCGCACCACTGGGTCGGCGAGCATCGGGAATCCGACCTCGACGCCGGCCGCATGGCACATCCTGGTCACCTTCGCCAGGTCGTTGTCGGCGAGCGTGAACTTGAAATCGTAGGCGAGAAGCCGATCGATCGCCGCTTCTCCGGCGCTGCGCGACCAGGCCTCGCGCTCGAGCGCGAGCGGCACGAAGCCTCCCGCTGCGCCGAGCACTCGTTCGGAAAGTACGCTGGAGGGCCCGAAGCGGTTGAGCAGGTTGTAACGCGCTCCGATCCGGTCGGGCATCTGAGCACTGGCGTGCTCGACGTAACCGCGCGCCTTTCGGATCGGCCAGAACTGCGTGTCCTTCAGCGGACCGCCGAGCAGCGGCTCAAGCACCGCGCCGCGCAGCGCGGCCGGCAGGCTTTCGTATAGCGAAAGCAGCCACTGCGTCGCGTAGCGCTCGTTGCCGCCGTAGAGTTCGTCGCCGCCGTCGCCGCCGAGCATCCGCGTCACGCCGGCCTCGCCGGCGATACGCGCGCACACGTGCGTCGGCACGGCCGAGGAGTTGCCGAACGGCTGCTCGTAGGCCTGCGCGAGCACCTCGATCGTGCGCTCCGCTTCGTCCGCGGTGAGCACGATCTCGGTGTGCTCGGTCCCGAAGTGGCGCGCCGCGAGTCTTGAGAAATGCGATTCGTCGTAGCCCGAGACGTCGAAGGCGATCGAGAAGCTCCGCGCGGGAGCCCCGAAGACCGACGTGGCGAGGCCGGCAATGGTCGAGCTGTCGGTACCGCCCGAAAGAAAGCACCCGAGCCGTTCGCGCGGGACGTCGCCGATGCACTGCTCGACGCCGCTGCGTAGTGCCTGCATGAACTCCGTGCGCTCCGCAGCGAGGCTGAACGGCTCGCGCACGCTGAATCCCGGCTTCCAGTGCCAATGCGTGCGCAAACCGGCCGAGCGAAAGCTCAGCGCCTGCCCTCCCTCGAGACGCGCGACCCCGGTGTTGATCGACAGCGGCGCCGGAATGTCGTGAAACCAGAGGTATGCGTACAGCGCCTTCGGATCGATCTCTGCCGGCACCCCGAGCAGCTCGCACACGCGCGCCGGTCGCATCGCCCAGGCGAGACGCCCGTCGCGCTCGCCGTAGTACAGCGGAAGGGTCGAGAAGCGGTCGACCGCGACCAGAACCTCGCCTTCCGGCGTAGCGCGCGCCGCGAACAGGAACTCACCGTCGATGCGTTCGAGCAGATCCGCGCCATGCGCGCGCCAGCCGTGCAGCAGCGCATCGGCCGGGCCGAGTTCGCTCGCGCGTGCCGCGAGCGCCGAGTCGCTGAACGAGATCCGCCCGTAGGCGCAGACACGTGCGCCCGAGTCGGACGCGCTCAGTGCCTGGGTGCCCGACGCAACCAGATGCGCGCCGCGATCGGCCGGTCCGCCGACCAGTCCTTCGAACGCGGGCATCCGGGCGCGGAGCGATTCGCCGCGCGCGCTCACCGAAGCACCTCGCTCATACGAGGAGCTCGGCTGGCGGTGGGTGCGACAGGAATCCCCACGGGCTCGCCGTCGCTCCGTAGGCTCCCGACTGGAACACGACGACCAGGTCGTCAGGCTGCGCGGGCGCGAGCGCGGCACGATCGGCGAGCAGGTCCAGCGGCGTGCACAGCGGACCAACCACGGTCTGCTCTTCGCGCTCGACGCTCGCGATCCGGTTGCCGATCGCGACCGGATAGTTCTTGCGGATCACTTGCCCGAAGTTGCCCGA
>JAHDXY010000221.1 GCA_023384005.1 Burkholderiaceae bacterium | reverse complement strand
CGCCGCTGCCCGGGCGCGGCGATCCGGATTCGCCGCGCAGCGCCCGCGACAAGGAACTCGCGGGCGGCGCCGCCGAAGTGGCGCAGGCGTTCAGCGTGCGATGCGGCGCGACGATGCTCGCCGACCCGTGCCCGATCATGATGTTCGGCACGCGAGCGCTGCTCGCGCACGGCGACGCGCTGTGCACCGACGACGCCGCCTACCAGGCATTTCGCGCGCAGGTGCGAAGCGCGGCCTGGCAGCGCGATTTCCTGTCGCGCCCGCTCGCCGAGCGCGTCGCGACGGCACGCGCGCTGCGCGCGCGAAGCGAATCGGAGAAAGCCGGCAAGGCCGGGTACCTGATGGATGTCAATCCCCAGGCCGTCGAGCATGCGATGCGCATTGCCTCGGCGAGGCTGCTGGTCCACGGGCACACGCACCGCCCTGCCAGCCATCGCCTCGTGATCGACGGCGAGCCGGCGCAACGCTGGGTGCTGCCCGACTGGGATGCCGTCGCGCGACGCGGAGGGATGCTGCTCGCGACCAGCGACGGACTGCAAAGGCTCGGCGCCTGGGACTGAGCCTGCACGCCTCGCTGCCCGGGCGATCGGCCGCTTCAGTCGACCATCCGGTTCAACTGCCCGGCGTCGAGCGGCTCGCCTACTTCGCCGACGGCCTGGCCCATCCGCGCGAGCGTGGCGCGCAGTTCCTCGATCTGGCGATCCTGTTCGGCGACGTGATCGATCAGTCGATGCAGCGCGGTGGACAACGGGTCGTTGGCTCCCTGCGTGACCGCGTAGGCGGAGAACCCCATTCGCGCGGCGCGCGCCTCGCGTCGCTGGTCGGCCTCCTCGACGATCACGCGCGCCGGAACGCCCACCGCGGTCGCGCCCGCGGGCACCGCCTTCACGACCACCGAGTTCGACCCGATCCGCGCGCCCTCGCCCACGACGAAGGGGCCGAGCACCTTCGCGCCTGCACCGACCACGACCCCGGCCTCGAGCGTGGGGTGGCGCTTTCCCTGCTCGAGCGAGGTTCCCCCGAGCGTGACGCCCTGGTAGATCGTGCAGTCATCGCCGATCTGCGCGGTCTCGCCGATCACCACGCCCATGCCGTGGTCGATGAACACGCGCCGCCCGATCGTCGCGCCAGGGTGGATCTCGATGCCGGTGAGCCAACGGCCCAGGTGCGAGACCCAGCGCGCCAGCACCGGGAAACCGCGCCTCGAAAGCGCATTGGCGAATCGGTGCACGACCAGCGCGTGCACCCCCGGATAGCAGAGCGCGACTTCGAGCGCCGATCGCGCGGCCGGATCCTTGCCGCGCACCGTTGCGATGTCCTCACGCAGCCGCTCGAACGCCAACTCGCTCTCCCGAAATCACCGGACACTCCGGATTCTATGCGCGCGAGGTTCGCCCTGCCGCCGGCACGTGTACCCATCCGGACATCAGGCGTCGCGCACTGCGCGAGAGCACGGCCTTGTCCACACGCCAGTTCCCGTCCGGGGCGCGCGCCACCTCGGCGCCGACGGCGAGCGTTCCCGATGCGTGACCGATGCGAGTCGCGACGCCCAGAAGCGTGCGCGCGACTTCGTTGACGATCGTTCCCGGCAGCGCCGCGGCGGCGGCCAGCGCGATCGATCCGGTGCCGGTGAAAGCGTGGTGCAGGCGGCCCATCGACATGATTCGCGCCAGCACGTCGATCCGCTCGACCGAGACTTCCTCGCCCGAGCTGGTGCGGTAGCTCGCCGGGCGTGCGACCCAGGCGAGCTTTGGCGTCGCCGGGCGATTCCTGCTCGCATCCTCGGGCGTGTCGGCGAGGCCCATCCGGACCGCGGCCTGCGCGCGAATCGCTTCCAGCCGATCGAGCAGCTTGCGGTCGCGATCGACCGCACCGGGCTGCTCTTTTGCGTTGAGCCCGATCGACGCCGCGCGCACGAACACGGTCGGGTTGCCCGCGGTGATCATCGTCGCACGCAGCCTGCCGATGCCGCGCACGTCGAGCTCGTCCTGCACCGAACCGGTGGGCAGCAGCGCGGCCTGTCCTGCCGATGCCTCGCCGACGGGCTCGAGGAACTCGAGGCGCACCTCGGCGCAGGGAAACGGCACGCCGTCCTCCATGAACACGCCTTCCTCGATCACCTCGCCCTGGCGCACCGGCACGTAGACGTCGATGCGCCGGCCGATGTTGGCCTGCCAGATGCGCACGCGGGTCACGCCGTCGATCGCGCCGACCAGTCCCTGGCTGATCGCGAACGGGCCCACCGCCGCGGACAGGTTTCCGCAGTTCCCGCTCCAGTCGATCTGCGGCTCGCCGATCGCCACCGCGCCGAACAGGTAGTCGACGTCGCAATCGTCGCGCAGCGAGGGCGTGACGATGACCACCTTGCTGGTACTCGAGCTCGCTCCGCCCATTCCGTCGGTGTGCCTGCCGTAGGGGTCGGGACTTCCGATCACGCGCAGCAACAGCCGCTCTCTCTCGCGCAGGCCTTGCGGCAGGTCGCGCGCGTGGAATAACACCCCCTTCGAGGTGCCTCCGCGCATGTAGACGGCCGCAACGCGCTGCTGGGTCATCGGAGCGCCCCCGAGCCGCGCGTCAACGAGCGCCCTGGCGCGCGCGTGCCGCGGTGCGCTCGGCCTCTGTGCACACGCCGCGCAGCAGTTCCACCTCTTCGGGCTCGAGCCGGGCACGACCGAACAGGCGGCGCAGGCGGGGCATCAGCTTCTTCGGATGCGACGGGTCGAGGCAGCCGATCGCGACCAGCGCGCGCTCCAGATGTTCGAACAGCGCTTCGACCGAAGCTTGCGCGGCGTGGCTCGAGGGCGGCGCGCGCGTGGGGCGTGCGACGCGCGAGAGCGCCTCGCGCCGCAGCACGTACGCGATCAGTTGCACCGCCTGCGACAGGTTCAGGGAGTGATACCCGGGTTCGCCCGGAATCGCGCAAAGCGACTGGCAGCGTTGCGACTCGGCGACCGACAGCCCGGTGCGTTCGGTCCCGAACACGAACGCGACCCGATGCTGCTCGTTCGCCTCGAGCTCGTCGAGTGCTTCGCGCGCCGCGATCTCGGGTTCGCGCGGCTCCGGGGCGAACTCGCGGGGCTCGGCGCTCACGCCGATCACGAGCGTCGCGTCGGCGACCGCGCTCTCGAGCGAGTCGAAACTGCGCGCCGCTTCGAGCACGTCGAGCGCGTGGCTCGCGAAGGCGACCGCGTCGGCGTGCGCGTTCACGCCGGCGTGCCTGGGCGCGACGATCGAGAGCTCGCGCAGCCCCATCACCCGCATCGCACGCGCGCACGCGCCCACGTTTCCGGGGTGGCTCGGGCGCACGAGCACGACCGCGACGCGTGCGAGCGCCGCGGGCGTGCTGACGTGAAGGCATTGTGCGGACATGGGTTTTCCGGCGTGATTCTAGCCTCGCGCCGGCGGGCAAGGTGGCGATTCGCGGCGTTCAAGTAAAATCTAGAGTTTCCCTTGGTCTCACAATGCACCCGATGCTCAACGTCGCGGTTCGCGCGGCACGCCGCGCGGGCCGGATCATCACCCGCGCGAGCCTCGACCTGGACCGCATCCAGGTCGCGCGCAAGCAGCGCAACGATTTCGTGACCGAAGTCGATCACGCTTCCGAGAGGTCGATCATCGAAACGCTGCTCGGCGCGTATCCCGATCACGCGATTCTCGCCGAGGAGTCCGGCCACACCGCCGGAAAGGACGCGAGCGCCTTGGTGCACGAGGCCGAGAACATCTGGGTGATCGATCCGCTCGATGGCACCACCAATTTCATCCACGGCCTGCCGCAGTACGCGGTCTCGATCGCGCTGATGCAGCGCGGCGTCGTGACGCAGGCGGTGGTCTACGATCCGAATCGCGACGAACTCTACACGGCGTCCAAGGGTCGCGGTGCGTTCCTCAACGACCGGCGCATCCGGGTCTCGAAGCGCACCAGGATAGACGAAGCGCTGGTAGGGACAGGATTTCCGTATCGCCAGCTCGACCATCTCGACGACTACCTGCGAATGTTTCGCGTCGTGACCGAGCGGGCCGCCGCGATACGCCGCCCCGGCGCCGCCGCGCTCGACCTCGCCTACGTCGCCTGCGGGCGCTACGACGCGTTCTTCGAGTTCGGCCTGTCGCCCTGGGACGTCGCCGCCGGAAGCCTGCTGATCACCGAGGCGGGTGGCCTGGTGGGCGACTTCGGCGGAGAGCCCGAGTACATCTTCAGCGGACAGGTGGTGGGCGCGCCCCCGAAGATCTTCACCGCGATGCTCAACCTGCTCTTGCCCCACCCCGCCGCCGGGCAGAAACTGGCCGCGACGACGAGCGCGACGATCGTGGCTTCGTCTTCGTCTTCGTCTTCGTCTTCGGCGCCGGCGCCGGCGTCGACACCAGCACCATCGATTCGACGCGCGCCGAGGCGGCGCCGATCTGCGTCAGGTAACTGCGCAGGTTGTCGATTGCCGCGCCGCGCGGTACGACACGTGCACATGCCGCGCGCAGGCCCTGGGCGTGTGCGGCGAGAATCCCGTTCTCGATCCGCTCGGCTGCGAGTTCCAGCGCGCCAGCGCGCTTGCGCAAGACCGCTCGTTCAGTCTGCGCCACGCCGGCCGCGCGCCCGGACAGCCCGCGTCGCGCCGCACGCAGCGGCAGCACGACCCGTTCCTGCCAGTTCGCCACTGCCGCGATCGCCGAGCGCTACTCGCGCGCTTCGAGCCTGCGACCGCGCCGCGCGTGCCAGCAGCAGTACAGTAGAAGGTTCACGTCGGCGCCGCAATCGTCCTGCAGCGAGAGGCACGCGGCGCGCACCGCCGGATCGCGGTAGCTGCGCAGCGAGAAGCGCCAGAACGACCTCGCGAGCGTGCCGGTCATGGGCGTACGACGATGCGGCGCGCGCATTCCCGCATCGGGCGCCCCATCGCGCGCATCTCATCGTGCGATCTCCACCGGAGCGACCGACGGCGTGTCGCGGCCGCGCCCGCTCCAGCGGGTGAACAGCGCGTGCTCGACTCCCACCTCGTCGAGTGCCTTGCCGATCGACTGGTGAACGAGTTCGCCACCGCCGACAGCGTCTTGACCGTGCACGGCGCGACGATCATTCCCCGCGTCCGGAACGACCCGCTCGCGACCGCTGCTCCGACGTCCTTGTTGCTGTAGACGACGTCGGCGAGCGAGCGCACCTCGTCGATCGCGTAGTCGGTCTCGATCGACAGGTTCAGCCCCGCCGCTTCACTCAGGGTCAGGTGCGTCTCGTGTCCGAGGGCCCGGAGCACGCGCAGCATCTCGACGCCGTAGATCACTCCGGTCGCTCCGGTGATCGCGACCACGAGCGGCAGTTTCGCGTCGGCCGCCCCGCGCGATGAATCCGTCATGAGTACTGCTCCGATGTTCCGTGCGAGGTCGGCTCGACCGAGTCGATGATCTCGAAGCCGCCCGCTTCCAGCGCCTCGATGACCTCGGACACCGACCTACCCTGAAACCGCACGATCACCTTCTTCCTCTGATAGGCCCCCGCGGCGTTCGGGTCGTGCCGGCTCACCGGGTACAGCGCCTGCAGGACAGCGCCGGCCCGATCGACCGCATCCGCGATTCGACCGAGTACGCCCGGAGCGATCTCCACCGCGGCGAGCGTCACCCCGCTGCGGCGCTCCCACGCCCCCAGGCAATGCGCGGCGAGCTCGAAAATCTCGTTCGCGGAGATCATCCCGACGACGCGCACTCCGTCGAGCACCGGGAATTGCGCCACGCCGAGTGCGCGCCCGCGCAGCAGGCAGTGCTCCATCGTGTCGTCAGCCTGCACGGTGGCCGGGTTGCGCAGCATGATGTCGCGCACCTTGAGGCGTTTGGCGAAGAAATCGAGCTCGTCCGCGCTTTGCGTGCTCAGCACGAAATGCGCGGTGCGCAAGAGGTTCGCCCGCGTGACCAGCCCCCTGAGGCGGTCGTCGTCGACTACCGGGATCGCGTGCAGGTTGCCCTGCGCGAGCACCTGTTCGGCCTCGCTCACCAGCGCGCAACTCGATACCGTGACCGGGTCGGCGCGCATCCAGCTTCTCACCAGCATCGTCCGCTCTCCGGTTCAGTGCGGTTGCGCCGCGTGCGCCGGCGCACGAGCCGTCTTCAACGACTCGTAGAGCCTGCAGAACTCGTCGACCGCCTCGCGCGCGAATTCGGGCGTGTAGAGGTGCAGCTCGACGTCGCGAACGCGCGCCGGATCGTCCAGCTTCTGCCTGAGCCTGGCGATGAACGCGGCGTCGGCCTTCGGGTCGTACATCGGTCGGCCCTCGCGGTCGAGCGACGACCAGCCTGCGAGCGGGTTGAGGAAGGTCCACGGCCCGGTGGCGCGATTGAGGCGTTCGGCGATCACGTCGGCCGCCTCGAGCAGTTCGTCGACGCTCGTTCGCACCTGCACGCGAAGCGCGTCCTGCACGTACTGGGGACGATCCTTCGTCTTCGCGAGCATGTCCTCGCGCCCTCCGTAAGACAGGATGTCGAGCCCGCACGGCGCGAGGACCGCGGGAATCCCGGTCTCGACCGCGCCGAGCAGGCGATCGGGGCCCGGGTCGCGATTGCCCTTGAAGAGATGCTCGATCACGCCGCCGATGCACAGGTCGAGCACGCCCTGAAAAGCGCCCGCACGGATCATGTCCTCCATCGCCCGGTCGCCCTTGCCCTGGGCGTGACAGACGATCGGCGTGAACCCGGCCTGTTCGAGCATTCCCAGCGCTGCCTGTACCGCCATCTCGGCGAAACCGAACGAGGATACCGCAACGCAGGGGCGGTCGAATGCGAACTCGGTGCCCTGCGTCATCTCGACCATGCCGCAGACCGCGCCGACCGCGTTGACGATCTGCGCCTTGAGCAACGGGTTCATCTTCACGATGTCGAGCACCGTGTGGTGCATCGTGATGTCCGAAGTCCCGACGTACTTGTCGATGTACGCCGGGTGCGCGGCCATCGGCGAGGCCATGACCTTGGGCATCCCGAACGGCAGGTGCCTCATGATCGAGGTGGCGACCAGCGTCGCCGTTCCGCCGCCGATGCCGATGATCCCGTCGACGCGCTTGCGCGCGACCAGATCCGCGATCAGCGCGGCCGCGCCGCGGATCTGGTTGTTCGTCGCCGCGTCGCGGTCGCTGCGGTACTTCTCCCGGACCTGCTCGATCGGGAGCCCACCGCGCGCCGCGACTTCCTCGGTGGTGATGTCGCCGGGAAACGGCGGCGGCTCCTCCATGCTGAAATCGACCAGGATCGGTTCGTGCCCGCGCCCCCGGATCAGGTCCTTGACGAAGACGATGTCCTCGCCGCGGGTGTCGAGGTTGCACACGATCACGATGCCTTTCACTTCGCGCTCGCCTTCTTCTCTTCGGGCCGAGTGAGCCGGTCGATCATGTTCGCCACCGGGCTCGGCCCGGAGAAACCGTAGTCGCTCCAGCGATCGGACACCTTGCGCAGCACCGTGCGGTCCATGAAGATCTCGCTGGGCTTGTTCTTCCACTCGTAGGGCGTGCAAGCGTCGAGCAGGATCCGGCTGGTGATCTCGCGCGCCTCGATCGGCAGGCCCGGGTCTAGCGGCGTCGAGCGTCCGCGATCGATGATCTGCGCCGAACGCTTCGGATCGAAGCGCGTCGCGAGCGACCACCAGATCCGGTCCCAGTCCTCGGCGTCGACGTCGTGATCGACCGTGATCACGCCCTTGACGCCGTAGTGACCAGTCGTGCTCGCGATCACCGCGTTGCCGACGTGGTTCGAGTGCCCCGGGTACATCTGCTTGACCGACACCACCGCCCAGAACCGGCCGGTGGCCGCCG
>JAHDXY010000220.1 GCA_023384005.1 Burkholderiaceae bacterium | reverse complement strand
GGGCGCAAGGGCACCGTGGAATAGCTGGGAGGGGACCGCCGCAGGCGGGAGGGCACCGGCCTATGCCGCGAAAGGCCCTTGCGACGGTGCGCGCGGCGCTACAACGTCACTTGCCTCCAGCGTCGTTCACTATTTAGCGAAATCGTGTACAATTCAGAGAAGAACTTCGCCAGAGAGGGCGACACCCTGCCGGACAGCCGGCCCATATCAAGGAGAACCAGGACATGAAGCTAACCCCGTTCGGAGAAACAGTACGAACGCTTCGCATGCGTCACGACGTGTCGATGAAGGCCATGGCTGAGACGATGGGCATCAGCTCCTCTTACCTGAGCGGCATCGAGTACGGCGAGAAGACGCTCGCCGACAAGTACGTGGACGCGGCAATCGAGTTCTTCAGCGCAGTCGCGACCGACGTGGAACTGCAGAGCCTGCGACACGCCGCCGAGCGATCCAAGGAGGTCGTCAACGTGGCCGACCTCGAGCCGGACGCGCGCCGCCTAGTCGCTGCGTTCGCACGCAGGCTGCAGTCCGGCTCTCAGCCGAGCAAGGAGATGAACGACTGGCTGGACTCCAAGTATCCGGAGAGGAAACGCAAATGATCCTCGGCAACGAATCCACGTCCCGGACACCGTCCGGCTACAAGGTGGCCGCAATGAGCTACGCCAAGCTCGAAGACGTCGCCGAGCGGCTGAGGCCCCTACTCCCCTTGGTGGCCGGCTCAGGCGGAAATCGCATCGACGCGTGGCGCACCCTGGAAATCACACTCCGCAAGGCTGGCTACGAATACCGCTCCGAAGAGATCGCCAGCCTGGACGACTGCGCCGCCTTCACCATCCCGGAGCGACGGCTCATCGTGCTGCGTGAGGACGTGTATGACGGCGTGACCGAAGAGAACGTCTTTTCGCGCAGCACGGTGATCCACGAGCTGTCGCACATCGTGCTCGAACACGCGGTGACATTGCAGCGAGGACCGATCGGGCAGCATCGCTTCTTCGAGGACAGTGAGTGGCAGGCAAAGGCCCTCACGGCCGCAATCATGATGCCGCTGGCAGTCTGCCGTTCCGTGGCATCAGCGTTCGACCTGGCACAGCTCTGCGGCACCAGCGTGCAGGCAGCAACCTATCGCCTGGATCGCCTGGTCAAGGATGGAGTCATTCCAGCCAAGGCCAGCAGTTCCGGACTCTTTGACTGAAGGAGGATAGCCATGAGCCCATAAAGAAAAAGGCAAGCTCGAAAGCTTGCCTTGGGGTCGACATGTTGCCACGTCGGTGTGAGAACCAAAAGTGTGCAGCACAGGGCCCCGAGCGTCAAGCGAAATCCTTGGCACTCGCGAGGGTGCCGGTATGACCTCGTTCCATAGGAACCGATATGCACACTGCAATTCATGTGGCGGGCACCCGCTATGACATTTCGCGCGGCCTCGTCGCTGGCGCCGCGATCTACAACCTCGCTGACATCGATCCGGCACGGCAGCACTTGCTGCTGGAACTGGCGGACGATCGCGACATTCCGTTGCGGCACGACGACTACATCGTCATCAACGGACGCGAGCGCTTCTCGGTCGCCGACGGGCCGCAGCCTGCCGACGACAACCCGTGCCTGCGCAAGCCGCTCTCGCCCACGATCAACGAGCAGGAACTGCCCGCCGATCGTGCGTTGCACCAGTCGAAGCTGTCGTTCGAACAGCTGGCCGCCCTCGATCCCGACTTCGAGTCCGGGGACGGCGTGTTCGTGGAACTGAAGGATGTCCCTGACGCGCAGGTCATGCCGGGCATGCGCGTCCTCGTGCAGGACGACGATCGGTTCTACACGAGCCCATGTGGCAACGTTGGCTTCGAGACGAAGCTCGACGCCGACCTCGGGCTCCTGCGAGAGCGACACGGCGACATCGAGTGCATCGATGAGGGCACCCGTCGCCTCGTCATCGCCCGCGGCCAGGAGCTTCCCGCGCACTGGAACCGGCGCAGCACTGACATCCTGCTGCAGGTGCCCCAGGGCTACCCGCTGGCGGCGTTGGACATGTTCTGGGTGACGCCCGGGCTTGCCCTCGCGGATGGTCGCCAGCCGCAGAACGCGGATCAGCTGGAGACCTATGCGGGTCGCACATGGCAGCGTTTCTCCTGGCACTACCCGCCGGGGCATCGCTGGAACCCGGCCACCGACGGTCTCTTGAGCCATCTGCGCTTTGCCCGGGTGCGCCTGGGCCAGGCCCACTGAGCGGAGGCGGCGATGAACTACGTGCTTCGAATGCGCGTCGGTCACCATCGCCGCCTCGCAGCTCTGCTGCGGGCGGCAATGCCGGCCGAGAGCGTGGCGTTCCTCCTCTGCCGACGAGTACCGTCGGTGCATGGGGTCGTCTTCCTGGTGGACTCGGTGATCGAAGTCGAACCTGGAGCCTACGCGGCCCAGGCTCACGACATCGCGTCGGTGGCACCCCTGGCGATGGCGCGCATCGCGCAGCAGGCGCGCGCCGACGACAGGGTGATCGTCATGGCTCACCTTCACCCGATGACTGCCGACGGGGTCGAGTTTTCCCAGGCAGATCACCTGGGCAACCGAAGGTCCTTCGGCTTCTTCCACCGCCGTGTCGATCAACCCGAGCACATCGCATTGGTCTGGAACGCAGACGTGGACGAATGTGTAGGACTGGTCTACCTGAAGGACGGCCATGCCCACGTGCTGAACTCTGCCGTGGTTGTCGACGACGACCACTGGCGAGAGTTCGTCCCCAGCCAGCAGGCTCCGAAAGAGTGGTTCGCACGCCAAGCCATGCTGCTCGGCGCCGCGGGTCAGCGCCGGGTCGGCGCCACGAAGTTCGCGGTGATCGGACTGGGCGGTACCGGCAGCCTGGCGTCCCTGGCGCTCGTGCACCACGGCGCGCGCAAGCTCGTCCTTGTCGATGACGAGCTCCTCGACGAGTCCAATCTGCCGAGGATTCCGGCCAGCGCACCCGACGATGTGAAGGTGCGGAGCAAGGTCGACATCGCGCGCGCCTATGCGCTGGAGCATGCGCCCGACATCGAAGTCGAAGCGCTCATGCAGCACGTCGAGCACGAGTCCGTGCTTCCGTTCTTGGTCGGCTGTGACGTGATCGTGGTCTGCACGGACAACACCACGTCTCGTGCCTACCTGAATCAGCTTTCCCAGCAGTACCTGATTCCGCTGCTGGATCTCGGCGTGCAGTTTTCGGTCGGGGATGCCGGCGCAATCGCAAACGAGATCGGGCGAATCAACCTCGTCCGACCAGGAACGCCATGCCTCTGGTGCACCGGACACATCAGCTCCGAACGGCTCGCTGCCGAGTCCGTACCGAAAGCCGAGCGTGCTCGCGAGGGCAGCTACCTCCGCGGCATCGACGATCCACAACCGTCGATGCTGGCCTTCAACATGGAGGTTGTCGGACGCGGGATGCAGATCTTGCTTGGATTCGTGACTGGGCTGTTCACCCAAGCGCCCGACGCCTATGAGCAGCGCAGCTTCCTGCGGCCGCGGGCGGGCGCGATGGTGCGCCTGACCTCGAAGGTCCATCGAACAGGCTGCCCGATCTGTTCGGCGGCAGGCTATGGCGCGGACCGCGAGATGACTGTACGGCGGCGCGCCGCCTGAAACGGGACACCACACCTCGTCGATGCAACGTGTGGCCCCGGGGCCTCCTCCGGGGTCACAAACACACAGGAGTTCACCATGTACGAAATGTTGATCGAGTTCTTCGTTGCCCGCCCCGGCCGACTGCGCGCAACGGGGCGCGCAGTGTTCCAGCTGAGCGGAATCTTCTTGCTGGTCGGCCTTTGCGGTCGTATCGCCACCGTCGGCGTGTCAGCCATCCAGGGCATGGGTGGAGCCAAGCCGTACGAATCGTCGCTCGCCTTGCTCTACCCCTCGCTGCCAACCTGGTGGGTGCCCGAGAGCATCCTCGGCTACGGCGCGTGCGTCCTGGTCGCCGTGTTTGGCCTCATGCTGGTTCAGCTGGGCAAGGCCATCGACAGGGCGATCAGGTAGCGACCGATGGGTGCCGGTCGGACGGTCTTCACCCAGGTCGGACGCCGGTGGATCCGGCCCGTTGTGATTCACGTCGGTGCCGATGCAGGCACCGACGTGCGCCTGCTCGCTAGAGCAGGCCGCGTTCGGCGAACGAGGTGACCTCTGCGCCGGCCACCACCAGGTGATCGAGTACCCGCACGTCGACCAGCGCCAGCGCGGCCTTCAGCGTCTGCGTCAGGAACTCGTCGGCACGGCTCGGTTCGACTGCGCCCGAGGGATGGTTATGGGCCAGGATCACCGCCGCGGCATTCACCGCAAGCGCCTCCTTGACCACCTCGCGCGGGTACACCGAGGTCTGCGTCACTGTGCCGCGGAACATCTGCTTCAGCTCGATGATCCGGTGCTGCGCATCGAGGAACAGCACGCAGAACACCTCGTGCTCCAGCACACCGATCTCCAGGCGCAGATGGTCCTTCACTGCCTGCGGCGACGACATCGTGGCACCACGCCGCACCCTCTGCGACAGCACGCGCCGCGCCTGCGACAGCACCTCCTCGGCACGCGCCGGACGGTACTGGCCATCGACATCGCGCACCAGAAGCGCATCGACAGCAACGACGGAAGAAGTGGAAGACAGCGACATGGCGAACTCCGGTCTGTGTCGGGCGGGATTGCCCGAGACCGGAGCACCACGGCGCAGCGCAGCTGTCAGGGTTCGAAGACGGCCGCAGGCCGCAAGCGCTCGCCCCGCGAGCGCGCAGACCCTGACGGCGAGAACGACGTGGTAGCGTGGGTCGACACGGCAAGCCCACCTTCACACGCCACCATCGACGTTCCGGAAACCTGACCAACACGGTGACGCAAACGAGTTGCGCCACCGCAGAAGGTCGGATCCAAACAGTCGACAGCGCTCCTACCGCGCCCGGCTGAAGATCGCTTCGGCTTTCGCCTTCGGCACCTCGTGCGAGAAAGCGTCCAAGTCGGGAAGCACCAGCCCCTCGTCGCCACCGGCGTACAGGGGTCCGCCGAAGTCGCTGTCATAGAACTGGCCGTCGCGCTCACCACCGTCGTGGTACGCGGCCATCGTCGAGCGGGTGAGGTCGACCCCTTGCTCCATCGCCAGGTACTGCCAGGTCCAGGCGCGGACTACATTGCCCGCGTCGAGTGCCCGTTCCGCGGCCGATCGCAGCCAATGGTCATCGGCCCACTCCGCAACCCGGTCTTCGGCCCATGGGTCACCTTCGGACGCAAGTGCTTCCATGGCCGTCCGCGACCCCTGCTCCGCCGCCGCGCGAAGCCACCGCGCGCGCGCTTCGTCACTGGAAGCATGCCGGGCCATCTTCAGGGCATCGATCTCGCCGGTGAGCCGTTCGGCCAAAGCAATGAACTCCGGGTTCTCGAACGCCGTGCCGTACTCCAGCGCCGCCGCCCGGACGCCACCGAGCGCCGCCGCCTTCAGGTGGGCCTCGTACTTCCGGTACTGCGGTTCGAGCCGCAGGTAGTCGTCGACCCAGCCGCGCTCGATGGCGGTCAGCACGCGCCCCTTCAGCGACTCCTCGTAGAGGTAGGGATTCGGACGGCCGCAGCGGTAGAGCGCGGCCAGCAGGAAGTGCCCCTGCGGATTCGCCGGCCCGGCCGCCTGCTCGAGACTGCTCAGCAGCATCGGCGAGCCCATGAGCTGCTCGCGAGCGGGACCGGAGGCAGGCGGCGCAGCCCTGAGCGGTTCGTCGCCCCAGCCCTCGTCGTCATCGTCGAGATCGTCACGGTCGGCGACCTGCGCCGCCGGCAACAGTGTGGCTCGTAGGTCGGCCAACGAGACCGCCGAAAGCCGGTGTTCGGCGATAAGTGCCTGGAGGGTGGTCGCCACCGACGCGGCGGCCTGCTGTTCGTAGCCAAGCTGAACGGCGCGACCGATCAGGTCGGGCAAGCCGCCTGTCGGCGCCGCCCCGACGCCCGAATCGGCCAGCACCGAGTCGCTGAGGAACGCAGCCCAGGAACGATGCCCGAACGCGGCGGCAAGGAGTTCATGCACGTGGCTGCGTTTGACAGGACAGCCGGCACGCGTGTGGAGGGTCTGCTGCGCAAGGTGCGCGAGTTCTTTCAAGGTCATGAGTCTTCCTTCGGTGTACCTCGCCGAATCGGGTCAGACGCACGCGTTTAAGTCCCCGACGACGAGGCCTTGAAGGGAGATCGATGACGATGAAAGGGAGAGCCTGTTTCTACTCGCGTGCAAGTACGGCTGGCGCCTCGCCGGGGATTCTAGGCATCCTGCCCGGACCATCCAAGCACCCTCCTCCACGCTCCGCGCCACCAGCCCTTGAAAATTGTCAGAAATAGATTCATACTTCTGACATCCAAGGAACCACCGTGTCCAACCTCGCCCAGCAAGTCCTCGCGCACGCCGCCTCGATGCCGGAAGGCGCCAGCCTGTCCGCCAAGGCCCTGCTGCACCTGGGCAGCCGGGCTGCGGTGGATCAGGCACTGTCGCGCCTGGCGCGAAGCGGCGAACTGCTGCGCGCCGGGCGGGGCGTCTACGTCCTGCCGGTGAAGGGCAAGTTCGGCGCACGGGCACCGGAAGTCGCCAAGGTGGTCCAGGAATGGGCCAGCCAGCGCGGCGAAACCGTCGTCGGCAACGGCGCGGCTGCAGCGAATGCGCTGGGGCTGACGACCCAGGTGCCGGTGCGCCAGGTCTTCCTGACCTCGGGCCGCAGCCGCAAGCTCAAGCTCGGCGCGCAGACGGTCGAGTTGAAGCATGCCCCGCCGTGGCAACTGCTCTACCCAGGGCAGGCCGCGGGCGAAGTCATCCGCTCGCTGGCCTGGGTAGGGCCATCGGGATCCGAAGCGGCGCTCGGTCAGCTCAGGCAAAGGCTGCCGGCGTCGGAACTGCTGGCCGTCGCCAACGCGCGCGCGCGCCTGCCCACCTGGCTTGCGAGCCAGGTCAGCAGCCTGGTGACCCGTGCCTGAATACTTCGCCCTGCCGCGCGAGGACCAGCGCGAGGCGCTGCTCGTCGCGGCAGAGCGTTCGGGCCGTCCCCTGCACTTGCTCGAGAAGGACGTGTGGGTCGTCTGGGCCCTGCACCACCTGTTCACCGGACCGCACGCGCCGCACCTGGTCTTCAAGGGCGGTACATCGCTCTCAAAGGCCTACGGCGTCATCAAGCGCTTCTCGGAAGATGTGGACCTCACCTACGACATCCGTGCCATCGCTCCGGACCTGATCCAGAAGGCCGACTCCCCCTGGCCCACATCACGCAGCCAGGAGAAGAAGTGGAGCAAGGCGATCCGGCAGCGCCTTGCCGAACTTGTCAGCGGCAAGCTGGCGCCTGATCTCGCCGAGGCACTCGCCGAGCAGGGGCTACCGGCGAAGGCCCGCGCAGAAGGCGAGCAGATCTTCATCGACTACGAGGCCTTCGGCGAAGGCACGGGCTATGTGCGCCCCTCGGTCCTGCTGGAGTTCGGCGCGAGATCGACGGGCGAGCCCAACGAGCCGCGACTGGTCGCGTGCGACGCCGCGCCGCACCTGCCAGACGTGGGCTTTCCGTCGGCCACGCCCCAGGTCATGCGCCCCGAGCGCACGTTCTGGGAGAAGGCCACAGCCATCCATGTCTTCTGCGCCCAAGGCAACTTCCGAGGCGGTGACCGCTATGCGCGCCACTGGCACGACGTGACGCGGCTCGACGCCGCCGGATTCGCCGACAGCGCCGCGAAGGACCGCGCTTTGGCGATCGCTGTCGCAGAGCACAAGAGCATCTTCTTCGCCGAATCGATGCCAGACGGTGCACCCATCGACTACCGCGCAGCGGTCAC
>JAHDXY010000219.1:7409-7797 GCA_023384005.1 Burkholderiaceae bacterium | reverse complement strand
GTCGCCGCGAACGGCGAACTGCTCGCGGGCGAAGCGGCGCTCGCGCCGCCCGCGCTGTACGATTTCCCCTCTCCCGGGCGAACGAAACTGCGCACCGATCTGTTCCGCGGCGCCGAACACCGCGTCGCCTACACCTACGTCGACGCCCCGGAGCCGTACAGCCGCGAGTCGTTCCCGGTGCTGGTACAGGCAGCGGAAACGCTCGACGCGCGCAACGCGCTCGCCAACGAGATCATCAAGGGCGTCATCTTCCCTCAGTTCGTGATCCTGCCGATCGCGGTCGTGCTCGTGTGGTTCGCGCTGGGCCGCGGCCTCAAGCCGCTCTCGGAAGTCCAGCGCCGGCTGCGCGCGCGCCGGCCCGACGACCTCTCGCCGATCGACCGCCGCG
>JAHDXY010000219.1:0-7399 GCA_023384005.1 Burkholderiaceae bacterium | reverse complement strand
GGCATGCCCGAGGAGCTCTCGCCGCTGGTCGACTCCTTCAACGACCTCCTCAGCAGGCTGGACGCGAGCATGGCGGTCCAGAAGCGATTCATCGCCGACGCCGCGCACCAGTTGCGCACGCCGCTCGCCGGCCTGCGTACCCAGGCCGAACTCGCGCAGCGCCAGGACGACCCCGAGCAGCTTCGCAGGAGCCTCGGGCAGATCGCCGTGGGCTCGCAGCGCGCCGCCCATCTCGTCAACCAGTTGCTCGCGATGGCGCGGATGGAGAACCTGCGCGAGTCGGGCCGCGCCGAGCCGGTCGAGCTACGCGCGCTGGTGCGATCGGTATGCGCCGAGTGGGTCGCCCAGGCGATGCGGCGCAACATCGACTTCGGCTTCGACGACGGCGGCCAGGACGCGACGATCGTCGGCCAGCCGGTGCTGCTGCGCGAGATGTTCAGCAACCTGATCGACAACGCGTTGCGTTACACGCCGCGCGGGGGCACCGTCACGGTGCGCCTCGCGAGCGCCGCGCGCACCGTGGCCTTTGAAGTCGAGGACGACGGACCGGGGATCGCGCCGGGTGACCGGGAGATGATCTTCGAGCGCTTCCACCGCGTGCTGGGCAACGACGCCGACGGCAGCGGGCTGGGTCTGGCGATCGTGCGCGAGATCGCGCTCGCGCACGACGCCCAGGTGAGCGTCGGCGACGGCGGCGTCGCGGGCGCGCCGTGCGGGTCGCGTTTCGCAGTGCGTTTCACGCGAACGCTTTGACAGCCGCTTTGACAGTGTCGGGCGCGGGCGCTACACTTCGCGCCCTTCGGCGCATTAGCTCAGTTGGTTAGAGCGACGGAATCATAATCCGCAGGTCCGGGGTTCGAGTCCCTGATGCGCCACCAGTCGTCCGAGGCCCGCCGGGCATCCAGACCGCGCGGGCCTTTCCCGTTGCCGGGGTTCTGTCGGGCACGCGACGAGCGCATACTCGGCGGTGTACCGCAGCGCAGCCCGGGTCCGCACGCAAGAGACACCATGCACGACATCACACGTTCATCGCTAGGCGCCCTCCTGGCCCTGGCGCTCTCGTGCGCCGCGCCCGCGACGCTCGCACAGTCACGCACCTTTCCCGAGCGCACCAAGCTCGGTTCGCTCGAGATCCTGGTCTTTCCCACGGCAACGCTCGACGGGCAGCGCATCATGATGGCACCGGGCGCGCGCATCCTCAACGAGTCGAACCTGATCCAGATACCGTCCACGGTGCGCGGTGAAAAAGCGGTCCGCTATCGCACCGACATCATGGGACAGGTGGTCGAGGTGTGGCTCCTCACCGCCGAGGAACTCGCCATCGCGAAGGAGCAGGCGCGCAACGCCGGCGGCGCCGCGCGATGAGCGCGAAGGTCTACATCCGCACCTTCGGCTGCCAGATGAACGAGTACGACTCGGCCCGGATGGCCGACGTGCTCGCGCTCGCCGAGGGCGCCACGCCCACCGACGACCCGGCCGACGCCGACATCGTCGTGTTCAACACCTGTTCGGTGCGCGAGAAGGCGCAGGAAAAGGTCTTCTCCGACCTCGGCCGGGTGCGCAAGCTCAAGCGCGAACGACCCGACCTGGTGATCGCGGTCGGCGGGTGCGTCGCCAGCCAGGAAGGCGAAGCGATCGTCGCGCGCGCTCCTTATGTCGACGTCGTCTTCGGCCCGCAGACGCTGCACCGCTTGCCCGAACTGATCGCCGAGCGCCGTCGCACCGGCCGCCCGCAGGTGGACATCTCGTTTCCGGAGATCGAGAAGTTCGACCACCTGCCCCCGGCGCGAACAGAGGGCGCGAGCGCATTCGTCTCGATCATGGAAGGCTGCAGCAAGTACTGCAGCTTCTGCGTCGTGCCCTACACGCGCGGCGAAGAGGTGTCGCGCCCCTTCGCGGACGTGCTCGTCGAGATCGCCGGCCTGGCCGCGCAGGGCGTGCGCGAGGTCACCCTGCTCGGGCAGAACGTCAACGCCTATCGTGGGCCGACCGGCGAAGTCGGCTCCGACGGCGCGCCGGAGATCGCCGATCTGGCGATGCTGCTCGATTATGTCGCCGGCATCCCGGGAATCGGGCGAATCCGCTACACGACTTCGCACCCGAAGGAGTTCACGCAACGCCTGATCGACGCACACGCGCGGCTCGATGCGCTGGTCGCGCACGTGCACCTGCCGGTGCAGTCGGGTTCCGATCGGGTGCTCGCGGCGATGAAGCGCGGCTATACCGTGCTCGAGTACAAGTCGATCGTGCGGCGGCTGCGCGCGAACGATCCGTCGATCAGCATCAGCTCCGACTTCATCGTCGGCTTTCCCGGCGAAACCGAGCAGGACTTCGAACGCACGATCGCGCTGATCGACGAGCTCGGCTTCGACCAGTCGTTTTCCTTCGTCTACAGCCCGCGCCCCGGTACGCCAGCGGCCGACCTGCCCGACGAAACCCCGGCGGACGTGAAGCTCGCGCGCCTGCAGCGGCTGCAGGCCGCGATACAGGCCAATGCCAGGCGGATCTCCGAGTCGATGGTCGGTACGGTGCAGGAAGTCCTGATCGAAGGCACCTCGCGCAAGGACCCGGGCGAACTCTGCGGGCGCAGCGCCAACAACCGGGTGCTGAACTTCCAGGGCCCGCGCGAGCTGATCGGCGAGATCGTGGCGGTGCAGGTCACCAGCGCGCTGCCGCACTCGTTGCGCGGGCGCATCAGCGCGGGTCGCTGAGCAGTCGATGGCCCGAAGCGCCGAGTTCCGCCCCGAGCCGCTCGACAACGAGCGACTCGCCAACCTGTGCGGCGCGCTGGACCAGAACCTGCGCCGGCTCGAAGAGGCTTTCGACGTGCGAATCGCGCGCCGCGGCGACACCTTCAGCGTCGAGGGCCCACCGAACGCGACGCGCGACGCGCTCGCCGCGCTCGCTCACTTCCACGCGCTCGCCGCCCGCCCGATCACGCTCGACGACCTGCAGCTCGGCGTGGTCGAACTGCGCGCGGCGCAGCGCGCCCCGGCCGGCGCCTCGGACGAATCGCCGGTGCTGCACACGCGCCGCACCGACCTGCAGGGGAGAACGCCCAACCAGCGCGACTACCTTCGCAAGATCCTCGGGCACGACATCACCTTCGCGATCGGACCGGCGGGCACCGGCAAGACCTATCTCGCGGTCGCCTGCGCGGTCGATGCGCTCGAGCGCGACGCCGTCAAGCGGATCGTGCTCACGCGACCCGCGGTCGAGGCCGGCGAGCGCCTTGGCTTCCTTCCCGGCGATCTCGCGCAGAAGGTCGATCCGTACCTGCGCCCGCTGTACGACGCGCTGTACGACCTGCTCGGTTTCGAGCGCACCGCGAAGATGTTCGAGAAGCAGGCGATCGAGATCGCACCGCTCGCCTACATGCGCGGACGTACGCTGAACCATTCGTTCATCATCCTCGACGAGGCGCAGAACACCACCGCCGAGCAGATGAAGATGTTCCTCACACGCATGGGCTTCGGCTCGCGCGCGGTGGTCACCGGCGACGTCACCCAGATCGACCTGCCGCGCGGCCAGCGATCGGGGCTGATCGACGCGCGAAGGATCCTGCGCGAGGTGCGCGGCGTGGCGATCACCGAGTTCGATTCGTCCGACGTCGTGCGCCACCCGCTGGTCGCGCGCATCGTCGACGCCTACGAACACGATGCCGAAGACGTCCGCGGCCAGTAAGCCAAGGCTCGCGCTGTCGTTGCAGACAGGAAGCGGAATCGCGGGCTGGCCGGTGCACCGCTCGCGGCTGCGCCGATGGGTCGCCGCCTCGCTCGCGCGCGACGCGGCCATCGTGCTCAGGCTCGTCGGCGGGCGCGAAGCGCGCGCGCTCAATCGCGACTATCGCGACCGTGACTACGCGACCAACGTGCTCACCTTCGTCTACGAATCCGCCGACGCCGCGCGCGCGGACATCGCGATCTGCCTGCCGGTGCTCGAGCGCGAAGCGCGCACGCAACGCAAGACGCTCGAGGAGCACCTCGCGCATCTGGTCGTGCACGGCGTCCTCCACGCCCAGGGAATGGAGCACGACAGCGCCGACGATGCGCAGCGCATGGAGCGGCGCGAGCGCGAAGTACTGCGCCGTTTCAGGGTACCGGACCCTTACGCCTGGCGCGCCGCCGGGTTTGGCCGGCGCGGCGATCTCGGTTATTCTCGACCGACCAGAACTACGCGCTGAGTCCGATGGCGGAACCTCCCTCGGGCAGCGAAGCCAGGCCCACGCTGCTCGAACGACTGTCCGCGCTGCTGTTGCGCGCCCCCGAAGATCGTGAGCAACTGCTCGGCGTGTTGCGCGAGGCACACGCGCGCGACCTGCTCGACGCCGACGCTCTGTCGATGATCGAAGGCGTGCTGCAGGTGGCCGATCTCGCCGCGCGCGACATCATGGTTCCGCGCTCGCAGATGGACGTGATCGACGTCGCGCAGCCGCCGGCGCGGTTTCTTCCCCACGTGATCGCCACCGCGCACTCGCGCTTCCCGGTGATCGAGGGCGAGCGCGACAACGTGGTCGGCATCCTGCACGCGAAGGACCTGCTGCGCCTGTACGGCGACGACCCGCCCGAGGTGCGCGACATGCTGCGCCCGGCGGTGTTCATTCCCGAGTCCAAGCGCCTGAACGTGCTGCTGCGGGACTTCCGCGCCAATCGCAACCACGTCGCGATCGTCGTCGACGAATACGGCGGCGTATCGGGGCTGATCACGATCGAGGACGTGCTCGAGCAGATCGTCGGCGACATCGAGGACGAGTTCGACTTCGACGAGGAAGCCGATCACATCGTCGCGGCCGAACCCGGACCGGACGGGCCACGCTACCGCGTGCGCGGCATCACCGAGATCGAGCAGTTCAACCGTGTATTCGGCACGCATTTCCCGGACGAGGATTTCGACACCGTCGCCGGTCTCGTCACCGGTCAGTTCGGGCGCGTCCCGCGGCGCGGCGACGACGTGACCCTGGAGGGGATCCGCTTCCAGGTCCTGCGCGCGGACGGGCGGCAGGTGCAGTTGCTGCTCGTCGAGCGCCTGCCCCGGGCCGACGAAGAGGGCACGGATGAGAACGGGACCGAACGCGACTGAGCGCCCGCGGCGCTGCGATGCCGGTCGCGCGACGCGCGCCTGAGCGCTCCGGGTCGCCGCACGCGATGCGCGGCTCCTCCCGCCGCGCGCTGCCCGGCGCCCTGCGGGTGGCGATCGCCCTGGCGCTCGGCGCGTTGCACGCGGCGAGTTTCGCCCCTCCTTTCGATGCCTGGTGGCTGCAGCTCCTGGCGCTCGCCGCGCTGATCGCGCTGGTCGCTCCGGCGCCGGGCGCCGCGTTGCGCCGCAGATGGATCGCGCCCTTCGCCTTTGGTCTGGCCTGGTTCGCCACCGGCCTGTCCTGGCTGCACACCAGCATGCACGTCTACGGCGGCATGCCGTGGGCGCTCGCCGCACTCGCGGTGCTGGCGTTCGCCGCGTATCTCTCGGTCTTCCCGCCGCTCGCGCTCGCGCTCGCCGAGCGCATCGCGCGCCCCGGCGCACGATCGACGAACCCGGGCGTGTCGATCCACGCCTACGCGCTCGCGGTCGGAGGCGCGTGGGGCCTGTGCGAGTGGCTTCGAGGGCTGCTGTTCACCGGCTTTCCCTGGCTCGCGATCGGATACGCGCACGTCGACGGGCCGCTCGCGGGATTCGCCCCCTGGATCGGCGTGTACGGGGTCTCGGCGGTCGGCGCTTCGCTCGCCGCGTTGCTGGCGGCGGCCGCGATCCGCCCCCGCCGGATCAGCGCGGTGGCGCTCGCGCTCGCGCCGGTCGCCGTCGTGCTCGGCGCGGGAACTGCGCTCGCGCGGCTCGAACTGACCAGTCCGCAAGGCGAGCCGGTCAGCGTACGGCTGGTGCAGGGCAACGTGCCGCAGCAGCTGAAGTTCGACCCGCAGCGCGCGCTCGCCACGATGCAGTCATACGCTCGAGCGCTCGAGCGCAGTCCGGCCGCCCTCACCGTCCTTCCTGAAACCGCCTGGGTCGTCCCCTGGGATTCCACGCCGCCCGAGATCGAGGACGCAGTCGCACGGGCATTGTCCCGGGGCGACCGTTTCGCGGCGATCGGAATGCCGTTGCCGCCGCAGGCCGCGAACGCCGCGGCGGCGCGCCTGACCAACAGCGTCGCACTGCTCGCGGCGGTGCCGCCACCGGCGAGCGGTGCGGGCGCGCCGGATCCGGCGGACCCGGGGCGCGCACCGGGCGCACCGGGCGCACCGGGCGCACCGGGCGCACCGGGCGCGACGGGCGCGACGGGCGCGGTGGGCGTGGTCGCGCGCTACGACAAGCGACACCTGGTTCCTTTCGGCGAGTTCATCCCGCCCGGATTCGCCTGGTTCGTCCGGATGATGAGCATTCCGCTCGGCGAGTTCGGCCGCGGCGCGCCCGATCAGGCGCCGTTCGCGGTAGCCGGTCAGCGTTTCGCGTTCAACGTCTGCTACGAAGACCTGTTCGGCGAGCAGATCGCGTCGCAGGTGCGCGGCGAGAACGGCGCGACGGTTCTGGTCAACGTGAGCAACCTCGCCTGGTTCGGCAACTCGCACGCGCTGCCGCAGCACCTGGCGATCGCGCGAATGCGCGCGATCGAGACCGCACGCCCGATGCTGCGCGCGACCAACACCGGGGTGACCGCCGCGATCGACCACCGCGGCCGGCTGATCGGGCGGCTCGAACACGATGCCGCGGGCGAGCTCGACGCCAGCGTCCAGGGAACCGTCGGGCTCACTCCCTACGCTCGCTTCGGCGACACGAGCAGCATCACTGCGATCGGCGCGATGCTGCTCGTCGCATTCGGGGTGTTCGCGCGATGTCGCCGCCCAAGCGGATAAAATCGGCGGTTTGGCCACCGACAGGACGTCGTCACCGATGCTCAGCTTCCAGCAAGTGATCCTCCGGCTCCAGGAATACTGGGACCGGCAAGGCTGCGCACTGCTGCAACCCTACGACATGGAAGTGGGCGCCGGGACCTTTCACACCGCCACCTTCCTGCGTGCGATCGGACCCGAGCCGTGGCGCGCCGCCTACGTGCAGCCCTCGCGACGCCCGAAGGACGGCCGCTACGGCGACAACCCCAACCGGCTCCAGCACTACTACCAGTACCAGGTGGTGCTCAAACCGTCGCCGCCCGACATCCTCGAGCTCTACCTCGGCTCGCTCGCCGCGCTGGGCGTCGACCTGCAGGCCAACGACGTGCGTTTCGTCGAGGACGACTGGGAGTCGCCCACGCTGGGCGCGTGGGGACTGGGCTGGGAGGTCTGGCTCAACGGCATGGAAGTCACCCAGTTCACGTACTTCCAGGAAGTCGGGTCGCTCAAGTGCCAGCCGATCACCGGCGAGATCACCTACGGCCTGGAGCGGCTCGCGATGTACCTGCAGCGCGTCG
>JAHDXY010000218.1 GCA_023384005.1 Burkholderiaceae bacterium | reverse complement strand
TCAGGGACGAACGGCGGCAGGCTCTGGTGAACATCGTTTGCCGGCGCTGAGTGCTGCTCGGGGCTGCCAGTTCGAGACCGTCGACCCGATTGCAAGCTCAGTCGCGTGGTCTTGCAGGTCGCCAGGCCATCAGGAGACGAAATCGCGAAATCGCTGCCTGTCGTCGGCGAATAGCGCTCTCGCCACTTCTACCAAACCCATAACATCGCCGGCCAAGGTCCCACTCGCTACCGAAGAGACGGAACGCGTACCATTCATGGCGAGCCGCTTCACCATCCGAGCTGCACACATGGGGCAGGTCGTCGCATACGCGCCGGGAGCAGCCGACAGCGTCAAGCGGAGCAGCGATTTGCGCTACAGTGCGAAGAACTCGGAGAGACGAGCCTCAGCGCCATCGCCACAATATATTCCGTCACTTCCTGCGCACTTAGCCGACCACCGTCGCGATACCAGGCAAATGCGAAGCTCATCATGCCGGCAATGATAAGCCCCGTTAACGATGGGTCATCGATATCAAAGTCGCCTGTCGCAATGCCTGCATTCAACAGCGAGCGCAATCGTGCATCGATCTCCCGACGCATTGCGTGTATGCGCTCTGAGACGACGACAGGCAAGTCAATTTGCTCGCGATAATAGACGGCAACAAACTGATGGCGCTCAAGCGCGACTTTCGTGAAGGCGCGTACGAACTCCTCCAAGCGATTCCTTGGGTTACCGGTCATGGACATCACATGTTCGGTTGCAGCTAACGTATCGCCGGTTGCCCTTTCACATATTTCAACCAACAGATCGGTCTTGGACTTGAAATGATAGTAGACGAAAGGCTTGGTGGCACCCATCTGCTGGGCAATTGCGTCTACGGTTGCTTGCCGATAGCCGCGCTCGTAGAACAGTGCCGCCGCCGCCTGAACGATGCGGTCACGCTTTAGCGCTATTACATCGTCCCAAAGCGTAACGCCGGCCCGAGGTGGTCGCGCCTTCGCATCGCTTTCAACTCGTGACCGTTTCATTCTGCGTGTTGGAGGCGGTCGTTTCGTCGTGTTCTTGGCCTTCAAAGATCGTTTCTCCTGTTCAGTCTGCCCTCGATCCATCATCCAGTCACGTACCGCATTCACAAAGGACTCCGACGCTGCCAAGATCCAAGCGTTGAACTCCATGAATAGTATTCCACATGTAGAGTCGAGCCGACTTGGAGACCGTTTGTGATTGGCCTGTAAATCCGCTGGCAACCGGAGGTCGCCCGCAGCAACCAGACGACGTTCTAGTGAGCAACCAACAGATTCTTGATGACACTGGTGCGCGCAACAGCGGCGACGAAATTCAGCGCGCTCTAGGCTCTTTCTGGCGTCTGGATGCCGCGCGTTGCAAGACGTCTATGCTCGCGATCCGCCCCCATAGACTCCGATCTTGGGGGGAGTCACGAGCAGAAATATATCGTTGATTGCAAACAAGGCTCAGGGGGTCAAGACGATCTTGCCGAAGATGCCCCGATTTTCCATTAGGCGCTGCGCCTCTGCCGCCTCAGCGAGCGGCAGAACACTGTGCAGAACCGGCCGCAACTGGCCACGGCTTGCCATTGTAAGAACGTCGAGAAGATCCTGCCGCGTGGCGGCAAAGGATCCGATCAGCGTGATTTGCTTGACAAACAGTTGCCAGAGATCGATGCCGACATTAAAACCCGTGTGCCCGCCGCAGGTCACGAGTCGGCCGTTGCGCGTCAGGCAGGCAAGACTTTGTTCCCATGTGGCTTCGCCGACATGCTCGAACACGACGTCAACCCCGCGACGTTGCGTGATCCGGCGCACCTCCGCGCTCCAGCCCGGGCGCGAATGGTCAACCGTGAAATCAGCGCCCAATGCCTTGATCTTTTCCAGTTTTTCAGAACTCCCCGCGGTAGCGATGACCCGCGCGCCGGAGAGTTTCCCGATCTGAACGGCCATTGACCCTATACCACTTCCCGCGGCCACAACTAGCAGATCCTCGGCCTGCCGCAGACAGGCCCGAGTAACGAGCATGTGCCACGCGGTTCCGCCCACTATGGCCATCGCAGCGGCATCAACCGATCCCATTGACTCGGGGAGCGGCACAATGTTGCGTGCGGGGGCAAGTGTGTACTCGGCATAGCCGCCGTGGCACATGATTCCGAAGATTCCGCCCCTCACACACATGTTGTCCTCACCGGCGCGACACATGGGGCACTCGCCACAACTTAGATTAGGGAGAACCGCAACACGACACCCCAGTTCTATTCCCTCGACACCCTCGCCGAGGTCGGCCACGATGCCCGCTACGTCACTGCCCGAGATGTGGGGGAAGGGAGTCTTGTACGGCGTCTGACCTTCCCGGCTGAGGATATCCACGCGGTTGACCCCGCATGCGCCCACGCGCACCAGAACTTCCCCGGGAGCCGGGCTTGGCGTTGGCACTTCCTCGTAGCGGAGCTCATCAAGCCCCCCGAACCGGTGATACCGTACCGCGTGCATAGGTCCTTCCTCAACGCTTCCCGCTGCCCAGAGCACGTGCTCGATACTGGCCCTGTTTCTCAAGAAATTCGACTGAATGGAAGCAGAGACCATTGGCGACGGCCTCATGGTGCAGTTCCGTGCGGAGATCAACCTGGGCGCCATGCCGTACGACCTGTTTCGACATCAATGCGGCGTCCCGGCCAGCCGACGCGATCGTCGCAGCGACCTTCGAAGTCTCGGATAGCAACTGGTCGGCCGCAAACACGGCATTGACCACTCCCCAGCGCTCCGCCGTATCGGCGTCAAGCGGGCGGCCCGTCATCAGCAGTTCCATCGTTCTCGGCTGACCGATGGCCCGCTGAAGAAACCAGGTGAGACCGAAATCCTGGATCACATCCACCTTGATCGGAATTAACCAGAACCGAGCGGCCGGAGAGGCAAAACGAATGTCGCAGGCCATCGCCATCCCGAAACCAGCCCCGCCGACCGCAGCTCCGTTCACCGCACACAAGGTGATTTGAGGCAGGTCGTAGATTGCCTGAATCAGGGCGTGTTGCCGATCCAGGAGATTCTTGCCCACGAATACTGATGGTTCTTCCACTCCCTCCATGAAGAACGAGCTCGTGAGATCGACTCCGGCGCAAAAGGCGGTACCGTTTGCAGCGAGGACCAACACGCTGGCATCGGACCGAGATACGCGCCCCAAGGCATCGAGCGCTTCGTCGAGCATTTCGGGGTCGAGCGCATTTAGTTTTTCGGGGCGATTCAGGGTGAGGCGTGCAATCCGACCCTCGACGGCGAATTGAATCCGCTCATAGCTACGCGGGGCGCCTCCCTTGGCGGCGCGCGCCATCACGACTTTGCCCCCGTGGCTACCCGGGCAGTGGCCTCGCCTCCCGTCATGCACGTCAGCAATTCGCGAACGTCTTGTAATCGATCAACTCTGCTGACCACCTGAATGAGCCGCTCAACGCCCTCTGCTGTCGTCTCCATCTCCGGCAACAACCGCCGCACAAGTGCCGCGTCTTCCTCGAAGCTGAACTTGTGCAGGGTCGGCGTTGCCACTGTTTCGCGGCTCAACTTGCGTCCGTCGACTGTCGTGACCGTAAGTCTGCTCGAAAGCGGCTGGAATGTGTCGTTGGAAACGATTCTGACCCGCTGAGTGAGTTCGTTCAGAGACGGGTCATCAAATCGGAATAGCCCCTCGATCGTGGCCTTGCGCTCGATCAGCGTTAGTGCCATGCAAAACTGACCGCTCATGAGCGTCGCCCCGTGGTCGCTGAACGGACCGACGCTGTCGGATCCCGGGTAGGCCGCTTCGTATGGGTTCAACTCGAGCACGATCTCGTGCACTTGCGCTGGTTTCAGGTCGTAGGTCGACACCAAGTCGAGCATCATGGCGACCGGACTCTGCAGGATGGCGCACACGGGGTATGGCTTCAGTGTAACTTCGGGCACCTTCCACTGCTTCCCAAGGTCTACCAGCGCTGCACGCGCAAATTCGACAGTACCGCCAAAAGCGGCGTAGAAGCCAGCGACCCCTTCCAGGCTTG
Organism: Burkholderiaceae bacterium; assembly: GCA_023384005.1. Classification (GTDB taxonomy): domain Bacteria; phylum Pseudomonadota; class Gammaproteobacteria; order Burkholderiales; family Burkholderiaceae_E; genus Quisquiliibacterium. The sequence continues at coordinate 3,867 of JAHDXY010000218.1, read as the reverse complement.
CGCTGGCTGCGACAGCGCCAGAGGCGGCAATGCGGGCGGCGAAGATCCCATTCCTTCCGGCGATGCCAACGTGATACCGCCATTCCGACGAACCTTCCACCCAGGTCTGGCCCAGCCCGCCAGCCAGGTTCGCTGCAAAGCCCAGTGCCGCGGTGGTCTCGTCGGCATTGAGCTTCAATAGATGAGCCGTTGCCGCCGCAGCTCCAAACACGCCGTAGCTTGAAGTCGCTCTGAAGCCTCGCGGCGTGGTGATGGTGTCGTATTCGGTGCCGATGCGGGCTGCAATCTCATAGCCAAGCACCATGGCGGTGAGGAACTCCTCGCCCGTGCTATGTTGCACCTCTGCCATCGCCAAGGCCGCCGGGATCACCGTTGAGCCAGTATGCGTGCTCGATGGGAAGTGGGTATCGTCCTGCGTGCGTGCGTGCATCAGCGCGGCGTTGGCCAAGGCTGCTCCTTCGGCACTCACCTTGGAACCGTCCCAGAACAGCGTCGCCTCGTGAGGGAGCGCATAGAAACGAGCGACGAGTTGGTGGGCCAACGGCTCGGCCCGACGCCCGGCCAAGGCGACGCCCAAATTGTGAAGAAGGCAGGCCTTGGCCCGGTCCACAACTTCAGCCGGTAGATCGGCGAACTGCGTGCGCGCAGCGAACTCGCCGAGCTCAGTGGTGATCGACTTCATTGTACTGGCTCCCTCTCATGCCCTTGCGGCGGAAAGTCCCCGCCGTCCAGGCTTGCGGCTTCGATCCGGCTCTTCAGGTCGCTGAGGAATCGTGCACCCGCAGCTCCGTCGGTTACCCGGTGATCGATCGTCAAGCCAATCATCAAACTGGGTCGCGGAACCACTCGGCCATCCAGGACCGTTGGTCGCTCGCGGAGGACTCCGATGCTCAAGATTCCAGTCTGCCCCTGATTCAGGATCGACGTAAAGAAATCGATGCCGAAGGCGCCCAGGTTGGACAACGTGAAAGTGCCGTCTGCGAGATCTTCCGCCCGTAGTTTTCCCACCCGCGCTCGGGCGACGACGTCAGCCCTGGCGGCCAACAAGTCGCTTAGGGGGCGGGTGTCGGCCGCACGGATAACTGGGACCATGAGTCCGTCCTCGGCGGCGACTGCAAGGCCCAGGTTGACGTCATTCCACTGCCGCACGCCTGTTGGCGCGTATGAGCTGTTGAGAACCGGGTGCAGACGCAGCGCTTGCGCTGTAAGCCGAAGGAGCAGGTCCGTCAGCGTAGGCTTGACACCCACCTCGCGCTCAAGACGAGCCGCATTCTTATTCAGGTAACGCAGGAGGCCAGTACCGTCCACCTCTGCAGCAAGATAGAAGTGCGGCGCTTCCCGGGCGCTGGCGGTCATACGCTCCGCGATCGTGCGCCGTCGCGGGGTAAGCGGGTTTAGGCTAAAGGGCGCCGCAGCACGCGCTTCAGCTTCTGCTCCCTCCTGCCGGATCGCCGCTGCGGAATTGCGAATGTCGTCCTCGACGATCGTTGCGTCTGGGCCAGTCCCGACAACGTCGGCGGGATCGACCCCCAGTCTTTCGGCCAGTTGTCTCGCTCTTGGCGAAAGACGGTGGCGTATCGGGCTCGCGCCTGAGCCTATTGTCGGTGCGGCCGCATCGCGCTGCAGCGCGGTTAGCTGATCCCGCGTCGGTTCCGTCCGCCCGATCTGCGCTTCCGCTTCGCCGGCCGCCTGAATCGACACCAGAGGCGTGCCCACCCGAACGACTTCGTCTACCGCTACGAAGATCGATTCCACGATCCCGTCCGTCGGTGATTCCAGTTCGTATGCGGCCTTCTCGGACTCGATCTCGGCGACGACTTGCCCGCGGGTGACGGGATCACCTCCCTTAACTCGCCATGCGACGAGTGTGCCCTCGTCCATCGTCATGCCCAGTGAGGGCATCTTTACTTCAATCAGCATCGCTCCCTCACTTCTTGCCGAGTACGGCGCGCACCGCGGCTTCGATCTCGGGAGCGCCAGCGTAATAGGCATCTTCGAGCACCGGGCTGAACGGCACTGGCGCCCACGGCGCCGTAACGCGCCGGACGCGGGCATCCAATTCCTCGAGAGCCTCTTCGGCAACCATCGCCGCGATCTCGGCGCCAAAACCGAAGGGCTTTACGGCATCGTGTGCAATCACCAGCCGATGGGTCTTTGCGACCGATTCCAAAATCGTCTCACGATCGAGCGGAGACAAAGTCCGCAGGTCGACGACCTCGATCTCAATACCTTCGGTAGCCAACTGCTCGGCCGCCGCCAAGGCTCGCGGAACCATGCCGCCGATCGTCACGACGGTGGCATCGGTTCCTTGACGTCGCACCGCGGCTTTGCCGATGGGCGTCACTTCATCGTCATCGGTGACGGACTGCTTCGACGTCCAGAGACTGAGGCTTTCAATCACGATCACCGGGTTGTCGTCCCGGATCGCCGCCTTCAGAAGGCCCTTTGCATCGGCCGGCGTCGACGGCCAGACGACCTTAAGGCCGGGCACGTGAGCGAACCATGCCTCCAGATTCTGACTATGCTGCGGCCCGTTGTTGCGCCCGGCGCCACAAAGCGTACGGATCGTCAGGGGTAGGCGCTGGCGACCGCCTGACATGTAGGAGACTTTGGCGGCTTGGTTGACCACCTGGTCCATGGCCAACCCCATGAAGTCCAGGAACATGATTTCGACTACGGGCCGCAGTCCAGCAAGTGCTGCTCCGACGCCCAGACCCGCAATCAACGCCTCGCTGATGGGCGTGTCTTTCACGCGCCACGGCCCGAATTTCTCCAGGAGTCCTCGGCTCGCCCCGAATGGTCCTCCTGGCGCGGCGACATCCTGACCCACGAGCGTGATGCGCTCGTCTCGCGCCATCTCCTCGGTCAAGGCCTCGTTGATTGCCTGCCAGTACTTCAGCTCGCGCATGGGCTGCTCCTCGCCAGTTCGTTTGACTCAGACTTGCGCATAAACACAAGTGGTGACTTCTTCCGGATCCGGCTGTGGGGCTGATTCCGCGAAGGCAACGGCCATCTCGATGGCATTTTCCACTTCGTTCTTGACGGCATCCAGCCGTACCTGATCACAGCCATGGTGTGCTGCGAGGTACTCCAGAAAGCGCTTCAACGGATCCAACTCCTTCCACTGCGCTGCTTCGTCGGCTGGCTTATAGCGCTGAGGGTCTCCCTCGAAATGGCCACGCACGCGGTAGGTTTTGAATTCGAGGAAGGTGGGCCCACCTCCGCGGCGGGCAAGTTTGACGGCGATCTCGACAGCAGCGAGCACTGCCAGGACGTCGTTGCCGTCGACCGTGAATCCCGGCATGCCGTAACCTGCGGCGCGTACCGCTAGATCTGGGATCGCTGCGTGGACGGAAGACGGTGTCATCTCGGCATACTGATTGTGCTCACATACGAAAAGCACCGGCAGCTTCCAAAGCGCGGCTACGTTCATGCTCTCGTGGCACACCCCTTCATTCGCGGCCCCATCGCCGAAAAAGCAGGCGACCACTTGGTCAGACTCGCGCACGCGGCAAGCATAGGCAGCACCAACCGCGATTGGAATACCGCCGCCCACGATTCCGTTGGCGCCCAGGATTCCCTGCGCCGGGTCGGCTACGTGCATCGATCCGCCCCGCCCCCCGTTTGTTCCGCTTGCCTTGCCCATCAGCTCGGCCATCATCGCCCCCAAATCGACGCCTTTGGCGATGCAGTGACCGTGTCCGCGGTGGTTCGAAAGTATCAGGTCCCGGGGCTCGATACCTCGACAAACCCCCGTCGCGACCGCTTCTTGCCCGATGGATGCGTGCAGACTAGCGGGGATCTTCCCTTCAACAAGGAGTTGACACGCGACCTCCTCGAACCGACGGATCGTCAACATCACTCGGT
>JAHDXY010000217.1 GCA_023384005.1 Burkholderiaceae bacterium | reverse complement strand
ATCGCCCGCCGCTCGACTGGGACGCCTTGCTCGCTTTCCTCGCGCAACGCGCGATCGGGAGCGTCGAGAGCGTCGACGCCCACGCCTATCGCCGCGTCGTGTCGCTGGGCAGCGGCGAGCGCCGCTGCGAGGGCTGGATCGAAGTGCTTCGGTCGCGCAAGCGCCATACGGTGGTCGCGACGCTGTCGGCGTCGCTCGCTGGCGCGGTTCCGCGAACGCTGGCCGGAATCCGGCGCCTGTTCGACCTCGATTGCCGCCCAGACGAAGTTGCGCGCGTGCTCGGTGCGCTTTCGGCGGCGCACCCTGGACTGCGCGTAGCCGGGGCTTTCGACGGTTTCGAGATCGCGGTACGCACGATCGTCGGGCAACAGGTGAGTGTCGCCGCGGCCAAAACGATCGCGGCCAGGCTCGCGACGCGATTCGGCGCCGCGGTCGCGACGCCGTTCGACAGCCTCACGCATTCCTTTCCCGACGCGGGCGCGCTGGCCGCGCTCGACGGCGCGGCGCTCGCCGGCGTGGGACTGACCGCAGGGCGCGCGCGCGCGATCGTCGCGCTGGCGCGCGCGGTTCGCGATGGCGGCGTGTCGCTGCGCAGCGATGCCCCGGTCGAGGACACGCTCGCGCAACTGGCTCGGTTGCCGGGCGTCGGGCCATGGACGGTGCAGATGATCGCGATGCGCGCGCTCGGCTGGCCCGACGCCTTTCCCGCGGCCGATCTCGGCGTTCTTCGTGCGCTCGGCGTTCGCAGCGCAGCACGCGCCGAACAGGTCTCGCAGCGGTGGCGTCCGTGGCGCTCGTACGCAGTGATGCACTTGCGCGCGGGGCAGCGCCCGGCGCAACCGGGCGCGGGTGTGCGCACACGGCCTGCGGCGCCGGCGACGGCGACGGCGCCGGGCGTGTCGCGTTGAAGCCGCGCGATCTGGTCGAACTGGTGCTGCTCGGGGCGATCTGGGGCGCCGCGTTTCCACTGATGCGCGTCGCGGCGCCGGAGCTCGGAGCGTCGAGCGTCGCCTTCATGCGCGTGTCGATCGGCGCGCTTGTGCTGATCCCGCTGGTGATGCTGCGCGGCGGCCTTCGCGCGCTGTTGCGCGACGCACGCGCTCTGGCCTTCGTCGGCCTGACCGGCGCGGCGCTCCCCTTCGCGCTGTTCGCATACGCCGCGCTCAGCGTCCCGGCGGGGTTCTCGGCGGTGCTCAACGCCACCACGCCGATGTTCACCGCGATGATCGCGAGCGTCTGGATGAACGAGAAGCCGACCCGCTGGGCCTGGGCCGGCATGGTCGTCGGGATGGCGGGCGTGGCGGTGCTCGTCTCGGAGAGGGTCTCGCTCGATTCGCTCGGTTCGCTTCCGGCGATCGTCGCCTGCCTGCTGGCGTCGATGCTCTATGGCGTGGGCGCGAACTACACCCGCAGCCGGCTGCGCAGCGCCGACCCATTGATCGTAGCCGCCGGAATGCAGGGCTTCGCGGCGATCTCGCTCGCGCCGCTCGCGGCGATCCACCCGCCCGAGGCGGCGGTTTCGGCGCCCGCGTGGGGTGCGGTGCTCGCGCTCGGCTTCGCCTGTACCGGGATCGCTCTGATCCTGTACTTCGGACTGATTCGCAGGGTCGGGCCGTCGAAGGCCGTCACCGTGACTTTCCTCGTGCCGGTGTTCGGAATGCTGTTCGGTTCGATCTTCCTCGGGGAGTCGATCAGCGCGACGATGCTGGCCGGCGCCGCGGTCGTCCTCGCCGGGACCGCGATGTCGGTGGGACTGGTCGGGCCGCGCGACCGCGCCGCCGGTGGCGAAGGCTAGGTTTCCCCGGGCAGCGCGAACGCCCCGGTCTGCACCGGGGCGTCGCGCGGCGAGGGTAAGGGGAGATCAGCCGATGTACAGCCGCTCGAGATCGGCGTCGCTCAGACCGGCGCGCGCGGGGCTGGTGAACGAAGCGCTCGCGTTCGACGCCGTGCCGACGTAGGTCTCGCCTCCGGTGCTCAGACCCGCGGCGGCGATTTCGGTCCTCGCTGGGGCGGACGACTGCACGACCGGGTTGCCGGCGTAGGTCTCGCCGCCAGTGCTGATCATCTCGGCGGCGTTGGCGCCGAAGGCGAACAGGGCGAGGGCGGCGGGGGCGACGATTCGGGTGACGATGTTCATCTGGAACTCCTTGGGTCTGGTTGGGTGGGTCGACTTGTTGCCGGTGTCGATGAGTTCATTGTGTGATCACGAGTTCGCGCCGCCGTCGCGTCGCGATGGCGAGACGGCGACGAGTTGATCCCGAAACGGTCACGACGCGGATGTCGCAACGCAACACACGCTGTCATCGCCAACCGCGGCGTCAGCTGCTAAGTTCGGGAAACGAAGCTCAGAGGCCGCGCCCCGGGCCCGGTGTCCGATGTCCGACGTCCGACGTCCTTTCACGGGGCGGCCCTGGCAGTGTTTGACGAGCAGGGGAGGCGCGTGATGTACCAGGCGATTCCGACCACCCCGCCGGACTTCGATTCGACGCGCGTGATCGAACGACCGGACGGGTACTACTGGCAGTCGTTCGAAGACGGGCGCGAATATGGGCCGTTCGCGACGCTTGTCGAAGTGACGACCGACATGCAGGCATTCGACGAGGAGAACGAGGGCGAGCAGTTCGAGGCGCTGCGCGAAGTCGAGGAGGTCCTGGGTGTGCCCGACTGGGTCGACCCGGAAACCGGCGAACTCGCCGACGACGAGTGGACCCGCACCGAGGAACACTGACGCGAGCGCCCGGCCTGGCGCCCGGCCTGGCGCCCGGCCTGGCGCACGGTGCTGCACGCGATGCCGCGCTGTTCGCCGCACGAGATACCGTGCCTGTTCGCCGGGCCTGTTCGCCGCGCCCGTTCGCCGGGACGGCTAGTCGCGAAGCGCGCGCTTGAGCACCTTTCCCACCGGCGTCTTGGGCAGGTCGTCGCGAAAGACGATCTGTTTCGGACGCTTGTATCCGGCGAGTTGCGACTGGCAGTGCGCGCGCAGCGTGTCTTCGGTCAGCGCTGGATCGCGCCGGACGACGAACAGCTTGACCGCTTCGCCGCCATCGTGCCCGGCCACCCCGATCGCCGCGCACTCGAGCACGCCCGGGTGCGCGTTCGCGACCGTCTCGACCTCGCTCGGATAGACGTTGAACCCGGAGACGATGATCATGTCCTTCTTGCGATCGACGATGCGAAAGAATCCGCGCTCGTCCGTCGTGCCGATGTCGCCGGTGCGAAAGTAGCCGTCGGGCGTCATCGCGCTCGCTGTTTCCGCGGGCCGGTTGAAATAGCCGGGCGTGACGTTCGGCCCCTTGATGCAGAGTTCCCCCGCCTCGCCGATCGCGACTTCGCGGTTCGCCTCGTCGCGCACCGCCAGGTCGATCGAGGGCAGCGGCACGCCGATCGTTCCGTCGTGTTCGCTCAGCTTCATCGGGTGCGTCGTTCCCGCGGCGCAGGTCTCGGACATGCCCCAGCCTTCGCGCACGACGCAGCCGGTGACCTGTTTCCAGCGCGCCGCGACGGCGGGGCTCGTGGCCATTCCGCCGGCGCCGGTGAGGCGCAGCTGGGAGAAATCGAGCTTGCGGAACTCCTCGTTCGCCGAAAGCGCGTTGAACAAGGTGTTCAGTCCGGGAAAGGTGTGAAACGGCCTCTTCGCGAGTTGCGCGACGAAGCCGGGGATGTCGCGCGGGTTGGGCACCAGCGTGAGCAGGCTTCCGCGCCGCATCGCCGCCAGCGCGCAGGCCGCGAGCGCGTAGATGTGATAGAGCGGCAGCGCGGTGACCACGTTGTACTGTTCGATCGGGGCGAGCGGGGTTCCGTCGACTTCGAGCGTCGCCTCGACCGCGTCGAACGAGGCCTCGAACTGGAGCATCGCCGCGACCACGTTGCGGTGCGTGAGGATCGCGCCTTTCGACACGCCGGTCGTTCCGCCGGTGTATTGGAGAAAGGCGATGTCGTCCGGCCGGCACCGCGCTTGCGCGAGCGAGCGTCGACGCCCGGCCGCCATCGCATCGCGAAACCCGATCGCTCCGGGAAGCGAGAACTCGGGCACCAGTTTCTTCACCCTGCGCACGACGAAATCGGTGATCGCCCCCCTGGGCAAGCCGAGCATGTCGCCGATCGACGAGACGACGACATGGCGCAACCCGGTTCGGGCGATCACCTGCTGCAGCACCGCGGCGAAGTTCTCCAGGACGACGATGGCCTGTGCGCCCGAATCGCGCAGCTGGTGCTCGAGTTCTCGCGGCGTGTAGAGCGGGTTGACCGCGACCACGACGAAACCCGCGCGCAGGATCGCCGTGGCGACGACCGGAAACTGCAGCAGGTTGGGCAGCATCACGGCGACGCGCGCGCCCGGCTCGAGGCCCAGCGACTGCAGCCAGGCGCCGAAGCTCGCCGACGCGCTTTGCAGTTCGGCGTAGGACATGAACCGGTCCATGCACACCGCGAACTTGCGATTTCCGTGGCGCCCCCAGGCCTCGTCGAACAGGTCGTTGATGCTCGGGTAGCGGGTCGGGTCGATCTCGGTCGGCATTCCGGCCGGATAGCTCGCGTGCCAGCGGCGATTCATCGGATCTCCTGTTTGCTCGAGCGCCGCCGGAGTGTCGCCGCGATCGAAGCGCGCGGCGCGCAACCTGTTGCCGGGCGGCGCTTGCCCCTTCGCGAACAGCCATTCGCGTTCAGTCTACCGGTGCCGGCGCTTCGCGTACCGGCCTGCCCGGCGGGCTCGAGTACTGCGCCAGTGCGACTCCGCCCAGCGTGACCGCCGCACCGACGATCTTCGTCGCGCTGAACTGCTCTCCGGTCGTCAGCCAGGCGATCAGTCCGGCGACCGGGGGCATCAGGTAGATCAGCGGCGCCGAGCGCGCGACGCCGCGAACTGCGTTGATCCACCCCCACACGAGCCAACCCAGGAACGCCGAGACCAGCGTCGCCCAGCTGAGCGCGACCCACACCGGCGCCGGCACTTCGGCCCAGCGCACGGTGGCCGCGGCCGGGATCGACAGCAGCATGATCGGCGCGCTGCCCAGGATCGTCGCCCAGCCCATCACCTGCAGCGAGCCCAGGCGCATGATCAGCGGCTTCGACGCGACCGTGTAGTAGGAGAAGAAACCCGCGGCGACGAGCAGCACCAGGTCGCCGCCGGTGGCCTCCCAGCGCCCGCGAAGGAGCTTGTCCGAGAGGAATAGCAGCACGCCGGTGCACGAGACGATCATCCCCGACAGCTGTGCCCGGGTGAGGACTTCGACGCCGCGCCAGCGCAGGATCAGCAGCGTGAACACCGGGCCGAGCGCGAGGATCAGCGAACTCGAGAACGCGGTCGACCAGTGGATCCCGTAGGTGACCATGCTCACGTGCAGCGTGTGCCCGATCAGCCCCAGTTTGGCCAGTTCCAGCGCATCGGCGCGCGCCAGCGGCGGCAGCCGGCCGCCGCCGATTCGCAGCAGCAGCAGCAGCGCGCAGGCCGGCATCAGAAGGTAGCGCGCGAACAGGAATGCGCCAGGCGGCATCGCGCTGAACACGTACTTCTGGACGCTGAAGTTCGCGCCCCACACCGTGACCATCACCAGACCGGCCGCCAGCGCCTGCGACTGGCGTCTCGAATCGGAATCGGACATCGGCCTATCGTATCCCGGCCCGCGAAGCGATTCCGGGCGAGCGGTTCCGAAACGCGGCGATCGGCCGCACTAGCTCGCGCGCAGCGCCCGGGCGACGAAGTCCAGGCGATCCTGTCCCCAGAACATCTGGTCGGCGACGAAGAAGGTCGGCGCACCGAACACGCCCCTCGCGACCGCCTCCTCGGTGTCGGCTTTGAGCCGATCCTTGACGGCGGCGTCGCCCGCGAGCGCGAACAGCTCCCGGGGGTCGAATCGCGCGTCGAGCAGGACCTGCGCGAGCACCCGCTCGTCGTTCATGTTCTTGCGCGCGCACCAGATCGCTTCGAACACCGCCTCGAGGTAGCGCAGCAAGACGTCTTCGCCGCGCGCGCGCATCGCGACCGCCACGCGCATCAGCGCGAGCGTGTTGATCGGGAAGTGCGGATTCATCTCGAACGTCGTGCCGATGTGCTGCGCCCAGCGCTGCAGGTCGACGAAGGCCCAGCGGCCCTTGGCGGGCACCTCGACCGGGCTGTGGTTGCCGGTGGCCTTGAACACGGCGCCGAGCAGCATCGGTCGCCAGTCGATCCGGGCGCCGCACTCGGCGGCGATCGCGGGCAGCGCGCGATAGGCGAGGTACGAATAGGGGCTTCCGACGTCGAACCAGAACTCCACCGACCTGGTCATCGATTCCTCCGTGCGATGCGCTCGATCCGGATCCTCGGCCGGCTCGCCGACGGGTGCGTTTATCGCTGATCCGAGAACACCTCGCGTGAATCCGGCGAGCCGAATGGAATAATGCAAGCTTAGCCCCGGTCGCGAAAGCGCGCACGAAGCGGGCGCGATGCACTCGCAGCGCGCACGGAACGCGCGAATCGACGGGGCGCGAACCGGGGATGCCGAACGATGTCGATGGTACTGATGGTGCGTCACGCGCAGGCTTCTTTCGGCGCCGCCGACTACGACCGGCTCTCCGAACTCGGTCATCGCCAGTCGCGCTGGCTGGGCGAGCACTTTCGCGAGCGCGGCGTGAAGTTCACGCGCGTCGTCTGCGGCACGCTGGTGCGCCAGCGCGAAACCGCCGAGGGCATCGTCGCGGCGATGGGAGCCGACCGGTCGGCGATCGAGTCCGACGCCGGCCTGAACGAGTACCCGGGAGAGGCCCTGTTTCGCGCTTATACCGGAGGCGATCAGCGCGACGCGCAGGCGGGCGACTACGGCCGCTACTGGAGGGTGTTTCGCGAGGCTATGCAGGCCTGGTCGCAGGATCGCATCGCGGGCGTGCCGGAGAGCTGGGCGCAGTTCGGCGCGCGCGTCAACGCCGCGCTCGTCGCGGCGGCGTCGGGCACGCAGCGCGACGACGTCGTGCTGGTGGTGAGTTCGGGCGGCGCGATCGGGCGCGCGGTGGCCGACATCGCGTCGAGCCCGGCGAGCGTCGCGATCGAGTTCAACCTGCAGTTTCGCAACACCGGCGTGTGCGAACTGATCTGGGGCGCGGGGCGTTTCCGGCTTCTCAGCTTCAACGGCGCGCCGCACCTGGATCACCCGCAACGGCGCGAAGCGATCACTTTCGCCTGAACGCGGGCTGAACGCGGCCTGAACGCGGCCTGAACGCGAGCGCGTGGCGCGCGACCGAGGCGCAGCGCGCTCAGGCGTTGAATCGCACTTCGCCGCACCGCGAGACGTCGTATCCGCCGAGCACGGCGGCCTGGCGCGCGAAACGCCGCGTGCGCGCGAACGCGAGCAGCGCCTGCGCCGGCGGCTCGAACGCGCTGCGCCGCCACAGGACGAGGTCGACCGATTCCCAGGCGAGCGGCACGAACGACAGGCGCTGCGCGACGGCGGCCGCGCGCACGCCGAACCCCGCATCGGCGTAGCCGAGCGCGACCGCCTGCGCGACTTCGGTCTCGCTGCTGGCGAGCGGGCCGATCGAGCGCAGCGCCGACAGGCTCACGCCGGCTTCGCGCACCAGGCGCGCGAGCAGCAACTGGCTGCCCGCCCCGGCGTGGCGCAAAGCGAATCTCGGCCGCGCGCGCGCCAGCGCCGCGAGCGAGCGCACCCGCAACGGGTTGCCGCGCGCGAGGATCAGGCCCTGTTCGCGGCGCGCCCAGTGCAGCGCGACGACCGGAAGCGACGCGAGGCGTTCGTTGAACGCGTCGTCGTTGAAACCGTCGTCGGACGCGTTCGGGATGTGGATCAGCGACGCGCAGGCGTTGCGCGAGACGAAGCGATCGAGCCCGTCGACGCTGCCCAGCGCCGCCAGCGCCAGCCCGCAGCGGCTCTCGCGCGCCGCCCACTCGAGCAGCGGATCGTGACTTCCGGCGATC
>JAHDXY010000216.1 GCA_023384005.1 Burkholderiaceae bacterium | reverse complement strand
AAGGAGTTCTACTGGCGCCTGCCGCGCCGCGCCTCGGAGTGGCTGATGATCACCATCGGCGGCCTGCTGATGGGCGTCGGAATCCGCCTCGCCTTCGTCTGCAACGTCTCGACCTTCTTCGGCCTGTCGGCGGAGATGAACCTCGGCGGCTACCTCGCGATCTCGGGAATCGTCGCCGGCGCGTGGGTCGGGTCGTTGATCTACAAGAAAGTCCTGGGAGTCTGATCCGTGTCCACCGTTGCCGAGTGCCTGGTCGCTTTCCTGTTCGGTTCAGTCGTGGGCCTGCTGGTGCAACGCTCGCGCTTTTGCAACACGGCGGCGCTGCGCGACGCGATCATGTTCAAGACCTATCGCAACACCAAGGCGCTGCTTGTGGCGATGATGATCCTGACGGTCGGGTTCACCGCTTTCATGACGGTCGGGGCGGGCCACCCGCTCAGCTTCGACGTCGGCCTGAACACCTTCGCCGGCCTGTTCCTGTTCGGAATCGGCATGGTGCTCGCCGGCGCGTGCACGGTGACGACCTGGGTCAAGGCGGGGGAAGGAAACCTCGGAGCGGCCTGGGCGCTGCTGTTCACCTTCATCGGGATGTTCCTGTTCTCGCTGGTCTGGGGCTGGAACTACTGGCCGCCCGCCCCCGCGAGCATGACCGGCGAGCCGAACCTGGCCGCGCTGCAACTCGGATTCGCCAACGCGCGCACGCTGCAGGACAAGCTCGGCATCCCGGCGGTCGTATTCGGCCTGATCCAGGCCGGCGTGCTGTTCGCCATCTACCGCGCGATCCTGCGCCGCGAGCGCGCGCAACAGGCCGAGCACGAGCGGCACAGGGCGCAGGCGGTCGCGGAACCGGCGGCGTGACGCCGGCCGCGCGCGCAGCGGGCATCATTTCCAGAGAAGAGGAGTGCTGATGGGACTATTCGGATCGAAGAAAGCGCAGGAGCCGGCCGCCGTCGCGGGTGGCGTCGCGACACTGGGCAGCGGCGAGCGCGTCACGGTGGCGCGACGCATCGACTGCCGCGGCGACTCGTGCCCGCGCCCGCAGCTGATGACCCGCAAGGCGATCGGCGAGATCGGCGCCGGAGCGCTGCTCGAGGTGCTGGTGGACAACCCCTCCTCGGTCGAGGCGCTTCCGCCGATGTGCCACGAACTCAACGCCACGCACGTCGAAACGGTCAAGGACGCGCACTGCTGGCGCGTCTACATTCGCAGGGACTGAGGCCGATCCACGATGGTCACGAGGCTCCTGATGCGGCTGTTCATCGCGCTGTCGATCGTGGTCGTGGTCGCCGGGCTGGCGTGGGTCTACGCCGTCCCGCCCGCGAGCATGCGCGTGACGCGCGACGGGGTGCCGCACCTCTCCCCGCCGGTCGCGCACCCGGTCAGCGGCGAGGCGGTCGCGCTCGAGTTGCTGGTGCAGCACTACAAGAGCGGCGGAAGATGAGCATCGACCTGGAAACCGGGCTGCAACTGCTGATGTTCGTCGTGGCCTTCGCGGTGATGGCGATGGCGTTCTTCAGCGATTCGCTCTAGGGGAGACGACCCGATGAATCGGGAAAGCATCGTGTTCTGCCTGCTCGCGGTCGCGGTCGCGCTCGGCGTGTGCGCGCTGGGTTTCACGATCGCCGCGCTGCCCGCCGCGACGAGCGCCGCGGCAGGAAGACCGGTGCCTGCCGAAACGCTCGGCGAGGTCGACCTCGGCGGCGCCTGGGGCAAGGTGTCGGTGATCGAACTGGTCGGTTTCTACGTCGAGAATCCGCCAGCGGCGAAATCAGCGGCCGGCGCCGCGGTTCCAGCAACGAAACGCTTCGGCGGATGCTGAAGATGCCGCTCGCCGGCTGGTTGGCGATCGCGGCGCTCTCGCTGGGGGCGGCGCTCGGCGACGCCCTCGCCGCGCCGCCGCGGTCCTTCGGCTACGAGCGCTCGTTCGCGACCGCGCTCGAGGCCGACACGGTGGTGATCGACACGCGTGCCCTGGCCAAATGCCGCGAGCGCAGCCTCGCCGGCGCGCGCTGCATCGCGGCCGACGAACTCCTCGGCCCGCAGCGCCGATTGCCGGCGGCGCGCGACCTGTTGTGGCTGTTCGGCACCGCCGGCCTGTCGGGAGCCGAGTCGGTGCTGGTCGTCGGACAGGAAACCATGTCACGCGACTTCGTCGCGGCGATGCTCTACCTGGCCGGCCAGCGTCGCGTGCGGATCCTCTCCGAGCCGATCGAGCGCGTGCTGGCCGATCGTTCGGTCGCGACCGGCGCCGGGCGCGAACGCGGCGTCGTGCGCGAGAAGGTGTTCGAGGCGCCGATGCGCGACGAGCTCCTGGTGCTGCGCGACGAGTTGCGCGCGATGCGCCCGGCGCCGGTCCTGCTGGACGGGCGCAGCGCGCAGGAGTACTGGGGCGAAACGGCGCGCGCCACGCGCACCGGACACCTGCCCGCGGCGATCAGCCTGCCCGCGCCGCAGCTGCGCGCGGCGCTCGCGGCCGATCCAGCGCAGGCGCCGTTGTTGCCATCGGGCGAAGTCGTCGCCTACGCGCACGATGCGTTCGAGGGCATCGCGTATTTCGCGCTGCTCGCCGCCGGCCACGGCGTCTTTGCGCGGCTCTACGCCGAGGGCTGGGCCGAGTGGGCGTCCGACGGCGCGCTGCCGATCGATGCGGCAGGGCATCCCGATCGCGCGGCGAGCGGACGCGACGCCGGGCGCGAGATCGACGCCGTCGGGCACGATCGTCGCGCGCCGCTGGCCTGGCCGATCGCGGCAGCGCTTCTTCTCGCCGCCCTGAGTCTGCTGCTCGCCGCCTTCGCCGGCGGCTGGTGGGCCTCGGCGCGCAAGGCGGCGAGATGATCCTGTTCCATGTCGCGACCGAGCAGGGCGGGCGCTTCCTGCTGCCGCTGGCACTTGCGTGCCGGCGCAGCGGGCACGCCTTCGCGGCCTTCTTTACCGACGAGGGCGTGCTCGCACTGCGCGACCGGCAACTGTGCGCGGCGCTCGGCGACGCCGAGCGCGCGGTGGTCTGCGAGGAATCGTGGAAGCGCCTCGACCTGGGCGAACGCTGCCCGGTCGAGTTCGGCAGCCAGACCGACAACAGCGCGCTGATGGGTCGGGCAGCGCGGGTCGTGAGCCTCTGAGAGCCGACAATGGAACAACGCCGGGTACTGGTGCTTGCGCGGCGCGATCACGCGGAGGCGATGCGCGTCGCGGCCGGACTCACGATCTTCGGTCACCAGGTCGATCTGGTGTTCATGCGCGAGCCGGTGGCCGATACCGCGGCCAACGCCGCCGGCGCCGAATTGCTCGAGCTCACGGGCATCGCGCCCAAGACAACCGTCGCGGCGATGGCGGACGAGTTGCCGCTGCTCGACGCCGCGGCACTGGCCGCGGCGATCGCCAACTCGCACGCGGTGCTGAGCCTTTGATGAAAATCGTCGAACTGCATACCGGTCTGTTCCCTGACGCCCAGACCGTCGTTGCAGCGTTGCGGCAGGCCGAAACGACGCATCGCGTCGAATCGATCGACCTCGCAGCGTATCTGCGGCGTCAGGAACCGGAAGCCGAATTCTGGGATCGCGCGATCGCGTCGATCCTGGAGTCCGATCTGGCGATCACCCTGTGAAACAAGGAGTCGAGAGATGAATACTGCAATGGCAACGAGATGGGGCGGGCGGCTGGCAGTCGCGCTGGTCCTCGTGCTCGCGACCGGGCGCGCCGCGCTCGCCGCCGATCCCCTGGTCAACGTCGACTGGGTCAAGGCGAACCTCGAGAAACCCGGCATTGTCATGGTCGACTTCCGCCCGGCCACCGAGTACCTGCGCGGCCACATTCCGGGCGCGGTGAACAGCAACTACGGCAAGGACGGCTGGCGCGAGGAGCGCGCCGACAAGGTGCCCGACGTGCTGCCGGCGAAACTCGAGCCGCTGGCCGCGATGATCGGCAAGCTCGGCATCGACAACAGCACCCACGTGGTCCTGGTTCCGCCCGGCGCGTCTTCGACCGACATGGGGATCGGAACGCGCGTGTACTGGACCATGAAGGTGCTCGGACACGACAACGTGTCGATTCTCGACGGCGGGATGATCGCCTGGGAGAAAGACAAGAAGAACCCGATGCAGGCCGGCGCCGCGAAGTCGGAGCCGAAGACCTTCAAGGTCAACCTGCGCAAGGAAATGCTGGTGACGATGGAAGACGTGAAAAAGGCCAAGGCTGCCGGCGTCATGCTGGTCGACAACCGCCCCGAGGACCAGTACGTCGGCATCAATCGCCATCCGAAGGCCACCGAGAGCGGCACGATCGAGGGCGCGAAGAACCTGCCCAACGCGTGGATGACGGTCAACGGGGGCGGCGAGTTCCGCAAGCGCGGGCAACTCGAGCAGCTGCTCAAGGTCGCCGGCGTGCCGAGCACCGGCGAGCAGATCAGCTTCTGCAACACCGGTCACTGGGCGTCGGTGGGCTGGTTCGCCGCACATGAACTGATGGGCAACAAGCAGGCGCGGATGTACGACGGCTCGATGGTCGAGTGGACGATGCTCAAGGCCGGAGGCATCGAACAGAAGGTGAAGCTCCAATAGGCCTCGCCTGCCGGGTGCTGCTCGCACTCGCGGCCGCGGCGGCCATAGCCCCCGGGGGCCGGGCGGGCGGCGAGCCCCAACGGCGCGGCGCCGCCGCGCGACACGGGATGGGCGGCGATGCGCGCGGCCTCGCGGCCGGCACGCTGCCGCCGGCCCGGCGCGAAGCGGCGCGCGCGCGCATCGCCGGCGCGCTGTCGTCGCTGCCGCTCGCGATCCGCCGCGCTGGCGGCGACGCGGCGCCGGTCGCGGCGCTGGCCGCCGCGGCCCGGCAAGGCGACTGGAACGCCTTCGTCGCAGCCACCGAAGCGCTGCAAAGAGGCTATCCGCACGATCTGGCCACGATCGTCTCGGCCGAGTGCTCGGCGGCGCGCCTGCTCGTCGGGGAGTCGATCCATCGCGAGTCCTGCGCCGCGTGCCACGATGCCGCGCAGCCCGACGCCGGGCTCGCGGCGCGCAACCTGTACGAGCAATTCGCGTCGACTCCGCGCGACGAGTTCGCGGCACGGCTGCTGCTCGGCGTGCGCGGCGACCGCAGCACCGCGTATCGCAATCCGTTCAGCGACCTGGAACTCGGCGCGCTGATGCTCTGGTACGAGAGCGCCGGCGCTCGGCCGGCGCTTCCCGACCGGGTCAGTCGATCGCCACGGTGATCTTGGCCCAGATCATCCGGCCGGGCTCGTTCACGCGGGTGCTCGGCGCGTCGTAGCCCGCGACGGCCGCGGCGGCGCGATTGATGTGCTCGGCGTAGACACGGTCGAACAGATTGTCGATCCCGGCCGAGAGTTGAACGCGCTTGTCGATCCGGTAGCTGGCATTGAGCGAGAGCGTGGCGAACCCGGCGCTCGGCCCGATGTCCTGTCCCACGATGCTCCCGTAGTCTGCGTGGACCCTGTCCTGGGCGCGAACGAAGCGCGCCGAAGCGCCCAGCGTCCAGGCGCCGGACGCGTAGCCTAGGCCGAGCCTGAGTTCGTCCGGCGGAGTCTGCGCGAGCGCGACGCCCATCGACTCGTTGCGCGCGCGCACCAGCGCGTAGCTGCCGCGCGCGGTCCACTGCGGCGCGAAGCGCCAGGCGAACTCGGCCTCGAACCCGTGGCGCCTCGCGTCGACGTTGAGCGAGCTGCACTTGGCCGGGTTCGAACCGCACGATCCGGAGGCGGAGGGGTTCACGTAGGTCAGAACGTAGTCGTCGATTCGCGAGTGAAACAGCGCCAGTGATCCGCTCAGGGTCGGCGTGCTCCAGATCAGCCCCGCGTCGAGTTGGGCGTTGCGCTCCGGACGCAACGAACTCGCGCCCGTCAGTCCGTTCCAGGTGGTCGCCTCCCAATGGTCCATCGGGCGCTCGCCATAGCCAAATCCGACGTACGCGGTCGCCGGCAAGGCGCGCAGGTCGCGCTCGACGCGAACGAAACCCGCGGTCAGCGTCTCACTCGAACGTCCCATTGCCGCGCCCGAGACTGCGTTGGTGCGTTCGGCGTCGTAGCGATCGTGCCGCAACCCGCCGATCAGCCGGTCGGATTGCGACAGTGCGTAGCTCAGTTCGCCGAAGACCCCGCTGCTGGTCGACTCGAAGTCCTTGTTGCGCGGCCGCGAGTCGATCGCCACCAGCGCGGCGCTGTTGGCCGCGCGCAGGCTGTGGCTGTTGTGCTGGCGGTCAGCGCCCAGCGTGAGCAACGCGGCGGCGCCCAGCGCGAGGTCCGCGCTCGCGCGCATCCCGAATGTTTCGCGGTCCGGGTTGTTCCACGAGAAGTTGGCGGCCGCTGGCTTGGCACGCAGCGAGTAGTTGTCCATCACATGGTCGATGTAGTTCCAGTTCATCTGCACTTCGACCCTGCGCAGCAGCTCCGAGACGCGCGTCTTGCGCAGCTTCAGACCGAGTGCGTCGCGGTCGAATACGCTCCCGTCCATGCTTCGGTCGGCGTACGCCGCCTGCGCTTCGCTGCGCGCGGCGGACAGTTCGATCCGCGTATCGTCGTCCGGCGTCCACCCCCCGGTCAGGCTCAGGCTGCGTCGCTCGAAACCCGAGTGAATCGTGCGCCCGCTGCCGTCGCGGTAGTCGTCCGACTGCGAGTGCGTCGCGCTCGCGCGCACGAACCCGGTGGGCGTGCCGAAGCTCGCGTCGGCGACCGCGTCGAGCCGCCCCCAGGACCCGCCCATCAGGCTCGCGTGCGCGCGCACGCCGGGTTCGCGAAAGCGCACGTCGTCGCGCTCGAACAGCACAACGCCCGCGAGGTTGCCATTGCCGTACAACACGGTCTGCGGCCCCTTGACGATGCGCACCCGGTCGTAGGTCTCTGGAAACACATAAGCGGTCGGCGGGTCCATCCGCATCCCGCAACCGCCGTGGAACTCGGCGCCGTCGAGCAGCACGTTCAGTCGCGATCCGGCCAGCCCGCGCAGCACCGGATCACCGTCGGTGCCCGCCTTGCGGATCAGGTTGAATCCGGGAACGTTCTTCAGGAAGCTTGCGCCGTCGCTGGACGGCACCGGTTGCTGCGGCGCCTTGGGGTCGTTCTCGACGACCAGCGGCGTGCGCATCCGCGGTGCGGTGACGACGACTTCGTCGAGTGATGGGTCGGCGGCGAACGCGCCAAACGGCAGCGCGAACAGCGCCGACGCGAGGGTCTTGCGTGCGAGTTTCATCAGTGCTCCGGGGCCAGGTCGACGCGCGCGCACGCCTTGGCACGCGCGCGCCGGTTTTGCGATGACAATCGCCCGTTCGCGCGACGCGAATCGGGGTCGTCGGATGTCAACCGTGGATCAGCCCCGCGGCGGAGGAGCCCTGGCGAGCGCGGCGCGCCACCGTGGCCGGGCGAGCGACGTTCGGGAAGAATCCGGCGGCGGCGGCAAAGCGGCGCCGGGTATCGCGAAATCGAGCGATGGTTCGGGCGGCGGCGCTGCGCCGCCGGCGTGGCTGAGGCAGTACGGGCAGTGCTCGAAGTGGATCGGCCCGCGCGTCGCGGGCCGCGGCTCGGACGCCGGCTCGCTCGCGACGATCGGCGCCTGCACCAGGCCGCCGATCGTGCAGATCTCTCCCAGCACGCGCGCCCAGGGCGCGCCGGCCGCAGCGGCGACCATCGCCTGCGAGACGCTGGGTGCGAGCGCCGACAACAGCGTGGTCACGATGGCGAACCACGCGACTCGGGCGCGCTGACGGATCGAGAACAGCATCGCTCGAGTCTAGCCTGCGGCACACGCGCATCGAGCGCCCACGGCGCGCGCCGATCGATTTCCCTAACCGCGGTCAAGCGCGCGCGCGACTTCGACCGAGGCGCGGCCCCCCCCCCCGCGCGGCGCGCCCGCGGCCCTCGCGCCAAAACCCCGAAGGATGACCGGGGAGGGCCGGCGCCCCCCCGCGC
>JAHDXY010000215.1 GCA_023384005.1 Burkholderiaceae bacterium | reverse complement strand
ACCGCGCCCGAGCGATCGATATTGGCCTTCTCGGCAATGACGATCTTCTTGTCCTTGCCCCAGAACCTGGCCTCCCATGCGGCGCCCGTGCCGCCAAGGCCCGCACCGACGACGAGAATGTCGATGCCGTCTTCGACGATCGTTTCGTAAGCCATCAGTACACCACGCCTTTCTGCATCTTGAGGCCACTGGACTTGAGCGTATGCAGTCCGCCGTCATCCATGCGAATGTATTTCGGTTCGCTATAGAGCAACTCGCCGTCGCGCATTTCCTTGGTCGGCCCGGGAACCTCCGCGAGCTTCGGGATCGCCGTTCCCCAGGGCTTGGTGGTGATCGGCGACAGGAAGTTCTTTTCCGTACCGTTGCGGAACTTGATCTTCCAGGCGATCGTGCCTTTGCGTTCGTCGCGCTGGACACGCACGCTGTGACCGAGCGGAGCGAAGTCGGCATATCCGCGCACGTCGATCGCGTTCTGCGGGCAGGCCTTGACGCAGGAGTAGCACTCCCAGCACATGCTGGGTTCGATGTTGTAGGCACGTCGATACGTCTTGTCGACGTGCATGATGTCGGACGGGCAGATGTCGACGCAATGTCCGCATCCGTCGCACCTTGTCATATGGACGAAGGTAGGCATTCTTTCGGTTCCTTATCGAGTCCAGCAGAAGTTGCGGGCGGCTTCTTAATAGTGGCGGGGCGCTTCGCGTTTCATTCCGAGCCCCATGTCCATCGGAGCGTCCTGCAACAATTCCATCGAGTGCCGTCTCTGTTGCTCGGGGTCGTCGCGGGTCTGCGTCGGCAAATTGTCGGCCGTGCCATTGGCCTTCGATATTCTCTTCTCGAAGGCCGCTGCGGGCTTGAAGAACATGTGCGCGAACTTGGACCAGGCGACCGAGCCGAACAGCACCGTCGTGGCGAGGATGTACAAGGCGAACAACACGGTCGCACCGGAGCTGGTCGTCGCCTGCAGGAGGGCCCACAGCAGGCCCAGCGTCACGCTCGCGAGCAGCGAGAGGATGAACAGGTCCGCCCGCATGAGACGAAACGGCGACTGCCCCTCGGCGGCGACGTCGACCCTGATGAAGAACCAGAACCAGTATCCACCGGCGCAGGCCATCAGGCCGCCGATCCACCACAGCGCTGGCACGATCCCGGGCGTGGGCGTCGCGGGCGTCGGGTAGCCGAACACCATGATCGCGGTGGTGACCACGTAGATTACGAAGCCGTACATCGTCAGCAGGTGCGCGATCCGGCGGTTCGGGTTGCAGAACTCCCCGGAGGCGAGCACGTCGATCACCGCGGTCTTGACGGCGATCGAGGCAGTCTCGCCCGCTCCGAGCGGGCGCGCGCCCTTGCTCTTGTTGCGCATGTTCGCGAAGAAGTACTTCGCGCTGCCCTTGTGGATCATGTCGAACACGGTTCCGGCGATCACCGCGAGCACCATCAAGACGAGATAGGTCTGCATGACGCTCGCGGGCAACATGCTGGTCAACGCGGCAAACGGATTGGTGGCGAACATCGCGGCGATCTCCTCGATCGTTTCTCTATGTGCCCCGTGGGGAGCGCTGGGAATCAGTGGTCAAACCGTGTTTCGTCGAACTTTGCCATGCACCTGCGGCGTCGATCAATCCGGCCCGTGGTAGTCGAGCAGCGCGAAGCGGCCGACGCCGGGCATGGCGATGTCGCCGCGCTCGCGCGAACTCACCCGCGCGCGCCCAAGCGTCGCCGCACGCTTGCGCTCTCGCTCGAGTTCACCGGTTGGGACGAGCAGCGGCTCCAGCTCTGCGCGGCCGTGGGGAGGGACAAGTGCGTTCATCGAATCCGCGAATGTTACGTAGTCGCGCTGACGGCGGAAAGCGGGGAATTCCGGTCAGGATGACCGGGAAAACCGGTCAGGTTCGTGCCAATGCTTCGCGTCCCGCGAGGCCGCGGCGGTGGGGCTCGGGCTTGCGGGCCTGAACGCAGAGAGCAGATAATCGCTCGAACATGACCACCAAAACAGGTCAGTACCCAGATCCGCGACTGCGCCTGAACCTTCGCCAGCTCGAGGTCTTCGTCGCCACCGCGCGCGCCGGGTCCACGCGCGCCGCGGCCGAGCGCGTTGCGCGTTCGCAGTCGGCGGCCAGCGCAGCCCTGGCCGAGCTCGAAGCCGCGCTCGGAGCGCCGCTCTTTGACCGCATCGGGCGGCGGCTGGTCCTCAACGAGAACGGCCGCGCGCTGCTGCCCGGCGCGATCGCGCTGCTCGATCACGCGGCCGAGTTGCAGGGGCTGCTCGTCGCCGAGCATCGACTGCCCCTGCGCGTGGCTGCCAGCCTGACGATCGGCGAGTACCTGCTGCCCGAACGCATCGCGCGCTGGAAACGCGAACACCCGCAGAGCACGGTGCAGCTGACCATCGGCAACACCAGCGAGGTGATCCGGTCGGTGGTCGACATGGATGTGGACATGGGGTTCATCGAGGGCCCGCAGACGCACCCGCAGGTGCAGCTTCAGCGCTGGCTGGTCGACGAACTGGTGATCGTCTCGGCGCCGACCCACCCGCTGGCGGGGCGGATCGCGACGAACCAGCAACTCGCCGACGCGACCTGGATCATGCGCGAGCCGGCCTCCGGGACACGCCAGGCCGCCGACGCGTGGCTGCTCGAGCACCTGGGCGTGCTGCGGGTGGACTGCGAGCTCGGCAGCTCGGAAGCGATCAAGCGCCTCGCGGCCGCGGGCACCGGACTGGCTTGCGTCTCGCGCCATGCCGTGATCGCGGAGCTGGCCCAGGGTGCGCTGGTCGAGCTGCGCACCCGCCTGCCGCGCTCCCAGCGTCGTCTGGCCATCGCGGTGCGGCGCGACCGGCGCCTCGGTCGGTTGACCGAGGACTTCATGCGGCATTGCATGGCTTGATGGGGCGCTGGAAGCAGGGATCCGGTACGCGAAAGCGGCCCAGCAACCCGCGTCCGCGCGCCCCCACCGCGCACTACAACCCGATTCGCTCCCCAACGAATTTCGTGACCGCCCTGCGTGCGGTTTCGTTGCCGTAGGTTCCGTGGCCGCGGCCAGGCAACAGGATCGCCGCGGAGTTCGCCCGGCCGGCGAGCTTTGCTTCGCAGTTTCCCTGCGCAACGCTGCCCGGCGGATACCAAGGATCGTCGCTGTACTGGATCGCGAGCACCGGCGTCTCGGGAGGGGCGAAGACCCCGTCGAAGGTCTTGAACTTCGCGTTGGTGCAGGTCCACCCCGACACGATGATGCCGGCGAAGTCGGGCAGCGCCGTTCGCGCGGCCGCCATGCCGCCTTCGCTGTGCCCCATCAGCAGCAACTTGCCGTTGAACCATGGCTGCGCACGGATCTGCTCCGCTGCGTACTTGATCTCGGCCAGACGCATGCCGTACACGGGCGGGAACAAGTTGCCCCGGTTGGTGGCGGGGTCGCAACTCGGCTTGCGGTCGCTGCGCGCCATGCTGTCCGGCATCACGACCAGCAGCCCCTGTGCCGCAAGATACTTCGCCCAGGGATGGTTGTCGCCGCTCTCTGCACCGTGCAGGCCGCCGCAGCCGTGCATGTAGATGACCGCCGGCAGCTTGCGGTCGGTCGGAATCCGATCGACCGTCGTCGCCTCGCTCGAATTCGGCAGGTAGACGACAGCCTTGCTCCAGGTCGAAGGAGCGTCGTCAGCGTAGGTCGGTGAGACGAACATGACTGAAGCCGCCATCGCAGCTTGCACGACGCCCTTGATCATCTCCGTCTCCCCGTGACAGGTTCGCACTGGCAGCCCTGCTGGCGTAATCTCGCGCACTGCGCACCCATTTCAGGCGCATTGCACTGATGCAAATCAAGGCAAATTGGATTCTCCCCCTTGACCCGACCGGTGGACGGCAACATTCTCGACGAAGAGTTCCCGAAGCGACCCGAAAGCAAACGTGGAGGCAGTCGACATGCTGGATTTCCTGTTCACCGGCTGGGGCGCGTTCTGGGTGATGCTGTTCATGCTGACCCCGTTCGCCGCGATGTTCTACTACGTCGTCCACCGCAAGAGCGTTGTCGATACCGGGCCGAGCACCACGTCGCGCAAGGATCTGTCGCGCATCGAGGGGATCTGGCTGGCGACGGTGTTCGTGATCTTCGTCGTGATCAACCTCGCGAGCCTGAAGTTCATGCCGATGATCGCCGCGGCGAATGCCGCGACGACCGGACAGGCCTTGCACGAGATCGACCTCACGGCACGATCGTGGGCCTACGAGATCTCGGAACGCCAGATCAAGACGGGCAGCACGGTAAGGTTCTCCGGCAAGAGCAGCGACACGATGCACGGCTTCGCCGTCTACCACCCCGACGGCCGGATGCTGTTCACGATGATGCTGATGCCCGGGTTGAGCAAACCGACCACGCTCGTGCACACCTTCAAGGAGCCTGGCAAGTACAAGGTCCGTTGTCTCGAGTATTGCGGCATCGCCCACCATGCGATGAAAGACGAACTGCTCGTCGTCAACAACAACTGATCGCACGCGATCCCCAGGAGACCTCGCCATGACTATCGCGACCGCAATCGTTCAAAACACACCTCTCTTCGGCAAGATGTTCACCGTCGACAAGAGCACCGGGCTCGAGGAAATCAACGCCTGGCCGGCGCTGATGATCATGGCCTCGTTCGTCTGGCTGGTGGTGGCAGGCCTGCTCGGGCTGGTGATGCCGGTCACGCAGATCTTCGACCTGAACACCGACTGGTTCTACACGACGCTCACGCTGCACGGCGCGGCGCTCGCGTTCCCGTTCTCCTTCCAGCTGATGATCGGTGTCGGCCTTCACAGGGCGGGTGGATGCGTGGGCAAGCCGATCACCGGTTGGCTCCCGGCGATGGCGTTCATTGGGATGAACCTCGGCGCGGCGCTTCTCACCATCGCCGTTCTGATGGGGCTGAAGGTGAGCCTCGTCGTGATGTACCCGCTGCCGCTGGTCGGTGCGCAGATGGGCGTGTGGAGCATGAACTCGGTGATCCTCGGATTCACCGGGATCTACCTCGTGCTGGCGTGCATGATCCTGTTCTATCCGCTGCTCGTGCTGAAAATGCTGTTCTTCGGCAAGAAGCGCGAGGACCTGGTCCTGTCGGCGCGTTCGCTCAATGACCCGGGCATGCTCGGAATGACGCTGTCGGCGCTCACGCTGCTGATCGCCGGGTTGCCGCTGGTGACGGTGGGCACGACGCTGCTCGCGGCGCTCTACGGTGTCATCCCGATGTCGATGGCGGCGTGGGCGGCCGAGCCGGTGGTGTTCCAGTACGCTTTTTTCATCTTCGCGCACAACCTGATGGAGGCGATGGCGCTGATGGTGATGAGCGCGATGTACGCGACGCTGCCGCTGTACCTGGCCGACGGTTCGCGCCAGCTTTTCAGCAACAAGCTCGCCAACACGGCGCTGTGGATCCTGCTGCTCACCTCGATCACCTCGTTCCTGCATCACTTCTACACGCTGTACCCGAACCAGCCGGCGAGCCTGTCGTACTGGGGGAACATCATGAGCTGGGGCACGGGGATCGGCGCGGCGATCGGCATCTTCACCGTGCTGGCGACGATCTGGCAGCACGGATTGCGCGCGCAGCCGGCCATCATGGCCGTGCTGCTGGGGTGGGTGCTGTACATCCTCGACGGCGCCAGCGCGCTCGTGACTTCCAACCTGGCCTGGACGTTCCAGCTCCACGGCACGATGTGGCAAAGCGGGCACACGATGACCGTGCTCGTGGCGATGTCGATCATGTGGATGGGCGTTCTCTATCACCACTACCCGGTGATCACCGGCCGCAACCTCGACCCGGTGCTCGGAACCTGGTTCAATCGTCTGTTCGCGGTTGGCGGCATCGGCGCGGCGCTGGTGATGCTCGCCGGCGGCGCCGCGGGCATGCCGCGTCGCTTCGCGGACTGGAACCAGGAGGGGTGGATGCTCTACGGCAACCTGATCCTGGTCTTCGGCCTGATCCTTGGCGCGGCCTTCGTGGTCTACGTCTACAATCTGCTGAAGTCCCGCGAGACGACGTCGACGCTCGGCACGCGGGTTGCGACGGCCTAGCCCGGACGGCGGAGGGGCGCCCGCCTACTAGCGCGGGCGCTCCCCGGTGTCGGGCCGGACCGCCTTGCGGCGGACGCGCATGCGCGGCTCAGGCGTGCGCGCCGACGGCACCGGGAACACAATGCGCTGCAAGCTCTGTGGTCTGCCCGCTCCGGACCCGCGGCTGCGGTACGACGGACATGACTTCTGCTGTCACGGCTGCCGCGAAGTGTTCCGCTGCCTGGGCGAGGACACCGCAGATCGCGCGCCCGAGCGCGAGGGCGCGGCGCATTCCGAGGTGCAGGGAAAAGAGGCCTTCCTGTGGGTCGACGGGATGCACTGCGCGTCCTGCGAGTACCTGGTCGAGCGGCTGGCGCAGAAGACCCGCGGCGTGCTCAGCGCGGCGTCGAGCTACGCCACCTCGACAGCGCGGATCGTCTACGACCCCGGGCTGATCGCCGAATCCGAGCTGGCGGCGATCCTCAGTCGCTCCGGATATCGTGCGCGGCTGCGCGGCGACGCGCCCGAGGAATACGACGAGCGTCAGGACCTGCTTCGACTGCTGACTGGGGGTTTCCTCGCGTCGGCAGTGATGATGTTCGCTTTCCTCTTCATCTACCCGGTTCACGCGGGCTTCGCGGTGCCGGCCGACTACGAGGCGATCAGCTGGGTCGCGTTCGAGGTGACGCCGGTCGCCTTGTTCGTGCTCACCACAATCCTGGTCTTCTATGTTGGCTGGCCGATCCTGCGCGGCGCGTGGACCGGCATCCGGGTGGGGATGCTGAACATGGACAGCCTGGTCGCGCTGTCCGTGCTTGCCGCCTACGGCTACAGCACGGTCCAGCTGGTGTTCGACCCGCTCGACCTGTACTTCGAGGTGGCCGGTTCCCTGGTGGCAGTGGTCACGATCGGTCGCTTCCTGGAGCGCGGCGCGAGGGTGCGTGCGACGCGCGACCTGAACGCGATCATGCGGGCCTGGGCGCCGAGCGCCTGCGTGCGCCGCGACGGCGAATACCTGGACTGCCCGATCGACGATCTCGCCCCGCGCGAGCACGTGTTCGTTCGCGCTGGCGACACGATTCCGGTCGACGGCACGATCGTCGCCGGCGGCGGGGCGCTGGACGAATCGTTCATGACCGGCGAGCCGTTTCCGGCCTCGCGCATGCCGGGCGACAGGGTGCTCGGGGGAAGCGTCCTGCTCGAAGGCGACCTCGAGATCGAGACCGGGTCGCGCGTCGAGAGCCGGATGCTGAACCTCGCGCACATCCTGTGGAACACGCAGAGCTCGACTTCCGGCATCCAGGGCCGCGTCGATCGCCTGGCGCGCGTGTTCGTTCCCGCCGTGCTCGTGCTTGCCGCGCTGGTCGGATTCGCGTTTCACATCGGCGGCGCGCCGCCGGACAAGGCGCTGCTCGCGAGCCTGGCTACGCTGATCGTTTCGTGTCCCTGCACCTTCGGAGTGGCGATTCCGCTGACGACCGCGGCCGCCATCGGATCGGGCCTGCGCCGCGGCATCATCGTCACGAGCGCCGACCTGTTCGAGCGTGCACCCGGGATCGACATCGTCGCGATCGACAAGACCGGAACCCTGTCGAGCGCCGACATGACGGTGCTCGAGGTGATCGGTCCGCCTGAACTCGCAGTTCGCGCCGCCGCGGTCGAGCGGCTGTCGTCGCACCCGATCGCGCGGGCGATCGCGCAACTCGACGCGCGCAGAACCGCGCGCGACGTCGAGATCCGCCCCGGGCAGGGCGCGCTGGCCAGCGTCGGCGAGCGGCGCGTCGCGGTGGGAAGCCGCGCGATGTTCGCCGCGCTGGGCTGGGGAGTTCCCGATTCGGTCACGGCGCAACTCACTCGGCACACCCCCGGAGAGAGCGTCGTCTCGTACGTCGGATGGGACGGC
>JAHDXY010000214.1 GCA_023384005.1 Burkholderiaceae bacterium | reverse complement strand
CGGCGGCGGCGCGGCCGCGCCGGGGTCGCCGGGGTCGCCGCCCCGGTCGGCGTCCGGGGCGGCGGCGGCCGTGCCGCTACCGAGCGCGCCCGCGGCGATCGCCCGGGCGGCGATGCTCGATCTCTCGCATCGTCAACTCCCGCCTACCCCGGAGAACTACGCACGTGCCTGGGCAGCCGCATCGGGCGAGCCCGAGCCCGGCGAGCTGGCGACTGCGGCGGCGACAGGCGCGCCCGATGCGGGCGTGGTCCCGGGGGGCGACGTCGCGGTGCCCGATCTCGAAGAGATTCGCGGAGCACGTCGCAACGCGCGACTCTCGGTCGAACTGACCGAGATGATCAAGGCGCTGTGCGACACGGTGACCGTGCTCGCAGAGGACGAGAGCTGGGTCAAGGGACAGATCGACGCACTGCGCGAGTTGCTCGCCGGCGAAGTCGATCACGTGTCGCTATCGGAGTTTCGCGGTCTGCTCAAGCAGACCTCGCAGATGCAGCGCGATATCGCCGAGAACCGTCGCGCGGCGTTGCGCCAGCTCAAGTCGACGATTTCCGACCTGGCGACGATGATGGCCGGACTGATCGACTCGACCGACCAGTTCGGTGCTCGGATCAGCGCGCACGCCTCCGAGATCGAGGACGCCGGCTCGATTTCCTCGCTGTCGACGACCGTCGGGCGCCTGCTCGCCGACACGCGCGAGATGAAGGTCAGCGTGGACGCCTCACGCGCAGATCTGGACCGTTCGCATGTCGCCGCGACGACGCTCGGGCGCGAGGTCGCGCGGCTCGAGGAGGAACTGGCCGCGGCAAGCGCTGAGATGGTCACCGATCACCTGACGCAGACGATGAACCGCCGCGGCCTGGAGGAGGCGTTCGCCGGGGCCCTCGCCAGGGCGCGCGTCTCTGGGCGGTCTCTGTCGGTGTCGCTGATCGACGTCGACAACTTCAAGAAGCTCAACGATTCGCTCGGCCACCAGGCCGGCGATGCGGCGCTCAAGCACCTGGCGACGATTCTCAAGGAGAAGCTGCGTCCGACAGACGCGGTCGCGCGCTACGGCGGCGAGGAGTTCGTGATCCTGCTCGCGGGTGCCGACGCCGAGCAGGCGCGGGCGACGATGGTGCGCGTGCAGCGCGACCTGTCGGCGCACGTGTTCCTGCACGATCAGGAGCGACGATTCATCACCTTCTCGGCCGGGGTCACCGTGGTGGTCGACGGCGACACGCTCGTGAGCGCGGTGGGTCGGGCCGACGACGCGATGTACCAGGCCAAGCGCGACGGGAAGAACTGCGTTCGCGTCGGCTGATTCGCGCCGGCGCTGCGCCGCTTCAGTCGATCAGGCCGTTGCGCATCGCGTAGGTGGCCACCTCGGCATTGCTCGACAGGCCGAGTTTCTCGAGCACCCTGGAGCGGTACACGCTCACGGTCTTCGGCGAGAGCGCCAGGCGCTCCGCGATTTCCGAGAGCTTGCGCCCTTCGGCGATCAGGACGAGGGTCTGCATCTCGCGGTCCGAGAGGTGGTCGTGGGGCGCGCCGTCGCGGCTTGCGATCGAATCGGCCAGCGCTTGCGCGATCTCGGGGGTCACGTACTTGCGCCCGCCGGCGACCGTGCGCACCGCCTGCACGATCGTCTCGGGCGGCGCAGTCTTGTTCAGATAGGCCATCGCGCCGGCCTTGAGCGCGCGGATTCCGTACTGGTCCTCGGGATACTGCGAAAGCACCACCGCGCGCACTTCGAGCCCGTCCTCGACGATGCTGCGAAGCGCGTCGATCCCGCTGCGTCCCGGAAGGTTGACGTCGAGCAGCACGACGTCGCAGCGCTCGCGCCGCAGCAGCTGGCGCAGTTCGCCGTAGTCGCCGGCTTCGCCGACGACGCAGATGTCGCCCGACTCGCTGAGCGTCTCGCGCAAGCCGCGGCGGATCAACGCGTGATCGTCGACCACGATCACGCGGATCACGGCGCGGATTCCACGCCGGGCGCGGGCGCGCCGCCACCCTGGATCGGCACCGTGAGCAACAGCGCGGTGCCCCTGCGCGCGGCCGACAGTTCCAGCCATCCTCCCACCGAGTGCGCGCGTTCCTTCAGACCGCGGATTCCGAACGAGCCGATCTTCTCGGGATCGCCGGCGCCGATTCCGCGCCCGTCGTCGAGGATCTCGAGCGAGAGCATCCGGTCGCGCACGACGAGGTCGACGTCGACCCGGGTCGCCCCCGCGTGCTTGACGACGTTGGTCAGCGCCTCCTGCAGCGTGCGGTACACGGTCATTGCGACCGGGTCGGAGAGCTCGAAGCGGTCGGTGTTCGCGCGCAGCGTCGCCTTCGCGCCGGTTCGCTTGCGAAACTGCGCGAGCAGCCACTCGAGCGCTGCCATGACGCCGGCGTCGAGGATCGGCGGGCGCAGGTCGCGAACGAGTCGCTGGCCCGCCTGCTCGGCCACTGCCACCGACTCCAGAGACTGCGTCGCGCGCTGGGCGCTGCCCGCGTCGCCGTTGCGTGCGATCCACGCGAGATCGAATCGAAGGGCGGTGAGCGTTCCGCCGATCTCGTCGTGGATCTCGCGCGCGATCGCCGCGCGTTCCGATTCGATCACCGATTGGAGGTGGCCGGTGAGCGCGCGCAGGTGCTGCTCCGACTCGAGCAGGCGCGACTCGCGCTGCGCCATGTCCGCCCTGGCCGCGGCGCTGCGCATCGCGCCCAGCAACGCCGCGGCCAGGCCGGAGGATTGCCCTGCGACCAGATAGTCGTCGGCCCCGGCGCGGATCGCCGCCACCGCGGCCCGCGCGCCTTGCTGGTCGGAGACGACGACGCACGCCAGGTGCTTGCCGGTGCGCGACACGACGGCGATCGCCTCTTGCACCGCTACCCGCCCTTCGCGCGCAACGCACACGACGGCGTCCCAGCGCGCCGCGCCCAGCGCCTGCGACAGTGCCTCGAGATCGGGCGCACGCTCGCCTTGCACGTTCAACCCCTGCTCGCCCAGCTCCGCGAGCAGGCGTTCGTGCTCGGCCGCGCTGTCCGCGAAAACGAGGATGCGCAACTGCGACTGCAGCGGGTAGCGGGGCTCGGCGATCGGGTGCATCGGGGCGGGTCGGTGTCGGGGCGAATTGTAAGGGCAATGCGGCCCTTTTCGGCGGATCGGGGCGACCCGCGCGACCCGAGAATCGCCTCTGCGGCCCGAACCGGGTCGCGCAATGATCTGCACATGGAACGCGGGAGCGGCATAGATGGGTGCGATTCTCGCCGTGGACGATTCTGCGTCGCTGCGCCAGATGGTGGCGTTCACGCTGCGCAGCTCGGGCTACGAAGTGCTCGAGGCGGCCGATGGAATCGAGGCGCTCGAGGCGTTGCGCACTCATGCGGTCGACCTCGTTCTGACCGACCGCAACATGCCTGGAATCGATGGAATCGAACTGGTGCGCCGGATTCGCGCAGGCGCTCGACAGCGCGACGTGCCGGTTCTGCTGCTCACCACCGAGACGAGCGACGAGATCAGGCAGGCGGGCCGCGCCGCCGGGGCGACCGGGTGGCTGGTCAAGCCATTCGATCCTCGACGGCTGGTCGAGGTCGTGCGATCGGTGCTGCCCGGGCACGACCCGGGCGAATCGGCGCGGGTGCCGGGATGAGTGAAGCGCGAGAAACGCCACCGCAGGGGATCGCTGCGGACTTCGATCTCACGAGGTTTCACGAAGCGTTCTTCGAGGAAGCCGGCGAGAACCTCGCGGAGATGGAGACGCTGCTGCTGTCGTTCGACTCGGCGGCGGCCGATCACGAACTGCTCAACGCGATCTTTCGCTGCGCGCATTCGGTCAAGGGGGGCGCCGCGACCTTCGGGTTCAACGATCTCGCCGACTTGGCGCACGCGATGGAGACGCTCCTCGACCGGCTGCGCCGGCGGGAGATCGTGCTCGCCGCGCCGATGGTCGACGCCCTGCTCGAATCCGGCGACCTGGCGCGCGCGCTGCTCGCGCGTCGCCGCGCGCACGAGGATTGCGACGACGCGGGCACGCTCGACGCTGCTTCGCAGCTTCGCCTTCGGCTGGCCGGACTCTCGCGGGTCGACAGTCCCGCGGACGCGGCACCCAAGCCCGCGACGGCTGTCGCCCCCGGGGGCGACCAGCGCACGCCGGAATCGCCCGCAGGCGCCGCGGGTCGGGCGCGAACGCTGCACCTCACGATCGGTCCGCTGACGCGCCCCGAGCTCGCGAACCACGTCGTCGAGCTGTTCGACGAGATCCCCGAGCTCGGAACGATTCGCCCGCTCGACGCCGGCGTGCCCGACGCGGGCGGCCGGCGCAGCTTCGAGGTGCGCACCAGCACCAGCGACGACGAACTGCTCGATCTGTTCGGCTTCCATGTTGCCCGTGACGAGGTCGTGATCCGCGAAACTTCGCGCGAGAGCGAGGCGAGGGCTGGCGCGCAGGCCGCGCCAACGACTCGCGTTCCCGAACCGGGGCACGCAGTGCTCGCTTCTACCGACGCGGCGCCCCGGTCTTCGCCGGCGACCGACGCTTCGACCCTGCGCGTTCCGGTCGAGAAGATCGACGTGCTGATCAACCTGGTGGGCGAACTGGTGATCGGCCAGTCGATGCTCGCGCAGACCGCACGCGACAGCGACAGCGCCGCGTCGTCCGCGATTCTCGCGTGCATGGCGGACCTGGAACGAAACACGCGACAGTTGCAGGAGGCCGTGATGGCGGTCCGGATGATTCCGGTCGCAACGGTCTTCATGCGCTTCCCCCGCCTGTTGCGCGATCTCGCCGCAAGGCTGGGCAAGCAGGTCGAACTGCATACGGTCGGCGAATCGACCGAACTCGACAAGGGAATGATCGAGAAGATCACCGATCCGCTCATCCACCTGGTGCGCAACGGGCTCGACCACGGCATCGAGTCGCCTCAGGAGCGCGTCGAGCGCGGCAAACCGCCGCACGGGTCGATCACGCTGTCTGCCGCGCACCACGGCGGGTCGATCGTGATCGAAGTGAGCGACGACGGCCGCGGGCTCGATCGCGACCGCATCCTCTCCAAGGCGCGCGAAGCGGGCATGCCGGTGCACGCGGCGATGTCCGATCACGAGGTGTACCAGCTGCTGTTCGCGGCCGGTTTCTCGACCGTGGACGAGGTCACCGAAGTGTCCGGTCGGGGCGTCGGGCTGGACGTGGTGCGGGAGAACATCCTCGCGCTCGGCGGGAGCGTCGCGATCGAACCGGCACCAGGCTGCGGCACCCGGGTCACCGTGCGCCTGCCGCTCACGCTGGCGATCCTCGACGGAATGTCGGTCGCGGTGGGCGACGAGGTGTACATCGTTCCGCTGGGCGCGGTCGTCGAGTCTTTCAGGCTCGCGCACAAGCGTACTCGCAGCGTCGTGGGGACAGATCGCGTCGTCGAGGTGCGCGGTGAATACGTCCCGGTGATCGCGCTCGAGGACGTATTCGGCGTCGCCGCCGATCCACGTCGCAGCGTCGACCGCATCCTGGTGGTGGTCGAGTCCGATGGCGCTCGGGTCGCGGTGCTGGTCGATTCGCTGGTCGGGCAGCACCAGATCGTGGTCAAGAACCTCGAAACCAACTACAGGCAGGTGCCCGGAGTGTCGGCAGCGACGATTCTCGGCGACGGCAAGGTCGCGCTGATCGTCGACGTCGCGCACCTGGTGCGGCGAAGCCGCCACTGAGACCTTCCTCACCGGAGATCAAGATGCACACCGCAATCGCCACCCAGGCTTCGCAGCCGCCGCCAGCCGCGTCGCAGCGCCCGCGCGAGTACCTCACCTTCAGGCTTGGCGCCGAGGAGTACGGCATCGACATCCTCAAGGTCCAGGAGATTCGCGGCTACGAGCAGCCGACCCGGATCGCCAACGCGCCGCCGTTCGTCAAGGGAATCGTCAACCTGCGCGGCGTGATCGTTCCGATCGTGGACCTGCGAATCCGCTTCGGTCTTGGCACGGCGCAATACGATGCGTTCACGGTGGTGATCGTGCTCAACGTCGCCGGGCGCGTCGTGGGCGTGGTCGTCGATTCCGTCTCCGACGTGCTCGAACTCGCCGCCGATCAGGTACGCGACGCGCCGCTCATTTCGGCGGTGGTGGACAACGGCTACATCGTCGGCCTGGGAACGGTGGGCGAGCGGCTGCTGATCCTGCTCGACATCGAGCGCCTGGTCGTTTCTCCGGACATGGCGATCGTCGCCTGAGCGTGCGACCCGCGCGGCTCACGCTGGCGGGTCGAAGCGCGCGCGATCGCGGCTCCCGGGCGCTTTGCGAGCCGGTACGATGAGCGAGATCGCCCAGCAGCTCTTCAACGCGGCCGAGGTGCTCGACGATGCCACTTTCGAACGCGTTCGCTGGCTGATTCGCGAGCGGGCAGGCATCTCGCTCGCGCCCGGAAAACGCGCGATGGTCGTCGGGCGCCTGCTGCGGCGCGTGCGCGATTTCGGCCATCCGGACATTCGCTGCTTCGTCGAAGCGGCCGTTCGCGACGGGAGCGCCGAGTCGGAGGCGTTCGTCAACGCGCTCACGACCAACCTGACCTCGTTCTTCCGGGAAGCGCACCACTTCCCGGTGCTGGTCGACCATCTCAGAAAGCGCCTCGTGGCGCAGCCCTCGGCCAAGGTCTGGAGCGCGGGATGCGCGAGCGGCGAGGAGCCGTACTCGGTCGCGATGGCGGCAGTCGAGGCATTCGGAGCGCGACCGCCGATCAGCGTGCGCGCGAGCGACATCGACACCGAGATGCTCGCGGCGGGTCGAAGGGCGGTTTTTCCTCTCGAACGGATCGATGGCGTGTCCGAGTCGCGCGTGCGGCGTTTCTTCCTGCGTGGCGTGCGCTCGAACGAAGGCAGCGTTCGCCTGATGCCCGAGCTGCGCTCGCTGGTGGATTTCGCGTGGCAGAACCTGGCCGATCGGTGGCCGGACGCTGAACGCTGCGACGCGATCCTGTGCCGCAACGTCCTGATCTACTTCGACGAGCAGACGCGGGCCGAAGTGCTGCAGCGCCTTCACGCCGCGCTCAAGCCTGCCGGACTGCTCTTCGTGGGTCACTCCGAGAGTTGCGCCGAGAAGCGCGAGTTGTTCGCGCACATCGGCATGACCGTCTACCGGCGCATCGGATGAAACGATGAGTCGCGTGCGCGTCCTGATCGTAGACGACTCCGCGCTGGTACGTTCGCTGTTGCGAGCGATCGTCGACGCGCAACCGGATCTGGAATGCGTCGGTGTCGCGGGAGATCCCTACGCGGCCCGCGAGATGATTCGCACCCTGGACCCGGACGTGCTCACGCTCGACGTCGAGATGCCGAGAATGGACGGTATAGACTTCCTCGAGAAGCTGATGCGATTGCGGCCGATGCCGGTGCTGATGATCTCGACGCTCACGGAGCGCGGGGCCGAGACGACGCTGCGCGCGCTGGAACTGGGGGCGGTCGATTTCGTTCCGAAGCCGCGGATCGGCGTCGCGCAGGGGCTCCAGGCGGCGGGCGCGGAGATCGTCGAGAAGATCCGGGTGGCGGCGGGCGCGCGCGTCGCGCGTCGCGGCGCGGGCAGCGTCGCGCCGATTGCCAGGCGCGGCCCGGGCGCGGGCGCGGCCGAGGCTACGATTGCCGCGCCGGCGACTGCGCCGGCGACTGCGCCGGCGACGGCGACGGGGACAGCGACAGCGACAGCGACAGCGCGTGGCGCAGGCGATACGATCGCCGTCGCGCCGCGCAGCGCGCGCGGGCGGGTGGGCACGGAACGCGTGGTCGCGATCGGTGCCTCGACCGGCGGGACCGAGGCGATCCGTACCAGTCTCACGCGTCTGCCTGCCGACTTTCCGGCGATCGTGATTACCCAGCACATGCCGGCAGGTTTCACGCGCAGCTTCGCCGATCGCCTGGACGGCCTTTGCAGGATCAGGGTGAGTGAAGCCAGGGGCGGCGAGCGCCTTCTCGCCGGAAACGCGTACATCGCGCCTGGAGGCCACCACATGGT